>MHIM01000041.1:6048-11942 GCA_001817505.1 Candidatus Buchananbacteria bacterium RIFCSPLOWO2_01_FULL_39_33 | reverse complement strand
GCCTTCTGGTGGTACTGCCAACGCGAACATGAATAGCGCCCTGAAACGTATGATACACAGTATCTGAAGAACGCTGGACAATTACTGCGATAATGTCTTTTCCATCAAGTTTATGGACTTCAATACTGATTAACGGAACAGGAGAAATAGACTGGTTTGATGCAGAAACCTGTTGCTGAATCTCATCCAAATTTCCTTTGAGCCCAATAATCTCTCCCTTATCACTTACACCCAACAAAAAGACTCCGCCTAACGTATTGGCAAGAGAGCATAAAATCTTACTCACATCCTGCGAACTATGAAATGACTCCTTAAACTCAACCTCTTGGTTCTCCCCTTTCTCTATGATTTCTCTAACCTGTTTGACATCCATACTTTTAGTAGAAGTAATTAGAAGTATTTAAAAGTATCTGTTTTTAAAAGTAAATTAGTAGTAACTATAAGTAAATAAAAGTAAAAAGTGTCTATTTCACCCTCTCCATAAAGAAAAACGTACTCAACACCCCCAACGATAATTAGCCTGCTATGGCAGAGATTTAATCTTCTTAAAGTTGGTGAAAACTACGCCGCCAATAGATTTTCGGTGACAAAAAAACTCCGCTCACCATCAAAGGTTCGCTACGTATAACAGGAATTTTACGGTTGCGTTACTCGGGGCATCAAAGCCCCTGCGTTACTCACCCAAATCCCACGCAAAAATTTTCCAGCTCTCAAATTTGTGGGTTGCCTCAAATTTGGAGGGATAATTTTTGCTTTCGGGACTTCGTAAAATTCCATACGTTAAATACAATCTTTTGTTACCTCTAACGAGGCTGATGCCGTAAATATTTTTAATGCTATTGCCTTCGTTTATACGACAAGAAAAACGGAAACCAATCACTTCGCAACTGGTTATAACATTGTATAAACGGTTCGCTTTGCTCTCCCAAATTTTTTTAATGAATCTAAAACGGGGGGAATCGGGTTAAAATTTATATAAACTAAACGATAAATGAATGATGAATGGCTGATAATTTAACAACAGAACAAAGAACTAAATGTATGTCTAATATTAGAAGTAAATGGACAGACCAAGAAAAAAAGATACACTCTTACCTTAAAGCCAACAAGATAAAACACCAAATGCACCCTGCTCTTTCTGGCTCTCCAGACTTACTGCTGAAAAATACAAACACTGCTATTTTTCTGCATGGGTGCTTTTGGCATAAGTGTCCAAAATGTTACAAAGAGCCAAAAAGTAATAAAGAGTATTGGCTACCGAAAATTGAAAATAACGTGAAAAGAGACCGAAAAAACGTAAAACTTCTTAAATCAGAGGGATTTTTAATACTTAAAGTATGGGAACATCAGATAAAGAAAGATTTTGATAAAGTTCTCAGGAAACTGGTAAAAAATGGAATTTAAATGGAGAAAGTCCAAATCAAAAGAAGATACTTTACTTATGGCTGAAAAATTATCTGAGACTTATGATATTTCACCATATACCGTTGCAGAATTAAGCGAAGTAATTTCGGCAGGAATACGAGCAGGTGCAATCAGGAAAGAAAAAAGAGGGCAGTCGTATGTTGTTGATCTTGAAAAATGGTTTACTGAAAGATTGATGCCTAACACCATAACTCTTTCCCAAGATGATTATAAAAAAGCACTCTATCGTTCATTTAGACTTTTAGTTATTGCAGATATTGCTAAAACTGATTTTGGAAGTTCAAGACAAAGAGATTTTGGACAAAGATGGACAGATTTCACAAGAGGATTTTTAGGCGAAATTGGAATAGAGAAATTCTTTAAGAAAAACTTAGGTTTAGAAATAGACTTAGATGAATCAGAAGTAGGAGATGTAAAACAATTTCTTCCGACAGATATTACAAAAGTAAAAGATAATGGAAACTGGCGGAATGTCAACACAAACATTAGTATTAAGACAAGTAAGTTAAAATCTATGTGGCTGGATATTGGGTCGCAGATTGAACATTCTGACGCATTTATTTTCATTAAAATAGCTCTAACTACCGACCATTTGGTGAGTTTTATTAAAAGCAATGGTTTCTTAGAGAAATTAGTAAAAATGGGGCAGGAATTGGGAGAAGTTGCTGATTATGAAAAAGAAATAAAACTACTTTGCGATAATATTCCTGATGTAAAACCATTTCCTGCATATATTGCTGGTTTTGTCTGGAAGAATGATTTGAAAAATGGAACATTAAGAATACACGAAACCGCAAAAAACAAAGTAGTTGTCGGTGGAATAGGATTTTATGATGAGAATACCGCCAAATCCGTAGAGGGTTTAGGTGATATTTCTTCTGGAAAACATCTTGCTTGTTTAGATGCTTTAAGATGGAAAAAAAGCGACTGGCAGGAACTTAAGAATAAGATTTAATATTTCTATCACCTATTTCTTTGTTTAATGTTTTTATAATTTGTTCAGCTATCGGTTTAATCCCTAGTGGCGGAACTGCATTCCCTAATTGTTTTCTTACTTCTGAAATTGAGCCGACAAATTCAAAATCATCTGGAAAAGTCTGAATTCTTGCTCTTTCTCTATTGGTAAGAGGACGAGGTTCTTTATAATGATAACCCCATGTTCCACCGCCGCCATTAGCTACAATAGTTGGAGATGGCTCATTTGGATGTAGCCTTTTGTAGATTAAGCTCATCCAATTTTTGTTTTCATATCCGGGCAAATTCTTATAATTTCCACCGGGCGGTATTTGTTTTAATTTTTCCACAGTAGAATCTTGTGTATTAATTAATTCATTGTTTAATTTTATTTTTTCAACTCCCTTTAATGCCTCACTTGCAGAGATGTGGCGGTTTTTATGGGTCGGTTTTGGAAAAACGAAGTTCAAACCTAAATCATTTCTTACTCCTACAATAATCACTCTTTCTCTTCTTTGAGGAACACCATAATCAGCAAAATTAATTAGTTTGTATTGAACATTATAACCAACATGATCCACTTTTTCAAAATCTTGTTTAATTTTCTGGATAGCCCACCCATTATTTGCAGTCAAAAGCCCTTTAACATTTTCAGCCACAAAAAAAAGCGGTAATTTATTAGCGACAGCTTCCACAAATCGAGTATATAATAAGCCTCGTTTTGAATTATATCCCGGTCTTTTTTCTCCTCTTAATATAGAAAAGTCCTGGCATGGAAATCCGCCGACAATAATATCTGCTTTTGGAGTTTTATCAAAATCAACTTTCCATATATCTCCGCAAACAATGTTATGCTTAAAATTCTTTTTGTAGCTTTCGCAAGCCCATTTATCAAAATCATTTGCCCATGCAAGTTCATAAGCAAATTCTGGATGTTCAGCTAAAAGAAATCCTAAATCCATTCCGCCGCAACCGGCAAAGAGCGACATTATTTTTAGTTTCTTTTTCATCTAAACACCTATTTTTTTGATTTAACTTCTTTTAGCTTCTCGTAGATAGCATTATTTACAAAAGCGGAAAGTGTTGGATGTTTGAATTTATTTCCGTTCTCATCCAGCCACTCTTGGACATCTTTTATTAATTTATCATCAACTCTGACTACACCCATTTTTTCACCTGTTAACAAAATGTAACTCTTTGTTAACCGATAATTACACTTATATTTAAATGTTTCTCACACCTAAACAGTAGTTTACTTCATGAATTTATCTAATTTTTCAATTCCAGTTGCATCTATTTCTTTTCTTTCGTTCAGTGTTTCATAGCTTTTACCAATAAAATAATTCATCTCGTCCTTCTCTGGAAGCGGTTTATGGTGTATTTCCCAGCTAACATCACTATTCTCTTTCTGTAACTCCGTAGCAAGTCCAACCTTAATCAATATTTTCATAGCATCTTTGACAGGTTTTGTTTTAAACTGATTTCTGTCATTATGGTGCATAATATCAGATTTAGGATAAGTTGGGAGAGTATATAATTTGTTCAGATAATCCATTAAACTGGATAGTTTGACAGTGAATTTATTCTCTTTCTTTGCATATCTCTCAAGAATCTGTTCTTTATCATTTGCCTTTAATATCTCTGGAATAATGCTAGTCCATAATATTGTGAGAATATATTCAACAGGGGTAGAATTTTCATTCTCCTCAAATATCTTGAATTTTGCTAACTCCTTTGCTAAGTCGCCCTCATTGTACCTAATTGCTCTTTTTAGTTTGTCAAGAAGTAAACTATCCGAGCATTCCCCATAATCTAATTTAACCATTATTGATTTAGTATTTGCTAATAATCCGATATTATACACTAAGAGGAAAAATTTATTTTGAAAATGCTTGTCTTTATCTAAATAATCAAATTTTAATATTCCTAATGCATCATTGTTATGTTCCGGTACGAGTAAGAAAACATCATGGTCTTTGATCTTGAGATTTTCAAAATCAGCATCATATTTCTTTAGTTGTGCCATTATTTTATTTTCTATGACACTTTTTATATATTGTTCTTTAGATACGAACGTAGATGGGTCCGGAAGTGATTTTTTTGCTTCTCCGAGTAATGACTTACTACTTGTTTCAACTATAATATCAGGGGTATCGCCCTTGTAATTAGGGTTCTCTTTTTTCTGAGAATTGATTAAATGCCCTCCGAAATAGAACTGGGCATTCTTTTCTTCTTCAAAATATTTTTTCAGTGCCAAAACTGCCTTTAAGAGATTTTCATAATTATTTATATCTGCACGTTTGTCCGCCATATATTTCTCTTTAGTTATCTGTTCAGACATTTTCAAGCTCACCCTCATAGTTATCGAGTAGAAATCCAATCAACCTATTAATGGAAGATGGAATAACTTGTGTTTGGGGAATAACTTTAATCTCATTATACGATGATATCAAAATATCATAACTTGATCCAGATTCATAATCGTGTAGCATAAGATGAAGAAAGTTTTCATCCTTATTAAATATTGAGAATCCCCATCGCGTCAAATCCTTACGAAGTTGATTAATAAAAAGCGTGATTGAATCTTCTTTCTTGAACACATCTTCATTAAGTTTAATAGTTATTGGTTTTGGTTCAGGACTCTCAATAGTTCTAGATTTATTTACAAAGAAAACATTATACACTTCAATTAGACTCTCCATTAATGGCTCTATAAAAAGAGAATAAAAGCTTGAGAAATCCATACTATAATAAGATAAAATACCTTTTCTTGACAACCTTACCGAACCTTCTTTTAACTCCGACTTCATCAAATCTAATAATATGCTATCTATCCATAAATTATCTTCTATTGCTTGTTCAAAAGCCCGTTGGTAAGATATTCTTTCGTAACATACTTCAGATTTCTTTTTTCCAAAATATCGCTTTGCCACATAGCTTTTGGCAATCAGATCTAATTTATTTTCTTTTTCAATATCATGTAGCATTGAAAGCATTTGATATGACCTTAGAAATATTCTTGAAAGTAATGGATAAAAACCATAGAAAAAACCGAGAGTTGCCTTAAACCGCTTTCCTTTCTGATTACTAATGAAAAGTGCAACAGGATTTTTTTTGGATATCAGAAAATAGGCTTTATCATCCTTACTCTCCTCATCTGGAGCTAGATTACACTCAAACAAGATTTTTTCTTCATCTTCGAGTTTCTTAGAAAAAGTATCAAACAATTCATTTTTCATATGATCTTTTATTATTTCGACAACATCATACCTTTTATCTAAAAGAAATAACACTATCTTTGCTGGAACTCCCGGATACCTTTTAATTAAGTCTAATTCCTTAAAAAATCTGCCTTCAGCAGAAAAGTGGAACAAATTAATAGCCATTCTTAACTAAAAAACTGCTTGAATTATATAGTTTACTAATAAAAACCCGATTCCCCCCTTACTACGGACTTTTAGTCTGCTACGCAGAAATTGATTAAACGATTCATTAAAAAAACTACGGCAATAGCA
>MHIM01000041.1:0-6030 GCA_001817505.1 Candidatus Buchananbacteria bacterium RIFCSPLOWO2_01_FULL_39_33 | reverse complement strand
CCAAATTGATTTTTCGAGGAAAAAATTGTGGGTTGCCTCAATTTTTTCAGCTCTGAAAAATCAACTTCGTTAAATCGCATACGTTATACGAAATTTTGGTCTCTCTTTAGTGAAAACATAATAAACCGAAAGTTATTTATACCCATCGGTCATTTTTCTAACCATCTGGTCAAATAATTAACCACGTGGTCAAAATGGATGAACTATTCAAAAACAATAGCTACAAAATACTGGAACTCTTTATAGAATTTCCTAGTGAAGACTTTTCAGTTCGAGGTCTTGCTCGAAACTTAAAGCTTAGCCATGCTACCGTATTAAAATATATTGCTGATCTTGAAAAATTGAGCTTTATCAAAAAGAAAGAAGCCACTCTTTATCCCACTTATTTTGCTAATACGGAAAGCCAAAAATACAAATTCTACAAAAGAAATTGGCTCATTTTCAAAATCAACGAATCTGGACTTATTGATCATATCCAAAAAGAAGCCTTACCCTCATCAATCATCCTCTTTGGTAGCGGAGCCAAAGCGACTTTTACCAAAAAGAGCGATATTGATATTTTTGCAGAAGCAAACGAAACAAAATTAGAACTCACCAAATACGAAAAAAAGCTAAATCGTAAAATTAACATTTTATTTGAACAAAATATCAATGATCTTTCAAAAGAACTACGAAACAATATCATCAATGGTGTTGTGTTATATGGTTTCATTAAAATTCAATAGAATTTTATGTGCCAGAAATTGCAATTTCTGAGCATATCAAAATTAATGAAAGTTAACTATGGCAAACGAAATGAGCTGGAAAGAATGTATTGATGAGGGAATTATTAGTCAAAGCACCCCTGATGAAGAACGTTCAAACCAAATGTTGATGATGGCTAATCTTCGGCTGAAGTTCTGGGATAAGAAAGTTGCCGATGAATTTATCGTCTTAAAAGTCGAAGCCTATTATGATATTATCAAAGAGCTTCTTTTTGCTCATCTCTACAAGAATGGCTATAATTGCACGAATCATCTTTGCCTCATTGCCTATCTCAAAGAGAAGATTAAAGACTTTGATTTTGAAACTCAGAAAATTGACGAATTGAGAAAAGTACGAAATGAAATCAATTACAGAGGATTAACCATCAAGAAAGATTACCTCGAAAGAAACGAACTGGAATTCAAGAACATCATTAAACGGCTAAAAGAAGAACTGCGATAACGCTCGCCCCCCCCCACGACTAACATTTTATCTTAGCTTTCCAAAACATTATTAAACATCGTGAAACTAGTAGCTCATAATGGAAAAAGAAGTGATGCTGGCAATTTGTGCTATTTTTCTGATTATGCTAAGTAGTGGCTGCGCTCCTCAAGAATTTCCTATAGATGATATGTCCGAACCCATTGTTGAAGATGTCCAACAGGAAGTAGCAGAAAATTTAGAACCTGTTGTAGAAGAAAAAGAGGATCCAGGATTTAATCTTCCTCCAGATGAAGATGTGCTTGGTTGGACACAAACATCCGGGCCGCTTGGTGGAATAGTGATTAGAATGATTATTCATCAAGGAACCGTTTGGGCGTCTTTGTACTCGGGTGGAATTTATGAACTTCAATCTGATGACTCGTGGAAACAAATTGCCGTTGGCCACGGCATTCCAGAAGTCCGCGCCTTTGACATTGTAGTAGATCCAAGCAATGCAAACATCGCCTATGTTCCTGAGATGATTGCCTGTGTAGCCAAAACTATAAACAATGGGGTTAGCTGGCGTGGGATGTGCGATGCAATGATAAGAGATATTGGCCTCGATAATTTTAACTCACATACTTTAGCTCTTGATCCGCTTGATTCTAAAACTATTTATGTTCCAGGCCATACTGCAGACCAGACAAGTATGCTCTTAGTCTCTCATGATCAGGGCGAACACTGGGAAAAACAGTATACTTTTGACAAGCATTACGATTTTAATCATCTCTATTTTTGGGGCTCAACAATGTATCTTGCTACACGTGATGATGGGGTTTTTATCTCAAAAGATAAAGGCAATTCATGGACTTTCTCTAACCAAGGACTGGATAATTTAAAGACAGCTCGTTTTTTAAATTTTAAAGATAAACTTTATCTTCTTGGAGCAGAACTTCAATTTAATTCTAGGTTTGGTGGCAATCTTTATCAAAGAACTTCCGACGATTCAGCGTGGGAGATGATTCCAGGACTTGATGAAGTTACTGGCATTGGTGCTGATGAAAATTATATTTATGCAGCAACATGGAATCCCGATCCGAAACTGTGGGTATCAACTGATGGAAAACAATTTACAGAGCAAGCATCGCAAGGGCTTCCTCCCGGTTGGATTGGAGAAATAGTTAGGTATGAGGATAAAATATTTGTCGGCCCAAACGGGAATGGCATCTATATATCAAAAGATCATGGAAATACATTTGAAGATTTCAATAAAGGGATAGTTTCTATCGCTACCAGAGAGGTCCATGTGAATCCAAATGATGAAAATGAGATTTATGTTGGTACATGGGATAGACTTGGTTTTTACTGGTCAAAAAATGGAGGTAAAGGTTACAAAAATTTAGCTACTGATCTGAGTGTCATTACTCTTGTTCCTGACCCTCATGATTTTTCAAGAGTTTATCTTGGAAGCGAACAATTTGTAGTAGGTACTGTTTCAAAAGAAGAAAGCTCTTTCATAGTAAAAACAAAACCAGGAAGTAAAGATGCAATCATAAAATCAATTGCCATAGACCCGACAGATTCTAGCCATATCCTTGCTGGTGTAGGAACAGAAACAGCCGAAACACCCTCTGGTGAAGGACTTTGGGAATCTTATGATAGCGGAGAAAGCTGGACTAGAGCACAAGGAATTGGAAATTTTGCAATATATTCGATTATTTTTAATTCTAACAACCCACATATTATTTATGCATCAGCGTTAGGGGAAGGAGTATACAAGAGCATTGACGGAGGCAAAAACTTTAATTCGTTAGGTGATGAAAAATTGAAATATACTTATCGGCTCGCAATGTCACCATCAGATCCCGATATCCTTATCGCTTCTTCTAATTTGTTTTTTGCCCAGCTTTCACCAGAGGATGAGCTTTCTGGAAAATTTGGCGGAATTTTCATAAGCAAGGATGGCGGTGCTACTTGGAAAGATCTTACCATAGGAATTAAAAATTATGAAGGCGGAGGAAGTGAAGAAACTTTTTTAGGATGGTTATATAATTTTGGTCACATGCCTAATTATGAAAACATCCTGATTGATCCAAAAAATCCCGATCATCTGATCGTTGGGCATCACGGAGAGAATGTGGTAGAAACTATTGATGGTGGAGCTACGTGGAACAAAGTAGGAGCAAATGAAATGGTTCCTAGCGGTGTCCACAATTATGCCTACTGCTTAGGCGCATCGCCAAGTTTCAAAAAATTTTATGCCTGCACGTGTGGACGAGGTTTATTCCGGAGAGTTATGAATTAAAATGGTAATTTTCTTGAGCTTAACAGGGAATGCTGTCCATGCAGATGAAAAACAGCATCCTCGCAACGCTGCAGAAGCCAGAGCAATTTTGTTATCTTTTGTAGAATCTTTGTCTGTTATTTATTTTTCCCACTCCTCTTAATGAGCTGTTCTGCATTTTTATATGCAAACTTTTCCTGTACAATTGGATCCAGCCTGCCGATAAAGGCTCGTCCGTATTTTACTAAGAACAATCCTACATCGATATCATAATTCCATACTGCATCTCCCCGATCGGTTCCCCACATGAAACGATCCGGATGCCGTTCAATCAACGTTTCCCACCTTTGGAGATCTTTCTGAATAAGATTGTTAAAATCTCGCTCTGCTGCTTTCAAAAAATCTTCTTTGCTTTTGCCGACATAGAGGTGGAAATGTTGATGAAATTGAGGGTTAGCAGTAAAATAAATGTTAGGATACTTGCTCATCAGATAATCAATCTCCTCTTCCAGCTCCTCAGCATGAACGATGAAGTTTATATCGGGATGGTCTTGTAAAACACGTTCCCAATTCTCAAGCTGATTCCAGCCGGGATGATAATACACTAACAACCGATACTCCCGTGCTACTTTGTAATTATTAAGATACAGAGGATCATCTACGGGGGGATTTTTTTCTTCAGTTGGAGAAGATCCAACCTCCCCATATCCCTGGAATAATTCCGGATAGACGGCCAGCATTTTCCGCAGCACCTTTGCTTCCACTGTTGGTGTGTCTTCCGTGGGTGGCATGATGAAAGGTGTAAAGAGTGTTGGATATTGTGCCATAGTTTTGTTGGTAATTTCCAGTGCCTGCTGATAAATCTCCGGATAAATTGGAAAAAAAGCAAAATTTTTCGTGGTTCCCTCTCGTTGTAAGGAGCAGGCTATCTCGCTCATTTTCACATTTACACCCAGAAGTGCTGCCGGACCTCCAAACGCACCGTCTTCATTTTCTTCATAATTATATACTTCCTCTTCTTCTCCTTCTTCAAGTATTGAATCAGGAATGGCGGGGAGATGCAGATGGGTGTCAATTAGTGGACCTTGATAATAGTTTTCAGGATACGTCTGCTTTTCGACCGGTGGGCAGAAACTTGGCGTCATGGCTGTGTCAATTCTCTTCTTCCATACCGCCTGCTCAAAAGTAAGTTCAACTTTTTCTTCTGTTTTGTTCTCATCAAGCGCTGGCACTGTTGTTTCTGTAACTTCCTGTTCTGATAAGGGAGAACTTTCATTCCCAAGTACAACGGTAGATTCCGGTTCAGATAGCGGTATTTCTTTAGTATACACTTCTACGGGAGTACATCCACTCATAAGAATTATTATACATAGAATTAATCCAAAAATTAGTTTCATTCATCTTCTCCACTTGCCTCAATTAATCTTTCAGCATTCCTATACGCAAACTTCTCCTGCACCGCTGGATCAAGCTTACCGATAAATGCCCGAGCAATTTTTACCTGCATTTCCCCTACATCCTCATCATAATTCCATACAGCATCTCCTCGATCAGTTCCCCATATCACTTGATCGGGATATTCTTCAATAAGAGATTTCCAGTAGCTGACGGCCTGCTGGATAACTTTATCAAATTTCTTGTTTACCGTTTCCAAATACTTCTCTTTACTTTTACCAACATAGAGTTCAAAAATTTCTCGCTCCCCACCGAAAAACTCATCAATACCATAATAAACATTGGGATATTTGCTCAGGATATTTTTAACTTCATCAACAGTTAATTGGTCCCCATGCCAGACAAAATTAATATCGGGATTTTGAGATAATACTTTTTCAAAATTATCTTTATGGCCTTCCCCTAAATGAAAGTAAACTACAAGATTATATTGTTTGATAAGGGGATAGATTTCCTGTAAGCGAGGCGCGTCAGGAGGAAGTTCAGGAGACCCGCCATTTTCTCGAGCATAAAGACCAATCTCTCCATATCCTTTAAACAGAGTAGGATACGCAGCCAGCATCTCTCGGAGTGCAGCAGCATCAACAGTGGGAAATCCAGTAGGTTCATTATCATTGCCGGAAGACATGATGAACGGTGTGAAAAGAACAGAATATTGATTCATGGTTTTATTCCATATTTCAAGTTGATAAACGGATATTTCTCCTTCATACGCAGGGAAAAAAGCAAAATTTTTGTGCGTGCCCTCCCGTTTGAGGGTACAGGCGATTTCACTCATCTTAACGTTCCAGCCAAGTAAAGCCTGAGGACCGCCAAATCTTCCTTCAGGTGATTGATCTGTTGGTAAACTATCTTCTTCTGAGGACCAATCCGGTATTGAAGGAATATGCAAATGCGTGTCAAGCAATGGACCCTGGTAATACGAATCAGGAAATTGAGGCTTAGCTCTATCGGGACATGGCGTGGGAGCGAGGGCTGCATCGATGCGGTTCCTCCACACTTTCTCTTCAGGACTGAGAATTTCTGAAGAAGCCTCAGGCATGGTAAGAACAGAAGATCCATTTGATTTATTTTGACTTTCAGGCAATTCTAAAGAAGTATTTTGATCATCTTGAAGCTCCGAT
>MHIM01000040.1 GCA_001817505.1 Candidatus Buchananbacteria bacterium RIFCSPLOWO2_01_FULL_39_33 | reverse complement strand
ATAATCAAGAAAGATTACATCTGGGCATTAACTTACAAACTCCTTCCCAAATTCTTCAAAAGTGTTGCCAAGCTATTGGATAGAGAACGCCCCTGACTAAAAAAATAAAACCCGGTTATAAAAACCGGGAAGAATATTAGAATTTCTCAACAATCCTATCAATCAATCTTAATTTCAAGGCCTCTTTAGCAGTTAGCTCGCGATCTGATTTGGACAATTGACGAATGGTCTTGGGCGGTTGGCCAGAACGCCGACTATAAATCTTGTTAATATATTCTTGATCCCGCCTAACATCTTGAGCTAAAGACGCCATAAATCGATCCAACCGGCCACGATTCAGAACCACTTCTGATTTCAATTTTTCAATATCAACCAAAACATTATGAATTTTTATCTTGATATGGGGCAGAGCCAAACGATGATCACAGGCCTGAAGCACCACCATAGCAAAAGAACGACAGAAACCGCAAGCAACTCCAGTAATTTTGCCGGGATAGCTTTTAAGCATGTCATAAATAGCTAGGCCAATCGTGACATTACCGCCGTCACTGGTAATAATTACTTTTATGGCTGGATAATCATTAGTAGCCAAGATCATTAGGGCATCACGGACATACATCGCCATTTTTTCATTAATTTCCCCTCCCAAATCCATAATCCCTTTTGAGAGGAGTCGTTGGCGAGTTTCGTCGATATGATCATAAGCCCACATAGCTCCCTCCCTTCTCGGTTATGCCACTTGTTAAAGAACTTGGAGTTCAGTTTAACAGCAATGCTAAAAAATATCAAGTCGCAGTCCTGGCTACTGCCTCCTGACAATTTCCCATAACCCGCGAGAAAAATTGCAGCCGATCAGGCGGCAATACTTGCTACAGTCCCTGATGCCGCGCCTTTCTAAAACAGCTGATCTTTGCATGATTTCTTTTAACTTTTCTTTTTTGACATTGCCGATAAATCGGCGTTTGAAACAAAACGAAATATCGCCGGTAGGATAAACTACCAAATTGCGCTGGCCGGCAAAACAACGATACTTTAAGACGCTTTGGGGCTTCAAATAATAATCTGCCAGGACGGCTAAATTGGCTGGAGAATTTTTCAGCTTAAAAGAATTATTTTTTAGCCAGGTAAATAATTCTTTTGATTTGGCGGCTGTCGGCCATAAGTCCAGAACTATTTCATTTTTAGCCATATCCTTGGACCAAGCGGACTCAATAATTTCATCCAAGGGCTGGATAATAATGGCCACGCCGCCCAAATTGTAAAGATAATCAACTAATGAGGGTATTTGATTAACATTATAGGAAGTGACTAAAATGCCAACCTCTAATTTAATTTTACTTTGAGCAACCAGGGCAACGGCCTGGGCGGCGTTTTTAAAAGCCATCTCCGACCCTCGAATAAAATTATGACTGTCGGCCTCCAAGCTATACCAAGAAACCTTCAATTGATCCAAGCCGGTTTTTTCCAATTCTTGAATGACAGCCGGAGTGATTAAAAAGCCATTAGTGTTTAAGGCCACTGTTTTAAAATGTTTTTTTAAATCACTGATTAAAGCTATAGTCAAGTTCTTTTTAATCAGGGCCTCGCCGCCATTTATTTCTATAAAACTTTTGGACGATAGATAAGCTTTCAACTGCCCAGAAATAATCAGCCAGTTTAAAATACCCATTTCCTCATCAAACTCCGTTTTTTTCCAAATATCGCAAGTTCGGCATTTTAAATTGCAGCGCCAAGTGGTAATCAAACTAACGTAATCCGACCGATAAAAATTACGGCCGGTAAAATAACTCAATTCCAGTAAAATTTTACCAATAATTTTCTCTCCCAAGCCCTCTTTAGAAAAATCTTTCAAGGCCAAGCCGATGATCAGCCAGAATAACATCAGCCCGAAATAATTAGTCCATAAATAATGGTCAAACAAGCCGATGATCAGCCAAGCTAAAAAAGCGGAAAAAGCCAATAAATTACTGGACTTATAAAAAACCAAAATAATTATAATTATAAAAAATAAGAAACCGCTAATGCCCAATTCAGCCAAGACCATCAAATAAATGTTATGGGCCGGCTGGTAATGCCAGCCCAAAAATCCTGGCTTAAAAGAAATTAAATAGTTGGTATAATTACCCAAGCCCACCCCGAAAAAAGGATTTTTTAAAATCACTGCTCGGGCTTCGGCTAATGAATCAAGACGCTGTTCAATGGATTTCTCTTCCAATCTTTGATTAGCAGCTAAACGCGTAAAAACCAACGGCTGATAAGTCATGATCAAAGATGCCAGAATTAACAAGAGATAAAGAGAAACCTTAATCAAGTCCGCCAATCTTTTTTTAGAAAAAAGTATCAATGACCAAATGAAATATAAAATTATGGCCGAGAGCCAAGCCGAACGGGAAAAAGAAAAAAACAAGCCGGCAACTATAAAGACCAGGCCAACTGCGCTAAGCAATTTCCGCCGATTACCAAAAGAATTGAAATATAAATATAAACCGGCCAAAAAACTGATTACCAAAAATCCGCCTAAAATATTGGGGTGGGGCAAGCCGCCGTAAGCCCTTAGCCAGCGCTCGCCTCCTGTTTCAATCACTGATGAATTGACATTAGCCGATAAGTGAGAAGCCAGCCCCAGCCATTTATTACTGATAACCTCCTGGGACAAAAATTGCCAGAAAGCTAAGATGGATTGAAAAACACCAGCCCAGAAAAGCGACCAAGCAACTAATTCAATTTTAAATCTGGCCTTTAAAACAATGAACATCAAAATAACTCCCTCCAGCAACTTCAACCACCAATAAAAAGACAGGGTGTGATTAGTGCTCCAAAAAATAGACAAACCAGTATAAGCCACCAAGCTCCAAATCGCCAAAACCACCAGAGATTTCTGGCAGTGAATATCAGCTGATCTCTTTTTAAAGAACATCAAGAAAACCTGTAGAATAATAATAACCCATAATAAAATTTCAGTGGCATATAAAAGAAAAGTCCCCTCCTGCCACTTGAAACCGAAAATAAATTTTTCAGCCAAAATCCAAGCGGTGGCCAGGGGCAATAAAAAAACAAACAGATAAATTAAATATTCAATAGTTTTGGCTAATCTGCTCATTGGCTTATTATTCCTTTTAATTTGTCCAAGAAATTTTTTTGATAAAAAAGGCGTCGGTCATTTTCATGGAATTTTAACATCGTCTCGCTGATAATCACCCGGCTGTCACTGGCTTGAGCCAAGCTTTTATTATTTTTGGACATTTTAAAAAGTTGGATGGTTTTTAAAAATTTTTCTAATTGATCGCCGAGCCAACCGCTTAAAAAATGTTCTGACACTTTAAATGATAATAAGGACAACCAGCTATCATCTATCCGGCGCCAGAAACTGCCGGTTTTGGGCAAATAATTAGGCAGGTAATTTTTAATCCAGTCATTTTGCGCCAAAAATCTGGCATAGGCCTGGCGATCATAGAGGGGAAAGAGGTTGGCAATCCAATAAGTCAGATAAATATCATCAGCCATTATCTTTATCTTAGAAAAATCCAAATCATCTTCAGCCACATAAAAGCTTAGACACAAGCGATCAGTGACTTTTCGGCCATGGCGCCTTAAGCGTCTGAAGCTGATCGCTAAAGTTATAAGAAATCTGGCGGTAAATAAGCGATTTTTGGCAGTAATGATGAATAAATCTATATCGCTGTCTGCTCGGATATTATTATTGCCGGAATTATTGCATAAGCCGATTAATCTTATAAAAGGCAGAAATTTCAGCAACCTTACTCCTTTTTGAGCAATCTTATTTTTATCGCCAGCCAGGGCGTATCTTTTTAAGCGAGTTAAAACTATAGCGTCTCGGTTTTTTAAAAAATAAAAACCGTTCTGAAAACTTAATTTTTCGCTTAGATATCGGCTACTCTCTAAAATTTGTCTAATAGCCGATAAACTCACCACTTGATTTGATGGCTGATCAATAAAAAGCCATTGCCAGATTTCCAATAAAGTCAAGGGATAATCGAACATATCAAAATAGCAGATAGTTGAGAGAATTGATTTTTCCAAATGTCGGTCATCCATATTATAAACTTAGCACAAAAAGTCAAAGCCTGAAACATACAACATGAAACTTGAAACATAAAATAAATAACAATTACAATCTAAATTATTTGTTCCAGGTTTTAGGTTTTGGATTTTATAATGAATTTGACTGCGGTCTAAAGACCGCAGTACCTGCCTACTGGCAGGCAGGCTCCGCCGACAGTATTTTTACTCACACTGGCCTTCCCGCCAGAAGCGGACCCGCCTTCGGCGGGCAGCCTGTCTGGCTTAAAAGCCAGGGGTATTCGGCCAGCAACATTATAAAAATCGATTGACATTTAAGGTGATAAATCTTATAATTAAAATGCTGTTGGCCGCCAAATAATTAGAAAAATATAAGTTTCCAAGCTAAAAAAATACTGCTTAAATCACGGGCCCTGATTCTCAAAGTAGTTACGCTTATTCTCATATCCTTGGATAAATTATTAAAAATCTCCAAGGGTCCTTTTTTATTTATATCAAACTTCCTATTCAAGTTTGCGATTCTACCTAACTTTGGCAGATATTTATGGCTAAAAAATAAAATTTCTAAAAAAACATCAAACATTAAAGAGGGAGTGATACTGATTTTCACCAATCAGTATATCATACACTTAATAATAATATTTATTGGGTTGGGTGTGGCCACTTCCAATTTACTAGCTTATGAAAGACACGAAGATTACGGCCAAAACGCTTTGATTTATAAAATAATCAGTCCCACTGATATTGAAATAATTGAAGATACCACTATTTCTTTGGAGGAATCAAAAATTTACAGCTACTTAGAAGAAAGTTCCCAACTGGAAAGCGGGATATTCAGCGAAGCGCAAAAAAGGGAAGAAGAAATATCCAGAGAGCAATACAGCAGCGAGGCAATTATAACCGAGGACAGCTTGGCTTTGGTTAAGCCCGATTTAGTCAGCACCGAAGCGGCTAAAATAACCAGGACTAGCCTCAAAAAATACGAAGTCAAGGAAGGCGACTCGGTAGGCAAAATTGCCACTAATTTTAACCTCTCGGTGGACACGATTTTATGGGCTAATAATTTATCAGTCACTTCTTATTTGAAACTCGGCCAAACTCTGATCATCCCGCCGACTACCGGTATTTTACATACCATTAAAAAAGGCGACACCTTAAAAAGCATCGCCCAGAAATATGGCGCTACTGATGCCACCATCAAAGAATTCAATAAAATTGATAATGATTCTCTTTTAGTTATTGGTGAAACTTTAATGGTGCCCGGCGGACGTATAATTTATACTGCCAAACCCCGAGTTTATACCGCGCCTGGATCCGCCACCACTTACACGGCGCCAGTAGCAGTGAGCGGCAAAATGCTTTGGCCGATTGGCTGCCGTCACATCACCCAATATTTCCGGGGCTGGCGGCATACTGGCGTGGACATCGCCTGTGCTTATAGCTCGCCGATTTACGCAGCCGCTGATGGCGTGGTTTCGCGAATCCAATATTTAAATTACGGCTATGGCTATAATGTGATTATTGACCATGGCAATGGCAAAAAAACGCTTTACGCTCATAATAGCCGCATTGAGGTGGTGGTAGGACAAGTGGTCAGCCAGGGTGAAATTATCGCCCGCGAGGGTTCAACCGGCCGCTCGACTGGACCGCATCTTCACTTTGAAGTGATTATTAATGGCTCAAAAGTTAATGCCCTTAATTATATTAGGTAAAATCCTGAATCCTGAAACATAAAACTTGAAACATAAAGCATGAAACATAAAACTTGAAACAAAAAAACAAGAAAACAAGAAAGCAAAAAAACAATAAATTATATTGTCATTGCGATAATTATAAAATCCTCCTCTTACCAAGATGTCATAAAGAATAAACCCCTCCCCTTACCAAGGGGAGGGTTGGGAGGGGTTGCCTGCCTGCCGGCAGATAGATGCAAGATGACAGAGATATAAATATGAAACAGGTAGAGACGTTGCGCGCAACGTCTCTACCTGTAACACAAAAACAAATCATATTAAAAAACTCTCTCGTGTTTGAGAGAGTTTTGTATATGATTATTGTTCAATTATACTAAGTGGGGTTGTAAAAATTGGAGGAGGCGATGTTGGTTCAACTTGGACATGTACTTGAGTATTATCTATGGAAGAACAAGGGTTGGTGACTGTAAATTTATAGCTTTGTACTCTAACATTTCTAATAGTAGCAAATAGGGGATTAACCCATGTATAACCATTAACGTCACCAGGTTGGACCTTGTAAAGAGAGTGGGAACCATATACTGATGGCAATTGCTTTAGAGGTACACCGGAACAATCAGTAGACTCATAATAAGTAGCGTGGGAAAGACTAGTATATCCCATAGATCCAGAAACTCTATCAATACTAAATAACTTTTGTAGCGTAGAATTCCAAACTTGAAGTGTCCATTGATTTGAATCTGTACCAATTAATAATCCAACCTCATTTCCATCAGTATCAACAACTATTAAACTCTTTCCATTTGAACCAGCCGGACCCGGAACTCCTTGTTCTCCTTGATAACCCGTTAGTCCAATTTCACCCTGTGGACCTTGTGGTCCAACATCCCCAGTATCACCTTTATCACCTTTTGGCCCCTGTGATCCAGTTGGACCGGGAGTTGATTGAATGTTTGCTATCTGCTCTTGTAAGTCGATAATAACATCCCAGATAGCTTTAAATGGCGTGCCATTTGGGGTCACAGCTAGAGCCACATTTACAGTTAACAGAAGCATTATAACGCTTACTGCTATAATTGTTTTTTTCATAGATTTTATATTAATCTTAAATATTCATCTCCATTTGCTCAAATCTTAGACAATCTTGTTATATTAGTCAATTAGCCAATCTAACCGTCATTGCGAGTATGCCTGTCGGCAAACAGACCGTTTCCCTCGGCCAACCTCCTCCAACCCCCTCCTTGGTAAGGAGGGGGGAATACATGGGATTGCTTCGCCAGCTCGCAATGACAGTAGAATAGGATAGCAATAATAAAAAAGTTTTGTGTTTCAAGTTTTAGGTTTCAGGTTTTATGCTTCAGGTTTCAAGTTTCAGATTTATTCTGTCTTCGGCCGATACTGCAAGGACTCGGCGATGTGCTCAATTAAAATCTTTTCACTGCCGGCTAAATCGGCGATAGTTCTGGCGACTTTAATGATTCGATAATAAGCGCGCGGTGATAGATGTAATTTTTCGGCCGCCTGCCTTAAAATAATCTTACTGCTATTATCCAAAAGGCAATAATCACCCAGCTGTTTGGAACTCATTTCTGAATTATTAATGATATTAGTCCCTTTAAATCTGTCCGCCTGCCAATTGCGCGCTTCTTGGACACGAGAGCGGATAATATCGGAATTTTCACTTAAATTAACTTCTTCTAATTTATTAAAGTTTAAACGCGGCACTTCCACATGTAAATCAATCCTATCCAATAATGGTCCGGAAGCGCGTTTTTGATATTTCATGATTTGCGCGATATTGCAGGTGCAAACTTTGTCCGGATCAGAATAAAAACCACAGGGACAAGGATTGGTGGCCGCTATCAGCATAAACTTGGCAGGAAAATTTAGAGTGCCAGCCACTCGAGAAACCGCAATCACGCCGTCTTCCAGCGGTTGCCTTAAATTTTCCAAAACATTTTTAGGGAATTCTAAAAATTCATCAAGAAATAAAACGCCCCGATGGGCTAAAGATATCTCTCCTGGCCTGGGCCAAGCGCCGCCACCCACTAAGGCCACGCCTGAAGCCGTATGATGCGGCGATCTAAACGGCCTGTTAATTATCAACGGCTTAACGGCTGGCAGTAAACCGGCCGCGCTGTATATTTTAGTGACTTCTAAACTTTCAATCAGTGACATTTGCGGCAAAATAGAAACAGCGGCTTTAGCCAGGAGTGTTTTGCCCGAGCCCGGCGGACCCGACATTAAAATATTGTGGGAGCCAGCGGCCGCAATTTCCAGCGCCCTTTTGGCTTGCTCCTGGCCTTTGATGTAAGCCATGTCAGCTACCGGCGGCTCAAAGCTAAAATCATGGTAATTGCTACCAAAATGGCAAGAAATCTGGTTTTCATTCTTAAAATGGCTAACCAGCTGTTTTAAATCATTAACACCAAAAACATTTAGGCCGCCAATTAAACTGGCTTCACTGGCATTATCTTGAGGCACAAAAATATTTCTGATGCCGCGCGTTTTGCACATATCAGCTATGGATAAAATGCCATTAACTGGCCGCAGTGAACCATCCAGTGATAATTCGCCAACAAAAAGATTATTGGAAAAATCAGCTAACTTAATCTGCTCGGTTTTTAACAGGCAAGCCACCGCAATCGGCAAATCGTAATAAGCGCCGACTTTTTTCAAATCAGCCGGCGCTAAATTAATGGTGATATTGCCTCGGGGAAATTCCAAATCGGAATTTTTAATGGCGCTTCTGACCCGGCTTTTGGATTCATCCACTGCTTTATCGGCTAAGCCGACAATATACATATTGGGCGTGCCATGGGGCGAATTGTCGGCCTCCACTTCCACTGGTATGGCATCAAGCCCGATAATAGCAGCGGAAAGTATCCTGACAGACATAGGGTTAGTTAAAAGTTTATAAAGTTAAAAAGTTGAAAGTATCTGTTAATTTAATTATAACACACGGTCAGTTAAAATTTTTTACTAAAATAAAAATTACCCCGATATTATATCGGGGTAAGTGTTTTACAATAGCTATTTACAAGCCTTAGCCAAACTTAATGAAATTCCATCTAAAGCACCCGTGCCTTCTCCGAGCTCAACCAAAACTATCTCATTATCGCAGAAAAGACCCGATTCCCTCATTGGCTCACTCAAAGGGTTGCCATTTTTCACAGCTTCGCCTAATTTATCAATGGCCTTGGCTAAATCGCCGCTGCAATAATTCTTGGCGATTTGAAGAGCAGATAATAATGGCACGCCTGAACGCAAACAGGTAGCCAAAGAAAAGTAGAAATTCTGGTATTCATTGGCTTTAATGGGCAATGGGCCTTCAGCTAAACATCCCAAGACTATTTCTAACGTCTTCCTTCTTTCACCGGCTTTAATTAAATTAATTTCTAATGGGCCAAAAAATTTTGGATTTTTCAAAAGAGCTTCATAAAAAAACCCTCTACAATGAACATAACTCTCAATTAATCCTAACTCTTTGGCAAAGCTATTACTGCAGTCAAGACTGCTTAAAATCAAGTCCAAAGATTTCGGGAGTGGCAAACCAGCACTTATTAAGCGATGTAAATCATTCCAAAATTGCCTGATGGTACGCGCCATGGTTAACATAACTCACCTCCTTTGAGATTAGATTTGGGACTGAATTAAATTAAAAAGAACTTAGCTGGAAATTAACATAATTTATAATTTTTATCAAGTCAAGATTAAAATCTTATTTAATTCAAAATTTAATCTTATTAAAACTTTATTTTAAGAGATTAGATTTTTTAAATTCGCTGGCTATTATCATTATAACGCCAAAAACAATCATCACATCAGCCAGGTTAAAAACACTGTAATATTTCAAATCCAGATAATCAACGACCGCGCCCAAAAATAGCCGATCAAAAAAATTAGAAAGCGCACCAAAAATTATCAGAGTCAGAGCGGATATGACAACTAGATTTTTTCGCCGATACTCTTTAACCAACCAATAGCCAAGAATTAAAAATATAAAAATATAAAAATATAAAAATAATTGCTGGTTAACCGGAATACCAAAAGCGATGCCGCTGTTGGTGGCCAGTTTCAATTTTAAAATGTCACCTACTGGCGCCGGCAGGCCTAAAACAAAATATTCCCGGCCGGGCCAGGCCAAGAATACTCTTTTTAAAAAAATATCGATTATAAATAAGCTGATGGCCGCCAAATTAATAAGCAGATGCTTCTTCCGGTTCATAATTGATTTATTTTCCTTTGGTAATGGCGGTTTTACAAGAAACACAGGAGCCGGATTCCGGCCGAATTTTCAGCCGTTCTATCTCAATCGGCCGGCCGCAATGGCTGCAAACGCCGTAAGTGCCATCTTTTATTTTTTGGAGGGCTTTTTCTATATCGCGCAGTTCTTTTTCCATTTCCCTTTCCACTGAAAGATTCTTGGCATAATCCGCCACTTCAACCGCATTATCTTCAGCGCTTTCACCGTACTGGGGGAAATTGGCATTAAAATTAATTTCCGCCCCCGGTTCACTGATTTCCTGATGCCCGATATTCTTAAGCTGGCTGATAACCGCCTCTTTTCTATCTTCCAACTGTTTTTTAAATTCTTTAAGTAGTTGCTTATCCATAGATTTATAATCTCTAACTTAAAACGTCCCTTAGAAGGGAATTTATATTACAAGTAGTATAGCAAAAAGCCAAAATAAAAAAAAGGAGCACGAGTTTTTCTCTCCGTGCATAGGATTACATGAGAGTGACTCGTGCTCACAGACTCTCGAGTCTGTCTTGACTATCGCCTATAGATGGCAGGCAACAATCAAGAAATTCATGACTTAAGAGGTTTTTTGTTAGTTCGAACAACTAACATAATGTCTTCTACCTGATGCCGGTCGAAAGCTCTCTTTGTGGAGCTCGGCCTATGCGGTCGTCTGTAGCGGGGTAGTTCGATTTCCCCCGGAAATTCGAGGGATCTAGTAAAAGACAGAGAACTAACATTAATTTGACTAACCCCAGTTAAATATAACTAAAAACCAAATTATGATGTAAAAATAAATCTAAACTGTAAAATAAAGCTTATTTTACAGGTAAATTTAATTTAACGGGGTAAAATTAATGGCAATTCCCTAAAAATAAGTTAAAATGTTCAATAATGATTACCATCATCACTAAAGTAATTATATCACACTTTTATACCAATGTCAATACCAAATATTGGCTTAAATTAAATAAAAATTATTAAATTAGTAATTTTTATCAACATGTTATTATAGACAGTTATCAACTATTTATCAACATCTATGAAAATTCAATATTGACAAAATTATTTATATATGATATAATGTGCATTGGATTTGCCAATTGTCCCTAATAGTTGGCTTTTTTTATTTGAAAAATAAAATAGCACTACCAATATCATTTCAAAAATAAACCTTTATTATTAACTCCCAATTCGTCAAATAATTTTAAATACTGCCCAATACCATCATCAGACAATAAATCAGAATTAAAGCGCAGATAATTAAAATCTGGCTGGGGCCAATTTTGAGATAATAATTCCTCGCTGTTGGTGATAATAATATTATTATTAGCCAGTGACTTATAAATTAATTTAAATTGATTGTCGGGCGAATAAAGATAATTGGCGCCATTCTTGGCCAAAAAATTCCAGCGCTTGATATCCGGCAGGAACTCAGTCACCTTGGTGCCATCAGACAAATAAATATTCTGAGATGACGGATAGCGATTGGCCATTAAAACTTTTAAAATTTCTTCCACCTTAGCCGGATAAGCTTTTTCTATTGAGAGATAAAAATCATAATCACTGACTAGCCAATTGGAATTGTTCTGGTTTTTTTTCACTGACAATAAAATCCGGCCTGCCTGCGCAGACAGGCCGGTTTCACCCGGCAGATAAGTATTTAAATAAATGCCCCACTTGCCGCCGGCAAAAATATCGTAATCACTAGCCGAAATATTTTTTAAATTGACCTGCCAGCTGTCTAAAGCCGATTGTAAATCGGTAGTAACCAAAACCAGATCACCGTCAATTTTTTCCTTGGGTGTTTTGGCTGGAAATCTGTCTAAGGAACTGACGGCCGATGATAAACCACCAGTCAAAACTTTCAAACCGTCGCGCTGGACCTTCAAATTCAAAACTAAATCGCCGCTGTCATTTTTCAACAAACCAAAAATAAAATTAAGAAATAAATCATCGCTGTTGGACCTGAAAAATTCCGGCGAGGCGTAAAGAGTAATGGAACTTAAAGGATAAAATCTTTTTCGGGCAGTTGATTTAACTAAATTGCCGCGATTTTTTTGATAATCATCAAGTCGATCTTTATCCGCAATAACAATTTTATTGTAAGCTAAGAACTTATAAGCCAAGCCGGCTGAAGTTAAAACTTTTTTAGCTTTAGACGGTCGATCGGTTTTTATAATTAAACCATAACTAATCCGCCCTTCTTGAGACAGACCTACCTGCCCTGCCTGAGTAGGTAGAATAGGCAGGCCTGCCTGCGCCGGCAAGCCGACAATCGCCATTTCTCGGTTGATATTTAAAGCCGCTAAATCAGTTAAGCCATAATCAGCCGCCATTTTAGCTAATAACCCGTCAAACTGGGGTAAATTATTAATCTTGGGCCGGCTTAAATGCGCATAAAAGACCGCCTCATCAGGCACATAATTAATCAAGCTATCAACAAAATTCCTTTGCCAGATAGAGAGCAGAGACAAAAAAACAAAAACACCTCCAACAACTGAAAGAGCTATCACTCTTCCGCGCTTGGAGATGTTTTTGAGTTTAAAGTAATTGACAAGCATTGTAATTAATTTTCAATTTCTAATTTAATATCATTGCGAGGAGTCGCAGACGACGAAGCAATCCCATGGGATTACCACGCTTCACTTCGTTTCGCTCGCAATGACACTACTTCTTATCTCTTCCTAAAACCGAAGCCTCTTTTTTCGCCGCGGTCCCGATTACCCCCGCGATCATTTCTAAAACCTCGATCTCGGCTGGGACCGCCGCTCTTAAAGCGGCTATGGTCATCGCGATAGTCGCGTTGAATCGGTTTGTAATTGGGGTCAGCTTGTTTGACCGATAAATTAATTCGGCCTTGACTGTCAATTTCTATTACTTTGACTTTTAAGGGCTGGCCGATTTTAGCCACATCGGTAATTTTATCCACCCGCTCATTGGAAAATTCAGAAATATGGACTAAGCCGTCCTTGCCCGGCAAGATTTCCACGAAAGCGCCAAAATCCATCAGCCGGACTACCTGGCCGTCATAAATTTCTCCGACCTCGACTTCTTTGGTTAATTTCTCCACCCAATCCTTGGCTTTCAAAATGCCTTCATCACCGACACCGGTAATGCTAACCGTGCCGTCATCATCAATATCAACTTGCACGCCGCAAACCTCAATGATCTCATTGATAATTTTGCCGCCGGTGCCGATGACTGCGCCGATTTTCTCCGGATCAATCTTAATGGCAATAATACGCGGAGCGTATTGAGATAATTCGGCTCGCGGCTGGGCAATGGTCTTAACCATATTCTCTAAAATTTCCAAACGAGCAGCTTTGGCTTGAGCCAAAGTCGCTTGGCAGATGGCTAAAGTCAAGCCGGCAGTTTTGGTGTCCATTTGAATGGCAGTAATGCCATCTTTAGTGCCAGTCACTTTAAAGTCCATGCCGCCAGCTCCGTCTTCTAAATCCTGTAAATCGGTTAAAATTTTATATTTATCGCCTTGAGAAGCCAAGCCCATAGCAATACCAGCTACCGGTTTTTTTAGCGGCACGCCAGCATCCATTAAAGCCAAGGTGGAACCGCAAGTGGAAGCCATAGAAGACGAGCCATTAGAACCCATAACTTCCGAAACAGTGACAATCGTGTAGGGAAAATCCTCTTTGGCTGGCAAAACCGGCAACAAGGCCTTTTCAGCTAAGGCACCGTGGCCGATTTCCCGACGGCCAGCACCTCGAAATGGTCCGGTCTCGCCGAAAGAATAAGACGGGCAATTATAAAAATGCATGTATCTTTTTTTGGTTTCATCTTCGGTCATCTCATCTTGCAGCATTACCTCGCCTGGCGCGCCTAAGGTCACCGTCGTTAAAACTTGGGTCTCGCCGCGACTAAACAAGCCGCTGCCATGAGTGCGGGGGAGTAAGCTGACTTCACTGGCCAGCGGCCGGATTTGCTCCAAGCGGCGGCCATCAATTCTTAAGCTTTTTTCTAAAATCGCTGCCGCCACCACTTCTTCCAGATAAGCTTCAAAATTATCTTTAACGTATTTGATGATTTCTTCATGTTTGACTTGTTCTTCCAGTTGCCAGACGAATTCATCCAAGACCACTTGGGCCGCAGCTTTTCTCTCACGCTTAGTGCCAATTGGCCGATTAAATAAATATTTATCAAGTTTGCCAATAAAAAATTCTTTGGCTTCGGCCCAAGTCGCTTGCTTTTCACTTAGCGGAATTTCCAAGCCGGCATAAGAATCCTCAATTAATTTATTGGCATCTTGTTTGACCAGTCCGACTTCGCTTCTTATTTTTTCTATAAAAGCTAAAAGCGGCCGAGTTTGCTCCAGGCCAAAAGCGATAGCTTTAACTAAATCATCTTCGGAAACCTCTTGGCCGTCAGCGTCAATCATGACCACTTTATTATTAGCTACCGAAATAACTAAATTCAAGTCGGATTGATTTTTCTGGATCTCGGTCGGGTTCACCACAAATTCACCGCCAATCCGGCCGACATTAATGCCGACCAATGGTCCCTGCCAAGGAATATCAGAGATATGCAGAGCAATAGAAGCAGCGGTTATTGACAACAGATCAAAGGAATTCTCCTTGTCATAAGAAAGCGAGGTCAAAACTACCTGCACTTCATTCCTGATAGCTTGATTAAATAAGGGCCGCAGGCCGCGATCAACCATCCGACCGGCTAAAATAGCCGTGTCGGTCGGTCGGCCTTCGCCTTTGATGAATTTTGAACCCTTGATCTTGCCAGCAGCGTACATTTTTTCCCGGACTTCAATTTGGAGCGGAAAAAAATCAATGCCAACTCTTACATCCTGGCTCATCACCGCAGTCGCTAAAACCACGGTCTCGCCGTATTTAACCACACAGGCAGCGTTGACCTGCTTGGCTAATTTGCCAACTTCAACCGAAAGTTGGCGGCCAGCAAAATCCAATTCAAAACTTTTTTGTTTTAACATGTCTTTCCTTTCTTTTAGGAAAGAGTGTGAGACCTTATTTGAAGATAATCAAGCTCTTATACTTGGTAAAAGCTTATTTACTTTCAAATAAACTGTCTCTGACACTATTTCCTTATATTAATTAAATTATTTAGTAATCGGTAATTAGTAATTTTAATTTCTAATTTCATAATTCAAAATTATAAATTATTAATCTTGAATCGGTAATCTACAAGCCGGAATCATTAACCTAAAAAGAGGAGACCACCTCCCCTTTTGTCAGTTTAAGTTTCAATATTTTCAGTTTCTTCTTCAGCCAGGGTCTCAATTTCGGCTTCTAAAATATCTTTTTGTTCTTCAGTTTTTTTGAAGGTTTTGAGTTTTAATTTTTTAACCAACTCTTCAAAACTTTCCGAATTTTCCCTTTGCAGATATTTAAGCAACTTTCTTCTTTCAGAGACCTTACGCAATAATCCTCGGCGGGAAGAAAAATCTTTTTTATGGGTTTTTAAGTGCCCAGTCAGATTCTTAATCTCTTCCGTTAAAAGCGCAATCTGCACTTCAGAAGAGCCAGTATCACTTTCATGGGTGGCAAATTTTTTGATGATTTGCGCCTTTTTTTTCTTATCAATCATTGATGATATACCTGTCACGAAATTCCCAGTCCTTGGGGTATGGCAACCCGTTCAACCAAGAAAATCGCCTTAATTATTAACACTCGTCTATCTTAGGATAGATCAGTTATTTTGTCAATAAAGCTACCGACATTAACAAAGCTGTTAATATCAACCGATTTTTGATAAGCGTTCAAAACCCAGAGCCAACAAACTGCTGAAAATAAAATCAAAATTCCCAGCATTACCCAGTCCTTGGGCTTCATCACTTGCTGTAAAATCGTTCTCTTTTTCACTTCCGGTAATTTATTAGAACCAACCACTTTTGAGTCCGCCATAATAGTTTCTTATTATTAGTAAATAATACCTTAGTTTGAGTCCAGAATCTAACGCAACAGATTTGGCGCGAAGCGCTAATAATGCTACATTAGATTTCTATGGTTAATTATAAGAGATT
>MHIM01000039.1 GCA_001817505.1 Candidatus Buchananbacteria bacterium RIFCSPLOWO2_01_FULL_39_33 | reverse complement strand
ATATTCATTTTGATTATTAGATTGTTTTTCTTTCTCTTTTTGCTCGTAGCGATAATCCAAAAGTCGGACAATCAGATCGGCTAATCTGTCCATAAAAATTTCCTCCATTTGGGCTGGGGTGAGGGGTGGTATTTTCTTTGTGATTATTGGCTTCGGCATATTATTTGCCGGCCCGCAAATAAAAAAGCAGACCGTTTCTTCCAGTCTGCTCTTTGCTGTCCGAATCAGGACGGACTCCACCTTATTCGGTTTTGTAATCAATGAATATACGTCTAACTTTCCATTTCAAAAGCTTGTCTATCTCCAACTTATGCTTCACTTTTTTATTTATCGCTCGCATAGCGTCATAGACACTGTCTTTGCTGTCTTTTGCCCAGTCCATTAAATCTAAAAAGTCTATTTCTTTGACCAGTGTGCCAAACGGGACTGCGAAAATAGTTTTGCATAGGAAGTATTGGTTAGTGTTAAGCGGTATCGGACAGGTTTTTCCTCCCATGCTTATCACTCCGGTTTGTTCATTAAATCTGATTTTGTTATCTATCGGACCGGTTTCTTTTGGCTTGTTCTTTTTAATTTCAATTTTGTTAAAAAATTCAATTATTCCAGACCTACTTGGCTTAGTAATTATAAAATCACCGTCCTTCCAGATAAAACTTTTTATCAGTTTGTGTTTCCTTAACTCCACGAGCAGTGCTTTTTGTCTGTCTATCTCAAACCCGGGGAAGTACGCCGACAGAAACACTTTTTTCGGAGTTTTTGTTTGATGATCTAAAAGATCAATTAAGGCTTTAAGAAAAGCCAATTTTTCATATTCATTTTCCATATTTTTTGCTTATGCCCCGAGAAACAAAAGAGCTCGTAACCGATACCACAAAAAGTGATAGCGATTACGAGCCCTTGAGCACGGAATACCGTTCAGGTTGCCCCTTGAGGCAAAAATTATTTATTTGTTGATTTTATTATACTCCTTTGTTGGGTTTTTTGCGAAATTTTTCTTGCACCATTCTTTTAAACTCCTCAATCTCTGACGCCGTTAACCATTTGCAGTTATATTGCTCTTGAAGTTTCCAAAAATCGTCATCGCTCTTCTCGGTGCAATAGCGAATTTCATCATTGCAGTGTTCATCATCCCATGTGCGAATTTCAATTCTGCCCTCAACCCATAAGTCATAAAGAGGGCTATTAGACCAATGCTCACCGACAAAAATGAGCTGATACTTATCCTTGTATTCTATTGGGGTTTCTTGATCATTCATAGGATTGCTTGCCTTTAGGGATATTGTAGCATATAATCTAGTGAACAGGAAGCAATATATGGTCGTCATTCACTAAATATTGACTTTTAAGTCGAAATCGCTTATACTAACCTTATAATTTTAACAAAACATATGGCTATAACAAAACCTATAAAAGACAGGCTTACAGCTCTAAAAAGCGAATATGACACCCTCCGTAAAGGCAAGGAGTCCCTTTTGGTGATGATTGACGAGGCCGAAGTGCCAGAAAGCGTCTATAACTCCAACGCTATCGAAAACTCCACCTTAACTCTCAAAGAAACCGAGAAGATCCTTTTGGATATGGAGGTCTCCCGGGATGTTTCTTTACGTGAGGTCTATGAAGCCAAAAACTTGGCTCGAGTTATTGGTTATATTCGCAATAAGAGCAAGGAAACGGAAACCAACAAAGAGACGATTTTACTTTTACACCAAATGCTTATCGGTGGCATCGATGACAAAATTGCTGGCCGTTTTAGAAAGCTTGGCGAGTATGTCCGTGTCGGAACCCATGTGGCCCCAGCACCGGAACATGTTGAGAAAATGATTGAGGCGATAATCACAGAATACACCGGCGACCTATCAAATTATTTCTTAGACAAGATTGCTAAATTCCATTTAGATTTTGAAACCGTCCATCCGTTTAACGATGGCAACGGCCGTATTGGTCGTGTGCTTATTTGTTTCCAACTTCAGCGTCTTGGTTTTCCGATAATTATCATCCGTGATCGTGAGAAGAAAGAATACTACAAATCTTTTGCTGAATATCGTGATGAAAAAAATGCTAAAAATATGGAAAAGGTTATCGCCTTGGCTTTGATGGAATCATTGAGTAAGAGGATTACTTATCTCAAAGGTCAAAAGGTTATCACTTTGTCCGAATATACAAAAATAAACAAACTATCTGCCCCGGGCATGATCAACGCCGCTCGCCGTCAAAACATTCCTGCTTTCCGAGAAAAAGGTGTCTGGAAAATCGGCGAGGATTTTATTTATAACTCTCGTAAAGAAAAATAAAATATATGGCAATCAAAAAATCTCAACTCTATAGCTCTATCTGGCAAGGATGCGACGAACTTCGTGGTGGTATGGATGCCTCCCAATACAAGGATTATGTTCTTGTGCTTTTGTTCGTTCGTTATGTCTCGGATAAATATGCCGGTAAGGCCAATCAGCTCGTGGACATTCCGGCCGGTGGCAGTTTTTCTGATTTGATAAAGCTCAAAGGCAAACCGGATATCGGTGATGGTATTAATAAGGTTTTAAATAAGCTAGCCGAAGCCAACGGCTTGCAAGGTGTCATCGATGCCGTTGATTTTAACGACGAGGACAAGCTCGGTAAAGGCAAAGACATGCAGGACCGTCTTTCCAATCTTATCGCTATCTTTGAAAATCCCGATTTAGACTTCAGCAAGAATCGTGCCGAAGGTGACGATCTTTTGGGCGATGCTTACGAGTATTTGATGAAGCACTTTGCTGTTGAGTCTGGTAAAAGCAAAGGACAGTTTTATACTCCGGCCGAAGTGTCTCGCATTATGGCTAAAGTGATTGAGGCCAACAAAGCTGACACTGGTATGCACACGGTCTACGATCCGACCTGCGGTTCCGGTTCGCTTCTTTTGAAAGTCGCCGAGGAAGCTCAAAAGATTACTATCTACGGACAAGAGCTTGATAATGCTACGGCAGGACTAGCGACTCTCAACATGTGGCTTCATGGCAAGCCCGAGGCTGAAATTAAAAAAGGTCAGAGCACGCTTTCTACTCCGCTTTTCACTGAACACAGTGCTCTCAAAACTTTTGACTATGTCGTGGCTAATCCGCCTTTTTCCTATAAGTCTTGGCGAAATGGTTTTGACCCGGATCACGATCAGTACGGCCGTTTTGATGGTTTCGGTATTCCTCCCAAGAAAAATGGTGACTTCGCTTTTCTTTTGCATATCTTAAAGTCTCTCAAGAGTACTGGGACCGGTGCGGTTATTTTGCCTCACGGTGTTTTGTTCCGTGGCAATGCCGAAGCGGAAATCCGCAAAAATATTATCGAACGAGGATATATCAAAGGTATCATCGGCTTACCGGCCAACCTTTTCTATGGCACCGGCATTCCGGCTTGTATTATTGTTTTGGATAAAGCCGGAGCCAGTGATCGTAAAGGCATTTTTATGATTGATGCCTCCAAAGGTTTTGTTAAAGACGGCAATAAAAATCGTCTGCGTGAGCAGGACATTCGCAAAATCGTGGACACTTGGAATGGCAAGCTGGAAACTGCCAAGTTTTCTTGCTTCGTTGCCAATGATGAAATAAAGAAAAACGAATATAACCTCAATCTCCCACGCTACATTGATACACAAGAGTTGGAAGATATCCAAGACATTGAAGCTCATCTCAAAGGCGGAATTCCTGACGCTGACATTTCTGCTTTGTCGGCTTATTGGGATATTTGTCCAACGCTTGAAAAATCTCTTTTCAAAGCCAACGGCCGAAAAGGATACAGCGAATTGCTTATCGCCTCGGACGAAATAAAAAAGACAATCCTAACTCATCCGGAGTTTGAAACTTTCAGAAAACAAACCCTGAACACTTTTGCCAAGTGGCAAAAAGCGTCAACTGATTTTCTCAAGATGATTGATACTACCAATCACCCCAAAGCAGTTATTTATAAAATTGCCAGCGACCTGCTTTCAGCTTGTGCCAATCTCAAATTGGTTGATAAGTATGATATTTATCAGCACCTGATGGCCTACTGGGAAGAAGTGATGCAGGACGATACGCATATTATTACCATTGACGGTTGGAAAGCTGGCAAGGAAATAATCCGCTTGCAGAAAGAAAACAAAGGCAAGAAGAAAGACATCGATGGGCTTGTCGGGCTAGAAGGTCGTCTTATCCCGATCTCTTTGGCTATCAAAACTTATTTTGCTAAAGAGCAGAAAGCTCTTGAGGACTTAAACGCTACCCTTGAACAGGTTGGCGTTGATATGGATTCGCTCAAAGACGAACATGGCGGTGAAGAAGGTTTGCTCGAAGAAGTTATTGATAACGACAAAATCAGCAAAGCCAGTGTACTAAAACGAATCAAGGAAATCAAAAACAGTGCGGACGATGCCGACGAGCTTTCTGTACTTGAAAAGTATTCGGCTTTGTTTGAAAAAGAAGCTGACACCAAAAAGGCTATCAAAGACGCCGAGAAAGACTTGGAGAAAAAAGTGCTGGTTAAATATCCGACTCTTACCGAAGCAGAAATCAAAACTTTGGTTGTTGAGAATAAATGGATGGACGAATTGTCTGCTCGAGTTTTGGGCGAGATTGATCGTCTCTCCCAGACCCTTACCGGCCGAGTCAAAGAATTGGCCGAGCGTTATGCCGAACCAATGGCTGAAGTTACGAGCGACGTGGAAACGCTTACCAAAAAGGTTGAGGATCATCTCGCTAAGATGGGATTTAAGCTAAAATAATATGGCAAATCTAACCACGAACAAAAAACAAATACTTGAGAAGCTATTCCAGATGAACGGTGGTTATGTTTTGAATTTCTCCGATAGGACTATGGGTGAATTTTTCAGGGACGATGTTGGTATGGATATCTATAGTAAAAAGTATTTGTACAGTAGTGGATCAAAAGCTAACCGTTTAAGAGGTTTGTGGTTGAATGGCGACGATAAAATTGTCGGCAAAAGCGTTTCTAAGTTACTTGAATATGTCGAGAATCAAATCCTTATAGATAATCTTAAAAAAGAAGATTTTCCGGAGGACAGAATGAAGGCTGGAAAAAATGTCGCTGAGAGATTGTTGGGTAAAAAGACCGATAAAAAAGAAAACAAGTCCGAAGCCACATTCAAAAACGGCAACATCAACATTCTTTTGCAGAAAGATATTTTTGACCACGTACAAAAACTTTTAAATGATGGGCATTGTTTCAATGCTGTTGAGGAAGCTTATAAGGTTGTTAGGAAAAAGTTGAAGGATGTTTCCGGCAAAGAAAAAGCGACTGACGCTTTTAATGCCACAAATTACGATAAGATTTTTGGCCACCAGCCCATTGATGATGCAGAAAAAGACTTTTTCGAAGGCATTAAGTTTTTGCACATGGCCATTCAATTTTTGAGAAATGAGAAAGCCCACACGCCAGCTCGTGATTTGGATAAGAATTTGGCGATCCATTACATCTCTTTGGCCAGCTTGGCCTATGATCTGATTAACAGGAAATAATATGACAACAACTACGCAAAAAATTCCATCAGGATACAAACAAACCGAGATCGGCGTGATCCCGTCGGATTGGAGTACAAAACAACTCAAAAGCTTAGTGTCAGAGGTTATTGATAACAGAGGAAAGACTCCACCATATTCAAACAATCCAGACGTTGAACTAATTGAGACTACCTCTATTAGTTTTGTTACAAAATATCCTAACTATTCAAAAATAACCAAGTTTGTTTCTAAAAAGACTTATGACAATTGGTTTCGTGCCCATCCCATAAAAGATGACCTGCTGGTGTCTACTGTGGGTGAATATTCTGGTTCAAGTGCAATGATGGGAGAAAATCGAGGAACCATTGCCCAAAATCTTATCGCTTTACGAATAAAAGATGTTAATCCAACTTATGTTTTTTATTGGACAAGATCAGGAAACTTTAAAGAACAATTAGATCAGGTGATGATGAGTCAGGCACAGCCAAGCCTAAGAGTCCCGTGGTTACTTAATTTTTATCTAAATATTCCAAAACCAGAAGAGCAAACCGTCATTGTCTCGGTTTTATCTGATACTGATTTATTGATTGAAAGTCTGAAGAACCTAATTAAAAAGAAAAAGAATATTAAACAAGGTGTGATGCAGGAATTGCTCACCGGTAAACGACGCTTACCCGGGTTTAATGATAAATGGGAAACAAAAAAGTTAGGAGAATTATTAGATTATGAACAGCCAACAAAATATCTCGTTAAAGATACTGAGTATCAAGACAACTACACCACTCCAGTATTAACTGCCGGGAAGACTTTTATTCTTGGTTATACCAATGAGGACGCCGGTATTTTTAAAGATTTGCCGGTAATAATTTTTGATGATTTTACTACAGCAACGAAGTTTGTTGATTTTCCGTTCAAGGCAAAGTCATCGGCTATGAAAATGCTTAAGCCGAGGAATAAAGATATCAATTTGAGATTTGTTTTTGAAAAGATGCGGATGATTGATTTTAAGCTTGGAGACCACAAACGATATTGGATTTCTGAATATCAGAATATAGAGATAGATACTCCGAAGCCCGATGAGCAGAAAGCTATCGCCACTGTCTTGTCAGACATGGACACCGAAATTGAAAAACTGGAATCGCAACTTACTAAGTATCAAAATATTAAACAAGGAATGATGCAAACACTTTTAACAGGCAAAATAAGATTACTTACAAAATAACAATATGGATACACTAAACACAACTAAAGTCGGCCAGCTGGAACGCAAAACGCAAGATCGTATTGTGGCTTTGTTTCGTGATCGGCTCGGCTATGATTATCTCGGCAATTTTGAAGAGCGAGAGGAAAACAACAATGTTGAAGAGGTCTATTTGCGCTCTTTCCTTTTGCGATCCGGCCATAGCGAGACATTGATCAGCAAAGCGATTGAAAAGTTGAAGAAATGCACCAATCGTCCGCAGATGAGCTTGTATGATCTGAATAAAGAAACTTATAGCTTACTTCGCTATAGTGCCAAAGAACGGGAAAAACTGGGAGAGCATAAGCAGGATGTTGAATTCATTGACTGGGAACATCCGGAGAACAATCATTTTGCCATTGCCGAGGAAGTGACGATCAAAGGCAACCGTACCAAACGACCGGATATTGTTTTGTATGTAAACGGCATCGCTGTCGGCGTGATTGAGCTCAAGCGAAGTATTGTGTCTGTGTCCGAAGGTATTCGCCAAAACATCGGCAATCAAAAAGAAGAATTTATCAAAACATTTTTCGGCACGATTCAGCTGGTAATGGCCGGCAACGATACCGAAGGCTTGCGTTATGGCACGACCGAAACTCCCGAACAGCATTATTTGTCTTGGAAAGAGACCGGGCTTGGCAGTGAGTCTAGATTGGACCGAGCCATTTTGCAGATATGCGACAAGAAGCGACTCTTGGAAATCATCCACGACTTCATTGTTTTTGATAGCGGTATAAAAAAGACTTGCCGACACAATCAGTATTTCGGTGTTAAGGCCGCTCAGGATTATGTAAATCGTCACGAAGGCGGAATTGTTTGGCATACGCAAGGTAGTGGCAAGAGTTTGACGATGGTTTGGCTCGCCAAATGGATTCGCGAGAACATCAACGATGCTCGTGTGCTTTTGCTTACCGACCGCACCGAACTGGATCAGCAAATCAAACAGGTTTTTGATGGCGTTAACGAAGAAATATATCGAGCACCAAGTGCCAGAGACCTATTGGATGAATTGAACAAAAAAGATAAGTGGTTGCTTTGTTCCCTCGTGCATAAATTCGGCCGAGTGAACGGGACCGGCGAGCTTGATGTTGATGACTATCTTTCCGAGATAAAGAAAAACTTGCCGAAGGACTTTTCCGCCAAAGGTAATTTGTTTGTGTTTGTGGATGAATGTCATCGCTCTCATACCGGCAAACTGCATGAAGCGATGAAGGAACTTTTGCCGACCGCTACATTTCTTGGCTTTACCGGTACGCCATTGCTCAAGGTTGATAAATCAAACAGCATAGGGGCTTTCGGACCGTATATCCATACTTATAAATACAACGAGGCCGTGGCCGACAAAGTGGTTTTGGATTTGCGTTATGAAGCTCGCCGAGTTGATCAAACTATCAGCTCCCAAGACAAGATTGACGAATGGTTTGAAGAACGCACACAAGGTCTTACCGATGTCGCCAAAGCCGAACTCAAGCGACGCTGGGGTACGATGCAAAGCTTGCTCTCATCTCGATCACGATTGGAGAAAGTGGTTTTTGATATCTTGGATGACTTTTACAAAAAGGATCGCTTAGCCAGTGGCCGTGGCAATGCTATGCTCGTGGCTAGTAGTATCTATGAAGCTTGCCAGTATTATGAGATTTTCCAGACAACGGGCTTTACCAAATGTGCCGTGGTGACTTCTTATGAACCCGGTGCTTTGTCTACTGATACTCGCGAATATGCCGTCTATCAAAAAATGCTTAACGGTAAAAGCACGGAAGATTTTGAGAAAGAAATCAAAAAGAAATTTATTGAGACTCCGGGTCAGATGCAACTTCTAATTGTGGTAGATAAACTTTTGACTGGTTTTGACGCACCGCCAGCAACTTATCTTTACATTGATAAAAATATGCAGGATCACGGTTTGTTCCAAGCGATTTGTCGTGTGAACCGTTTGGATGGTGAGGATAAAGAGTACGGCTACATTGTGGACTATCGGGACCTGTTCAAAAAATTGGAGAAAGCAGTCGGTGATTATACTGCTGGTGCTCTTGAAGGCTTTGACAAAGAAGATGTGCTCGGGCTTCTGAAGGATCGCATGGATGAAGGCAAAAAGGATTTGGATGAGGCGATGGAAATTGTTAAAGCTCTTTGCGAGCCGGTGTCTCCACCAAAAGATTCAGCGATGTATATCCGCTATTTCTGCGGTGATGTCGAAAATCCCTACTCTCTTAAGGAGAACGAAATTAAGCGAGTAAAACTTTATAAATCAGTCAGTCATTTACTTCGGGCTTATGCCGACTTGGCCAACGACATGTCTGATGCTGGTTATACCAAAGATCAGGCACAAGCGATTGAGCGAGAGGTTAGACATTACGAACAAGTGCGAATGGAAGTTAAACTTGCCAGCGGTGATTATATTGATCTCAAGAAATATGAACCGGCAATGCGAGTTTTGATTGACCGTTATATCTCGGCTACCGAGAGCGAGAAGCTGTCGGCGTTTGACGATATGACCTTGGTTGACTTGATCGTGAAGAAAGGTGAAGACGCTCTGAATGACTTGCCGGACGCTATTAAACAAAGTCAGGAAGCGGTCGCCGAAACGATTGAAAACAACGTCCGCAAGCTGATCATTGATGAGATGCCAACTAACCCGAAGTATTATTTGCGAATGTCGGAACTCTTGGATGAGTTGGTTAAGAAACGCAAACAGGCTGATGTTGAGTATAAAGAATATCTAAAACAGATCGTGGCTTTGTCCAAGAAAGTTAAAAACCCAATGGACGAGTCGGTTGGTGCGGGAATAAACACCTCCGCCAAGCGAGCGATTTATGACAACCTTGGTCAGGATGTAAATAAGGCCGTGGCGGTGCATGAAGCCGTGATCGCTTCACGTCAGGCCGACTGGCGTGGCAATCGTTTGAAAGAACGAGCAATTAAGATTGAAATCAAAAACGCTTTGCCTGAAATCACGGACGAGGAATTGAAAAACCTCTTTGAGATTATCAAGAATCAAAATGAGTACTAATTCTTATCTACAACTTGGCAGTGTTGAGGCGTTGGTCGTCCGCAAGCCGATCAAGAATTTGCATCTTTCGGTTTTACCTCCCAATGGCTGGGTTCGCGTAACCGCACCGGCCAATATGAAAGACGACGCTATTCGTACGCTCTTGGCTTTGAGATTGCCGTGGATAAAGAAACAGCAAGCTAAGTTTACCGGTCAGGAAAGACAAACCAAGCGTGATTATTCCTCCGGTGAAAGTCATTACTTTTTTGGCAAACGCTATCGCCTTGAAGTAGTTTATAAAGATGGAGCACCTGCCGTTACCTTGAAAGGAAAAAATAAGATTATTTTACAGGTTCGGCCAAAAAGTCCGGCAATCAAGCGTCGAGAAGTGATGATGGACTGGTATCGCAAAGAGTTGCATGTGATTGTCAGTGATTTGATCACCAAATGGCAAAAGAAAATGGGCGTAGAGGTTAAATTCTGGGGTATTAAGCAGATGAAAACTCGCTGGGGTACTTGTAATCACAAGCGAGCTCGAGTCTTGATAAACCTAGAGCTAGCCAAAAAGCCGATCGCTTGCGTGGAGTATGTCGTAGTCCACGAGCTTTTGCATTTGATTGAGAAAAAACACAGCGACAAATTTGTCGCCTTAATGGCAAAATACATCCCGAAATGGAAAGGCATAAAAGAAGAACTGAACAGCTTTATTTTGTCGTATGAGGAGTGGAAGTATTAGTGATCAATATTTTATGATACAGGAAATTAATTGGGACAATTTTGGTGCAAAGTTTAGCAGTAATAAACAATCTGCTTTTGAACGACTCTGTTACCTTTTGTTTTGCAAAGAGTTTAATAAAAATATCGGCATCTTTCGATTTCAAAACCACGCAGGCATAGAAACAAATTCTATTGAAAAAGATGAACAGGTTATTGGTTGGCAAGCTAAATTTTATACTACGGCGTTATCAGGACACAAAGATGATTTTATATCTTCGATAGATACTACAAAAACGAGACATCCAAACGTTAATAAGATAATTTTTTATATAAACAAAGATTTCGGGCAAGACTCCAAGAAGACAGACCCTCAATATAAAGTCGAAATTGAAAATCATGCAAAAACAAAAGGGGTCGATGTCGAGTGGAGGACTGCGAGTTATTTTGAATCCCCATTTGTTTGTGAGCAGAACTTCAGCATAGCTCAACACTTCTTTGATCTCAAAAAAGGCATACTCGATTCCATTCAAGTTTTGACTACGTACGCTGATTCCTTGTTGAAACCAATACATTCAGAAATTACATTTGGGGATAAGAGGATAAAATTAGACCGATTGACTGTTGTTACAGAACTTCAACAGGCACTGAATATTTCTCCTATAGTCATACTAAGTGGTGGTGCTGGGGTTGGTAAAACAGCAGTAATAAAAGACTTTTTTCTAACGGTCAAAGATAAAACACCATTTTATATTTTCAAGGCAACGCAATTTAATAATCTTCTCAACATCGATGTACTGTTCAAAAGCTTCGGTGAGTTGGCGTTTTCAGATTTTATAGACGAACACAAGGATATAGACAAAAAATATGTCGTTGTAGATTCGGCGGAAAAATTATCAGATATTGAAAATCAAGAAGTATTTCAGGCTTTTCTTAACACACTGATTGATAACGGGTGGAATATAATATTTACCGTCAGGTATAGTTATTTAGATGATCTTAGATTCCAGTTTAAGGAAATTTATAATGTTAACTTTCGATCTCTAAATATTCCTGATCTTTCGGTTAAGGAATTGGGGAAAATTTCTACCGACAACGGCTTTAAGTTGCCTCAAAACGAAAGGCTTTGCGGTCTTTTGCAGGTTCCGCTTTATCTTAATGTATATTTGCAAAGTTACGCGGACATCAGAGATAGTACGAACTACACTGACTTTCGGAATATTATTTGGAAAAAACAGATTCAATGCTCTACTTATCAAAAGAGTAATCTTCACATAAGACGAGAAGAGTGTTTCTTGAAAATTGCCCAAGAAAGAGCCGATAGTGGTAACTTTTTTGCAAAAGCAAATGGTTGTGACCAAGAGGCTCTACAAAAATTGGGATCGGATGAAGTTATTAAATTTGACTCAAGTGCCGGAGGATATTTTATCGTTCATGATGTCTATGAAGAGTGGGCTTTCGATATGATTATCGAAAGATCCTTTATTGGGTCACAGGATTACGGTAAATTTTATCAAAATATAGGCAGTTCACTTCCTATTCGCAGAGCTTATAGAAATTGGCTTTCGGATAAGCTTTTTATAAATGACGAAGATGCAAAAAAGTTGATAGGATTTACAATTGGTGACAATCAGGTAGAAAGTCATTGGAAAGACGAAGTTTTGGTGTCCGTCTTGCTTTCCGATTACTCTGACGTTTTCTTTACCAATTTTGAGAAAGAATTACTTGAGGAACCCGAAAGAGTTGTTTCTTCTGATTACTCATCCAAAGTCGTTAGGAGTATAAACATTACCTACAAATACGAAAATACTTTACTGCATAAAATTCTTTTTTTATTGAGAATTGCTTGTAAGACAATAGATGAAAACTTTCTACATTTGTTAGGCCTTACAAGAGCGGATGGAATTGCATTAAAGACTGTCTTCACAACACCGAAAGGAAAGGGATGGGACTGCATCATAGCTTTTTTAAACAAGCACAAAGAGGAATTGCGATTCAGTCATATGAGTGCGATTCTTCCGGTACTGTACGATTGGAATAATAAAAATAAGGAAGGAGAAACCACAAAGAACGCCAGCCAAATAGCATTGTTTTATTACGAAGAACTTACTAAGCAAAAGGGCTTCTACTTCAGTGATCGTGATGACACAAAAGATAAATTGATTAGCACAATACTTAACGGGTCTAGTGAGATAAAATCAGGGTTGATAAAAATAGTCACTGAAGTAACAACAGAAAAAGATACCAGCCATAGGGGTAGGTATTACGAATTAGTGCAGGCAATTTTATCTTCATTGCCAGATAGTTATGAGGTGGCAAAAAATCTTCCGAAAGAAGTTATGGATTTAGCCAATCTTTTTTGGTTTTATACTCCGCCTAAAGGAACGGGTTGGCATTCAGATTACCGGAACGACATTGAACAATATTTTAATCTCTCTGAACATCACCTTGACTACTATCCTGCAAGTGCTTTTCAAACTCCAATCTTCGCCTTGTTGCAAGCAGTTCCTCAAGATGCAGTAAATTTTATTTTGTCATTCACAAACAAATCAATCGAGTATTTTGCGAAGTCTGAATTCGCACAATACGAAGCTGAGGAGATAGAAGTACTTCCTGACGTCTCTGGGAAAACTATTAAGCAATACATTTGTCATAGAATTTGGAACATATATCGTGGAACACAGGTTGCCCCTGCCGTCTTAGAATCTATCCACATGGCTCTGGAAAGATGGTTACTTATGATGGCAAAAAGTGCCTCATCAGAAGTACTTGAAAGCTGGTGTTTATATCTCATCAAAAATTCTAGTTCTGCTTCAATTACGGCGGTAGTTGCAAGCGTTGTTCTCGCTGAACCATCAAAACTATTTAATGTGGCTCAAATCTTGTTTAGAACAAAAGACTTTTTCTTTTTCGATACAGCCAGAATGCAACTTGATATGACGGCAAAAAGCACCTATTCAATAAGTCATGACCCAGGTGACTTGTTTAAGAATGAACGTCTAAAAACTTGTGAAGATAAACATCGAAGTTCTTCCCTTGAATATCTGGCACTTAATTATCAGCTTTTTAGAAGTGAGACGGAGAGCGAAGAAGAAGCTGTAAAGCGACAAGAGGTTTTGTGGAAGATATTTGATGATTATTATGCAAGACTTCCCGAGAAATCTAAGGAGACAGAAACCGATAAAACTTGGAGATTGTATTTGGCCAGGATGGACCGAAGAAAAATGAAGCCAACTACAGAAAAACAGGGCGATAAAATTTTAATACAATTTAATCCCGAGATTGATCCTGAATTAAAAAAATATAGCGAAGATTCTTTAAAGAAAAATGAAGAGTCAGCTAAATACATTCAGCTACAGTTGTGGTCAAGCCAAAAATTTGAAAAAAATAAAGAAGAGTATGAAAAGTATCAAAAATACGAAGGTGACATGTCTCTTGTTATAAAAGAAACCAAGGAAATTATTCATGGTCTGAGACAGAAAGATGTTAGCGACAATTTTAAATTATTCAATGGTTCAATACCTGCTTATGTATGTGCCATATTGATGCGTGATTATTTTGAAAAGCTGAACACTTCCGATAAAGAATTATGCAAGAAGGTATTGATGGGATATATAACAGAATCTTCCAAATTGGGACCGTATTCGAATAGTTCGTTCAATGGTACTCAGCCGGCAATCCTCTCTTTACCTATCTTATTACAGCACTTTCCCAATGATGTGAAAAAAATAAAAAGGACATTTTTTATTTTGCTCGTTACATCATACGGGGATATAGCATCTCTTGTAACAAGGGCTGTCTTGCAAGATTCATGGAAAATAAGTTTTGATGATGCACATTCAATTTTTCTTGGCTACCTTTTGTTAAAACCGAAATATGAAAAAATAGAAGAACGTCTCCGAGAGGAGAGACGGAAGAATCACACTTATAATTTTTCAGCGTCTGAGGTAATAAAACTTTTTGAAAAAGAGCACAAAAATGATATCGAGAGAGTTGTATTAAATAAAGTTGTTTATTCAGAACTATCTAGTTTTGATGATATCAGTCTCGATGTTTTGAAAACGGCATTTGAGCTACTTCCATTAAAAACACAGCACGAGGATCACAAAAATTTTCTTAGTATTATCTTTCCGATTTTTTCGAAGAAATTATTTCCAAGAATCCAAGATCGTGATGATAGAATTGATCCCTCTCTCAAGCAAAGATTTTTAAATAAGCTGGCGTATTTTGTTCTTATGTCTGATCGGAACGATATCCAGACCTATATCAAACCATTTATCGACAACTTTGAAGATTCGAGAGACGTCGCAGATTTGTTTAGCGAGTTTGTAAGCGTCGAGGATAGACTTGGTCAATACGAGGAGTTTTGGGTAGTATGGGAATTATTTTATCCTAAGATCGTTGAAGTTTGTCGTAATCTTACGCATCGCCATTATTTAGACGAAATTGTACGCAACTATCTCCTGGCGTGGCGTTATTGGAAGGAAAGTGCCAAAGAATGGCACACACTAAAGGATCGAGAAAAACAGTTTTTTGAAAAAGTTGCGAAAGATATCGGTGGTTACCCAGTGGTTCTATATTCTATCTCAAAAGTGCTGAATGATATTGGGAGTGGATTTCGAGACGATGGAATTTTTTGGATTAGCGATATGTTGGAAAAAAATGCAGGACTAAGTTCCGATGAATTAGAAATAAACACCGTCTACTATCTGGAAAACATAGTGAGAGGATATATTCTCAAAAACCGCTACAAGATTCGTACAACTTCTCAGATCAAGAACAAGATTTTAATCATATTAAATTTTCTTTTAGCGAAGGGTTCTGTGACTGCCTATTTGTTAAGGGAGGATATTCTGTAATATGAAAATCACTAATAATTATTGGAATAAGAAAGTTTTACTAAAAAACACCAAAGAGATCGTGGGTTCTGGAACGACTTATGTCATTTTAGCTTTTGTATTGTTGCTCTGGCATTTTGCCTTAGGGATTAAGTTTGAATGGCAAACAATCAGTCCTTTGTCTGCACCAAGCGTTTTTGTCCGGGTGTTTTATAGTGCCTTTACTTTTTGTACGATCGGACTGTTTCTATACGTGATCAAATTTTATAAAGTCTTGCATAATATCGTGGTTAAAGCTTTTGGTATGTGGGAGCTCTATAATTTCATTAAGGCAGTCCTTTGGCTGTTTCTGATGTATATTTCCTACGCTTATCTCGTGCCGTGGCTGTTTAATGTTTTAAATACAAGCATGTCGATATTATTCAACATCGCCAATCTCGTGATATATGCTTTACCGCCAATCGGCATAGCTTTGATATTGAGTATCGTTTATTTGTTATGCCGGCAAAAATATTTTAAGAAATAAATACTATGGAAACCGAATCAAAACAACAAATTTTGGAACGCCGAAAAGAGATTGAACAGGAACTCGTGGAAATGCTCAAAGAGACCGAGAGCGATTTTACATTAGATCACGTCCGGGATGTTATTTTTCATGAAGAAGATAACGACGACATGATGAAAGTTGTGGCAATGCTTGATCGTGGCGGAGATGCTTCGGAATTGAGCGATGTTCTCGAACTCGTAACTGACGCTTGGAATTATTTTCCGCACAAAGTCCTCGGTGGTATTTCTCCAGCCGAGAAATTGTTGGAATACCAAAATAAAAAGAAATAATATGTCAGACGACAACGATCCAATTAAAGAAGAACCTGCCGAAGAAGCTCCGGACGAGGAAGTTGCCGAGCTTATGGAAACTCATGATCTTGATAAAGATACGGCCGAGCGTGTTCAGGAGATCATGGAGGATTTAGGCGTGGATGAGGACGATGCTGTTGAGATCGAGGAGAGTCTTTAGTTAAGCAATTATGACTCGGTGCAATTTGCTTAACTTTTCTGAAGTTAAGCAAATCGTTCTAGGCTCGCAAATTTCGTCAAACCGGTGGGCTATGGTCGCAGGAGGTGTCAAAGGTCTACCTGGGGGACAAAACTCGCCCCAAGGGCAGACAAGGGGCAACAACGTTTTACTTTTTGGCTAGGAGGAGGTCGTAGTTGTAAAACTTGGCAACTTTCTTGATGTTATTCATTTTTTCGCGTAAAGTAACCA
>MHIM01000038.1 GCA_001817505.1 Candidatus Buchananbacteria bacterium RIFCSPLOWO2_01_FULL_39_33 | reverse complement strand
GCCTTTGACGCCAGTATATTTACAATGGATTTTGTTGTAATACGCCACCAGGTTGTGGCCTCATGGAGTGCAAGATGTATATGAACTTATGCAGTATTGGTCAAACGCTCTTAAATATTGGTTTATTTAGTAGGTAATATACAAATAAAAAACTCCAAACAGAATGATAGTTTATCTATTTGGAGTGGTAATAGTCCGATTATTGCTTGGTTATTTTGCCGACAATTTCGGTAATAACTGGTACCTTAGCGGTGGTTCCAGGAATCGTAATAGTGATAGTTTCTGGTATTAACCAGTTAATTGGTGCTTGACGAAAATTGACTCTAACTCCATAGCCACTTTGTTGATTGCCGCCAATATCTGCACCGACAAAATTGGGGTCGTTTTTAAGTTGTTTGTAAAAAAATCTTTTCACTTTTCTGGCTTGATTCTTATTAGCCACAACTAGGCCTCCTTTTGGTTTTGTTAGCCTCCAAGGTATTATTGTAGTAGCAATATGGTATTATAGCGCCTAAATTTTTAATTGTCAATGATCACTAATTATTATAAGTAAGTTAATTATATTTCTAGATATCTGTTGATAAGTCATCTTTGGCTATATTTTCAGCAAATTTAGGGTTGGGGGAGTAGAGACGATTTTTAATCTTCCATTTACTGGTTTTGAGATCTGGTTCTAAATATTGTCCGATACCTTCTTGATTAAACTTGTTAATAACTTTGGCTTTGGTTTGTGACCATCTAAGCAAACTGTCAAAGTTGATCTTGTATACTCCGCGGACAACAATATAATGCAATTCCTCATTTTTAAGAGCTCGACGGACAGTTTTTTCGCTTACTCCAAACAAGTTAGCTGCTTGTGATATAGTAATCCTAATTGGCTGTTTTTGAGGCATAATAATGACTATTAACAATTGACAATTAACAATTAACCATAAAATTAGGTTTTTATCAAGTGTTTATTATTTGTTAATAGTTAATGGTAAATTGTTAACTGTTAACACTGTGGATAAGTCGAGATTTGTCTAGACATGTCTAGACAAATCTTATCATTATGACTAAGTTAGTGTCAATAGTACAGCTATAAAATAACAACTATTAAATCAATCGTTATAAATTACTGGTTACTAATTACCGATTAGCAGTTAACATTGACATAAATTAGACATTTTACTATAATTAAATATGTTTACTAACTATTTTAGGCCATTATTACAGCTGGCTGGAAACAACTGTAACAGATAACTAACTTTCTCGTCATAATAAATGAGGAATCCCTTAAGTCAAAAGATTCTTTTTTTAAAAGTAAAAAATCAGGATTCAGAGGCCTTTGGCCAATTTTACGATTTATACGTAACCCGCATATATCGCTTTATTTTTTTTAGGGTTAATTCTATTTCTGACGCGCAAGATATCACTTCCGAGGTTTTTTTAAAGCTCTGGCAATGTGTTAAGAACGGACGGGAAATTAGAAATTTAAATGCTTTCATTTATACTATTGCCAGGAATTCTGTTATAGATTTTTACCGGCAAAGCCGTAAGCCGGAGGAGCAAATAGCAGATGAGCATTCTCATATACCCGATGAGCAAAGAGACATTCTGCGGCAACAAATTATGGATTCGCAGTTAAGCGATGTCTTAAAAGGCCTAGAAAATTTAAAGGACGAATATAAGGAAGCGATTATTCTAAAATATCTGGATGAGTTGTCAATTTCTGAAATAGCCGATATCTTAGGTCGCTCCAAGGGCGCTGTCCGGGTGCTTTTGCACCGGGCCATCAAGGCCTTAAAGGAAAATATAGATACTATTAATTAACAATTTTACTGCAAATCTATCAATAAAATATTGGTAGATTTAATAGAAATAAAAAATAATTTGTAAATTTGTAAAAGATTTGTATATTTGTAGAAGTAAAAATGAAATTTTAAATCAATATCAAATGTTAGACAAGGAATTAATTCAAAAATTGAATCAGGTCAAAAACTTGAAAGCCGCCGGCCAGCCCGAGCGGACTTGGATTTTGTTGAATAAAGAAATATTAATGAGCCAAGTTCAGCCCAATCAAAAAATTGAATCTTTAGCCGAAAAAAGAGGGGAAAAAATTTATTATTTCCAATATTTCAATAATTTATTCAAGCAGAGCATTTTAAAGCCGGCTTTAGCTACTGTGGTTATTGTTTTTGTCTTACTTGGCTATTCAGCCACCGTGAGCATGGCCGGTGTTAGTTTGCCCGGTGATAAACTTTACCCGGTCAAGACCGCTCAAGAAAAGGTCCAACTGGCTCTGACTTTTGCCGAAGAAGAAAAGGTTAGCTTGCAAATGTCTTTTGTTTCCCGTCGGGCCGATGAATTGGGGCAATTGGTTAAAAATGACGATGAGGTAAGTAAGAAAACGGCAGCGGTGAAAAAAACAGCCAAGCGGATATCCAAAGATGTGGGTGATGTTAAAAATAAGCTTGATAAGATAAGCATTGCCGCCGTGGCCGTTGATGATGAAAAAATAATAGAAGTGGCCAAAGAAATTGATACCAAAACTTTGGAATTGAAGCAGAGTTTGGTGGAGACCCATAATAATTTGTCCCCAGAAGTCAAAGACGATGTTGAAAGCGCGTTTAAGGAAGCCATTAATACCACTGAAGAAACAGGCACCAGCGCCTTGAATGTCATTATTAAAAAGTATGAAAATGACCAGACCATGATAGATGGCCAGGATGTGGCTTCAAGAGTTGCTGATCGGATCAAGGATGCCGAGGTTAGTATTGTCGGTGTCACCAAGGTTATTGCCAAAGCGGCCACTACCACGCCGGCTATAACTCCAGTTATTAATCCAGCCACCACCACTACCACTGAAACGCTATTGACGATACAAGAAAAACCGAAAGTGGCTCAAGCGGTCATTGAGCAAGCCAAAGATTTATTGGATCAGAAAGATTTTTCTTCGGCTTTGCAAAAAGTGACCGAGACCAATAAAATAGTGAGCACAGCGGAAGAAAATGTCAGAGTCATAGTCAGCGAGGCCAATTCTGCCACTACGACCAATTCCAATAACCAGTAAAAGCCGATATAATTCAAATTTTTAACCAGAAAATTCTACTCTGGCCGGCGCGGCCATTTAATCTTAATAATTGGTAACCATGGAGTTACCGCTAAGCGCAGTTTTAAATAAAAAGCGTTAAGCGGTAATCCCATGCGCAAACATACCAATTGGGAGGTTCGTTACAAATTTGGGATTCACCCTGTTAAATAATTTCGCCTTTGGTGAAATTCCCACTTTGTGGGATTTAACAGGGTAAATAGAACTTAAGTTCTCTACTGGCTATTTAGCAAAGGTTGAATCGCTTTATAGCGATGCTCTTAGTTTGGTAGAGTTTAGGAAACCTTTTTGTTCATTCCGTTTTGGGCGGATAATCCGCCAGAGGCGGACAGGGATTCTAACTTTTGTTTCTAGCCTATTTTTAAACGGATCTTTTAATAAATAAATATTTAATTCATTTATGAGAAAGTTAGTAACTTATTTCGTAGTGATAGCGACTATCATCTGGTCTCTTGGCTTAGCTGCTGTAGTTCCAGCTTCAGCCGCTTATACGCCAGCGGCCGGCGATCTGATTAAGACCGCCACCGATCCCGCTGTTTACTACATTGATGCTGACGGCAAGCGAAACTTGTTCGTCAACAGCGTTACTTTCTGGACTTGGTATAGCGGCAGCTGGTCAGCGCTCAAAATGGGCAATGATTCGGTGGCGCTAAATGTTATTTCTCAAGCAGATTTTGATTCCCTGTCAGTTGGCGGCCACGTGGTTGTCAGACCGGGCACCAAGCTGATTAAATTCCAAAATAGTCCGAAAGTTTACGTTGTCTCTACCGGCTCCGAATTAAGAGAAGTGGTTACTTCTGGCGGCGACGCTGCAGTAGCTGAAGCTCTTTTTGGCACCGGTTACGCCAGCAAAGTCATTACTATCCAAAATGGCTTTGAAAATGATTATACCAAGGGCACGGCTTTAACTTCCAGCTCGTCTTTGCCCGATGGTTCTTTAATCAAGTATTCAGGCAGTGAGGATATCTATTATATTGAAGACGGCAAAAAACGACTGGTTGCCGATGATGCTTTTATTGCTAATGGCTTTGCCTCTAGCTCGGTAGTTACAGTGGCCACCACTATGACTTATACTGCCGGCACTTCCATTGCTGCGGAAGAGGCCGCTCTAACCACTGTTTCTGGCACGGCTGCTACTACTGTAGCTACAGCTGGCTCGGTAGCCGTTGCTTTGGCTTCCGATACCCCAGCTGCCGGCTTGGCTTTAACCAGCGCCCAGCGAGTTGGCTTTACTAAAGTCAATTTCACCGCCTCTTCTGACGGCGATGCTGTTATTGACAGTCTGGTTGTTCAGCGAACCGGCATTGGCGCTGATACGGATTTCGGCACCATTATTTTAATGGATGCCAGTGGTAATGTTATTGGCAATTCCCAGACCTTGAATTCCTCACACCAGGTAACATTCTCCACTGACTTGACTATTCCCAAAGGCACCACCAAATCCTATACTTTGGCAGCTAATATGGCTACCTCTGGCTTAGGCGGCGGTAATGTGCCTTCTTTGTCATTAGTTACCGTTACGCCTAAGGGTTCAACCGTTGTTTCTGGCACCTTGCCAATTGTTGGCAATATTATGACCATTAACAGCGCTTTGACTATTGGCACGGTTACGGTTACTGCTACTGGCGCTTCTTACAATCCAACAGCCGCTACCAAGCAAGTTGGCACCGAGAACTACATCTTTGCTTCTTTGAAGGCCACGGCTAATTCCACTGAAGACATTCAAATTGAATCAATCAGATGGTATCAGGCCTCAACCACGGCTGATTCTGACATCACTGGTCTTGAATTATTACAAGACGGTGTAACAGTTATTGGCACTGGTTCATTAGTTGACAGGGAAGTTATTTTTAGCTTTGCTACGCCAGTTAAGATTGTTAAAGGCAATAGCAAAGAATTCAGCATCCGCGGCGATATCGTCAACGGTTCTGGACGAGTGGCTTCTTTTGGTCCGAGCAAGATAACTGACTGGAAGGTTAAAGGTTTGACTTATAATTCTTACCTTAACCCGACTTATGATAATAGTGTTGAGCCATACTTAATTCCAGGACCATTAGCTACTATTGATAAGGGCTCAATCACTTTTTCTAAGGGCACAATTACCAGCACCAATGTCGCTCCTTCGGTAACTAACCAAGAATTGAGCGCTTTCTACGTTCAAGTTATTGGCGAACCGGTGATAGTTACTCGCATTGTGGCTGATGTCGCTACTGGTAGCGCTAAAATCATCAATGTAAAAATCGTTGATGAAAATGGTACGACTATAGCTGGCCCAACTGATCCAGGCAATGCTGGAGTCAACCCCGTTGGTTTTGCTACTTCTACTGATACCATTACTTTCCCGGTTGGCACCAATAAGTATACCATCAAAGGTGATTTGGTTTCGTCAGCTGTTTGGGCAACCAATGCTTCATTAGCTATTAGATTAGATAGCGCTAAAACCACGGCTAAAGGTGAAACCACCAACTTAAGCATTACGGCTTCACCGAGCACTTTCTTGACTTTGGACACTCTGACGGTTAAGTCGGCTGCTTTGACGGTTAAAACCTCGGCTTCCCCAGCCGTTCAAAATGTGGTTAGAGGAAATCCGACTCCCTGGACTTTTGCCAACTTTACTCTTGATACCTCTGGTTCGGGTGAAGATATCAAAGTTACCCAGTTGACTATTAAGCACACCACCACGGCTCCGGGCTATTTCGGCGATATCCAAAATATAACTTTATATGATGGCGATACCGCTTTAAATACTCCGGTTCAGGGCAGTTCGGAAACAGCTGACAGCACCTATGGATCAACCGCTACCACCACTATCACTTTTTTATCGGCCTTAACTATTCCTAAGAACACCGTTAAGACCCTGACTTTGAAAGGTAGTATTTCCGGTTCAGCTTCTACTTCTGGTGTGGGTACGCCGCAAGAAAACACTTTCCAGCATAAGTTCGGCATTGTCAGAGCTGGTAATATAACAGCTACTGGCGCTGGCACTGGCACTTCAGTTACGGCGACTGTTACCGCTTCTGAAGGCCAAGCTCAAAGTATTTCTGCTGGTGGTACTCTTCGTTACTACGCCGCTGGCGCTAACCCAGGCAACCAAATCCTGGTAGGTAATACCACGGGCAATGTTGTCGGTGTCATTAATGTTGAGGCCTTGTATGAAAACATTGAAATTACCGATATCGGTATGACCTTCAATGATGCCGCTGGCGCTACTGATGTTTCCAGTGTTGATATTACTGATGGCACTACTACCTGGAACATACCAATCAGTGGCACTAATGCCACCATTTCTCCGGCTGCCGGACAATTAATTATTCCAGTCGCTGCGGTTAAGACCTTGACAGTCAAGGCCAATACTAGCGACTCTGTCGGCGGTGGTGCGGGTAAAGTCGCTGCTTCCGGTGATAGCTTTACTATCACCTTCTCCAACATTGCGGCTAAAGGTACATCCTCTGGTAATACTGGTACTTCAAATCCTGCTCTAACCATTACTGGTCAAGACACGGTTACCAACAGCAACTACATCTACGCTTCCAAGCCAACTATTGGTAACTTTACTTCCAGTTTGGGCACTGGCAATGAACGCACTCTGTTCCAATTCACCATGACAGCTGACGCTAAAGGCGATGTTGGTTTCTACAAGGTTACCTTTGACATTACCACTGGCGCTAACAGCGGTGTCACCACCACTAATTTGAAGTTTATTGAAAATCCGGGTGGCAGCCAGGTTGACCTCACTTACCGGGAGACCAATTACAGTATTCCGGAAATTGACGGTCGTCCAGAGCTGATTGTGGCTGGTGAAGGCGGAACTCTCCGTTACAACATTGTCTTCAATACCCAGGCCTACACGGCTAGTCCAAGTTGGGAATATCGAATTATTCCTGCCGGTGCTAGCAAGACCTTCGCTTTGAAAGGCGATGTTGGCAAGAGCACTTCAGGCAACTACAGTTACTCAATCGCTTTGATTGGTGATAACGCGGCTGCTGCCATAGGTGATGCTACCACCACCGATGCTTTAGCTAATGACAGCTTCATTTGGTCTGATTTGAACTTTGGTAACAACACCGGTACCGCTACCGCCACCAATGAGTGGACTAACGGTTACCTCTTGTTTGCTACCTCTACTCAATCAGCTACCTTCTAATGTAGTTGTCTAAAATAGTTGTAAATTGTTGAAATAGAAAAACAGCCCCGTCGTTTGACGGGGCTGTTTGATTTTAGCTGTGTTTTTTTGTATACTTATTTTTATAATTGACTGTAGAGACGGGGCATGCCCCGTCTCTACTACCCAGGAACGGCAGAGCGAAGCGATGGAGGAATTGGCCGGAAATTAACCGTAGAGACGGGGCCTGCCCCGTCTCTACAGACCTGTATTTCTAAAAAGATTATGAAATTACAATTGGAAAAATATATAGTAGCAATTATAAAAATCGGCTTATTGGCTGTTTTATTTTTGCCACTCTTGGCTAGCGGCTCATTTTATTTCCCTTTTATTGTGCCGCGTGATATCGCTTTTAGGATTATTACTGAATTAATTTTTAGCCTTTATCTTTATTTAATTTTAGCTGATAAAAATTACCGGCCGCGTTTTAATCTGTTAGCCAAAATCATCACCGCTTTTTTTGTGGTTTTGCTTTTAGCTTCTCTGACCGGAGTTAATTTTTACATCAGCTTATGGGGCGATTATGAGCGCATGGGCGGTTTATTTCATTTAGCTCACCTTTATTTATATTTTTTGGTCTTAATTAATATTTTTAAAACCAAAGATGACTGGCTAAAAGCCCTAACAATTTCTTTATTTGTCAGCTTAATAGCCAGTTTTATTGCTTTAGCGCAATATTTGAATACCGGGGTTATTTCTAAAGTCGGCAGCGGCGAGAGGTTATCCAGCAGTATCGGCAATGCCGCTTTCTTCGCCAGTTATTTGCTGCTCAATTTATGGCTGGGTCTTTACTTATTTTGGAACAAACAATTAAAAATAAAATTATTTTTTTATACTTGGCTGGGCTTTGATTTATTTTTAATTGCTTATGAAGTTTATTCTCGTTTAACAATTGACCGCGGTTTTTTAGTACCGATCTTGTCCAATAAGATTTTTTTAGTGTCTTTCATTTTTATTCATCTCTTGGCCGGCTTGGCTTGGTTTTATAAAAATAAATATCAAGCCATCCGGTTTTTACTGACCATTATTTTGTTGTTTGAAAGCTTTATTTTATTTTCTACCCAAACCCGCGGCGCGGTTTTAGGCCTTTATCTGGGCTTGGTCATACTGGCTATTTTAAGCTTGATTTTTAACCGGTCTTATAATCAGAAAATTAAAAATAAATTATCAGTGTCATTATCACTAATTGTTTTATTGTTGCTTATTGCTTCGCCTTTAATTGTTTATTTCAATCGTGACGCCAGTTTTATCCAGAATCAGCCGACTTTAAGGCGGTTGGCCACCATCTCGGCTACTGATATTACCACCCAGTCGCGCTTGACGACTTGGCGTGGCAGTATCAAGGGCTTAATAGATCGCCCGATTTTAGGTTGGGGCATAGAAAATTATAAAGACGCTTTCAATAAATATTTTCCCACCGAAATATATCGGGATCGCGGTTCCCAGTTATGGTTTGATCGGGCGCATAACGTGGTGGTGGACGTGGCTGTTTCCACTGGTTTTGTCGGCTTGACAGTTTATTTATTGATTTATCTGGCGGCCTTTTGGCAGATTATTAAAACCCATCGTCAAACCCAGGATTTCTCCTATCTTATTATTTTGGCGGCCATTATCGCTTATTTCATTCAAAATCTTTTTGTTTTTGATACTTTAAATAGCGAAATAGTGATTTTCTTGATCTGGGGGTTGGTGGTTTTTTGGTGTCAACCTGATCAGATCAATAATAAGCGTTTAACGCCAGCTAAAAATTATGCTTTATTTCCTTTAATATTTTTGGCTGTTATTTTTCTGATTTTTACTTATCAGTTTAATGTTAAAGCCGCTCAAGCTAACCGCTTAGTAGCTTATCAGTTGGCTTTACGAAACAAACCAGGGGATTTATATGACCAGCGAGTAGTTGATATTTTAAAAGAGTCCATTGATTTAAGCCCGATTGGCCGGTTTGAAACCAGACAACAGCTGGCTAATTATTTGCTGGCTTTAATTAAAGGCCAGAAAGTTGATGACGCTATTTTAGCGCCACTGGCCGAATTAGTGATTAGTGAACTTAAAAAAAGTATTGCCGAAGAGCCGCAAAATGTCAGAAATCATCTGTATTTGGCGACTGTTTATAATTCAGCTTATAAAATAAATTCACAGTATCCGATAGCAGCGGTTAAGCTGTTAACTAAAGCTATGCCTTTAAGCCCGACTCGTCCTCAAATGTATTCTGAAAGATGCCAGTCCTATATGAATCAGGATTTATATGATGAAGCTATTAGTGATTGCCAAAAGTCATTGGACTTAAGTCCCAATGTTATGGAATCCCATTGGAATTTATTTTTGGCCTATATTCTGGCTGGCCGAAACGATGAAGCCGACCAAGAACTTACAGTTGCCAAAGCGGTCGGCGAGGCCACCGGCAATCCGGTTATTTTTGACCGGGTAATCAATGCTTATTCGCAAACCGGCAATTGGTCAAGAGTCGTTGAGCTTTTAGCCGAAGAAATAACCAATAAGCCAACCGAGGCCTTGTTATACGCTAAATTAGCGGTGGCCTATCAGCAAATTGGCGACAATAATAAAGCTAAAACAGCGGTCTTAAAAGCGGTGGAACTTGATCCTAATTTACAAGCTGAAGCGGAAATTTTCTTGCAAACATTGAAATAATATTGTTATTGCGAGTTTGCGAAGCAATCCTATATTAACTTAATAATTAAAATAAGAATTATTTTATGCAAATTTTTAGAAATAAATTAATTATCATCGGCCTTATTTTTGTGGTTTTAATGTTGGGCCTTTATTTTTCTGGTTTTGATAAAAGCGGCTGGCTGAAATTCAACCGGAATAATAATGATAATAACATAGACAGCCAAATTGAAAAGCTTTTTGCTTTTAAGATGGTTAGAACTGATCTGACTCCGGCCTTTAATGAAAAATATCGCAATGAAATGACGGTTTATAAAGATACGGTTTTAGAGTCACCGGAAAAATTCAACTTCAACGCTTTTATGGGCGCGGCTATGGTCAAATATACAGTTGGTGATTATGATGGCGCGCGGGATCTCTGGCTTTATGTCAACCAGATTCGTCCCAGCAGCAGCCCGTCATTTTATAATTTAGGCAATTTATACGCTGACATTTATAAGAATTGCGCCGAAGCGGAAAAATATTTCAAAATTGCCACTACCAATGACCCCAACGAAATTGCTTATTTAAGGAATATTTTTGATTTCTATAATACTAAATGCCCCAATAAGCCGTTGGCCGAGGCCGCTCTTAAAAAGGCCTTGGCTATTAAATCTGATAGCGTTGACTTTATGGTTTTAAGCGCGGAATTTTATCGCGACCAAGGCAATAAGGAAGAGGCGATTAAATATTATGAGCAAGCCATCAAACTCTCACCCCAAAACCAGGCCCTAAAAGATGAATACAATAAGTTTAAGAGCGGTAATTAATTTTTTAAGATTTCAATAAAGGTAGAGACGGGGCATGCCCCGTCTCTACCCAAACTATGACATTAAAAAATATTTATGCTTAATAAAATTATAAATAACTTGCCCAAAATTATTATCTGGCTCTCTCTGGCAGTGATTTTATTTTCTCCGCTGTATTTAAACAGCCAGCTTTTTTTCCCTTTCATTACCACTAAAACTTTTGCTTTCAATATTGCCGTTGAAGTGATGTTTTTGACTTGGTTATTTTTGTGCTTCAAAGACAATAAATATCAATTAAAATTCAATATCGCTGTTATTTTAATGGCGATTTATCTGCTTTTGACCCTGATTTCTTCTTTATTAGGCGATTATTTTTATCGGAGTTTCTGGAGTAATAATGAAAGGAGCGAAGGCCTCGTACTACTTTTGCATTTATTTGTCTTTTTATTGGTCTTAACTAATTTCTTTAAGAAGTTTAAGGACTGGCTTTATATTTTTGATCTGTTTTTCCTGGCTAGTTTATTGGTTGGTTTATACGCTTTGGGTCAATTCTTTCAGCTGTCTTGGCTGCCGATTTCTACCTCCGGCCTTCGGCTGGCCGGCACCATTGGCAACGCCGGTTATATGGCTGGTTATATGATCTTTGGCGTATTTTTTGGTTCAGTTTTATTTTTCAACCGCCCCAACTTCTATTTTAAATTTTATTATTTAACAGTTATCATTTTAGAAATTTTTATTATTTTCAATACTTATACCCGCGGCGGTATTTTAGCCCTGGTTTTTGTCGGTTTGGTATTTATTTTATATTTTTTATTTTATTATTTTCCCGTTCAAGACGGGTCTCGGGCTAGAGGTCGGCTAGGCGCCTGGGACGGAAAAATTTTAAAAATCAGCGGTGTAATTATTATAGCTTCGCTTATCACTCTCTCAACTTGGTTATTTTTAAATAAAGATGCCGACTTTGTTAAAAATCATGAGTTGCTGCAAAGAATCGCCAGTATCTCCACCCGGTCAACCACCGCCCAAACCCGTTTAATGGCTTGGAACAGCGCTTATCAGGGTTTTAAAGAACGGCCGATTTGGGGCTGGGGCTATGAAAATTTTTATCAGCCCTTTGACAAATATTTTAATCCTCGGATGTATGAGGATGTCGGTTCAGTTGTTTGGTTTGATCGGGCTCATAACATTATTTTTGACCGCCTGGTCTCTGGCGGCTTATTGGGCCTTTTATCATATTTGTCTTTGTTATTCCTGCCGCTTTATTATTTATGGCGGCACTATCTCAAGAAAAAAGACGACAACAATCATTATTTTATCCCCTTTATCTTTACCTTAGTTATTTCAGCTTATTTTATCCAAAATCTGTTTATTTTTGAAGCGCTGGTTACTTATATTCCTTTATTTTTAGCCATTAGTTTTATTTCTTTGTTTAGTCCATATTATGCCCCGGCTATCTTTAAGAATAACTATTTTAAATTAGGCCTTTTAATTGTCGGCTTGGCTTTGTTTTTTCCGATTTTATATTCAGTCAATCTTAAGCCGCTTCAAGTCAATAAAGATCTGGTTAAGGTCTTAAGTGATTCTCAAATGAATTATCAGCAGAGGATTGGGCTGTTTAAATCACTTTTAGCTAAAGAAACGCCCGGCAATCAAGAGTATCGCCGGCAATTATTTAGTTTTTTCAGTAATTTAGCCAGCAGTAAGACCGCTGACCCAAAGGTCCTGTCAGACCTGTCTGATCTGGCGCAGTTCACTGATAGCGAACTGAAAAAGCAAATTGAAGAAAATCCTTATAGCGTTGCCAATTATTTATTAGTGATGCAATTCAATGATTTCATCTTTTCTAAAACCGGCCAAGTTGATTATTTGCAGCGGAATTTTAATTTTTTTGAAACTGTCAAAAAATTAGCGTCCAATCGCCAGCATATTTATTTTGAAATGGGCTACTCTTACTTTAATTTGGCCAATTATTTCAAAAATACCGGCCAAGAAGAGAAATTCCAGGAAAATTTTAAATTAGCCGTTGAGCAATTTGAAAAGGCCATAGCCCTATATGATCAAAGCCCGGAGCCCTATAAGCAATTGGCTATTATCTTGTCTTTAGGCGGGGATAATCAAAAGGCGATTCAAATGGCTGAAAAATCGGGATCGCTTCACCCCACTTATGCCGTCTGGGCTAAGGGGTTTATAAATAATTTGGAAAATAAGAAATAATTAGCTAAATTTAGATAAATAATTATTAGTTTACAATTAATTTTAATTTCTGCTGTCCAACTGGTAGGTCTCATTTCCTATTTTTATCTAGAGTCAGACAGATCTAATTTATAAATTTTATTCTTATTATTATTGTTTGTTTTTTTGTTTTTTGGTTTTATTATTTTTTTGATTTAACTTATCCACAGCCCATCCTTGTTTTTATTTTTGCCTCATTTTGTTATAATTAACAGTATATTTAATAAACTTTATTAATGCTTCAATCCGAAGTAAGTTTAGGGATTGGGGTTAATTTAAAAAACTCTATGAACAAACAAGGACAACACTTCTTAACCGCTGTTAAATTCTTAGTAGTGGTTATTGGGGCTCTACTGATGTCAGTTGGCATAATTTATGCCGCTACCACCATAGGTACCAATATTAACACCACTGGTACCACCACTCTGGGCGATGGCACGGGTGACACTGTCACCATCAATGGCCACATTACTGCTGCCACTACCACTGGCAATTTAGTGGTTGGCATTGATACTTTAGCAACACCAACTTCAAGTTTGTCTGTTTTTGGCGGCTTGCATGTTTTTAGGGGTGTAGCCACAACTTCTGATGCTCTCTGGGTCGGTTCAGCTGGAACAGTTAGCCAATTAGACCTGGCCGGCGGTGATTTATATGTTCAGAATGATGCTGAAATTGATAATAACTTATTTGTCCAAGGTTATGCTTCGACAACAGGAGATTTAATTGTTAAGGGTGGCACTATTGATTTAACTACTTCTACTGCTACCACTACCGTAGGTATATTTGCTAGAAGTAGGACTGGTGGTGTAGCTACCTCCACTTTAGGTGCTGGTGATCTTGATGATGGCACTGGTGTATCAGCTGGTTGTTTGGAATTAGTCATGCCCGATGGCGGTTATGGACATTGTTATTTGCCAAATGGCGCAACCGCTTTAGTTTGCGCTCGAGGCCAATGTGTACCGCGATAATTAAGGCAAGGGAATTTATTTAATTAATTTTAGCCGTATGAGAAAAATATCTTTAGTAATTTTTCTGACAGCGCTTGCCTTGGTTTTTGGTTGGTTGGTTATCGTCCAAGCAGCCAATAATGACTTCACCGCCGATGGCGATGTCACTGTTGAGCTGACAGGCGGTAATGTAACTGTTCTAAGCGGTTCCACCGCTGAAAGCGTTGTCATAACTGATGGAGTTCTAACGGTCAGTAATCCCGGTTCAACTTCCACACCTCTTTTTAAACTACAACCGGCTGGTGGCGGCACGGTTTCAATTAAAGCGACTACTTCAGCCGGCGCTGATGCTGGTTGCAGTACTTTAACTCTAACTTTACCTACTGCTCCTGACACTTATACTGTTGTTCCCCAAGCTGGGCAGTGTAGCGGCGGCGGTGGAGCCAGCGGCGGCGGCGGTGGAACAACAACTACAGTCACTACGCCTACAACAGCTACCACTACTACATCCTCAACCACTGTAACCGCAACGCCTGGTTCCGATATTGGTAGTTTAGACAGTGGCAGTAAAAATGTTTTAACTTCTTTAGACACCCAATTTAATTTCACTACCTCATTAAGCCAAGATAGCGATAACAGCCATAGCGCCAAGGTTTCCAGTTTGGACACGGTCAACAAGAAAATCCAGATTATTTTGGAATCAACTCCGGTGACAATTGACTTGGTGTTAGGTGAGATTAAAAAAGTTGATTTGGATGGTGATGGCGTCAATGACTTGAGCGTTAAGTTCAATAATTTAGTTGGGGAGACGGTTGATTTGATTATCACTAATATTGTCAGTTTAGAGAAAGCCGGATTAGCGGTGGGTGATTTGATAAAAACTGCCAAAGACAGCGCTGTTTATTATATTGATGCCAATGGCCGGAGGAATTTATTTGTTAACTCGGTTACTTTCTGGACTTGGTATAGCGGCAGTTGGTCCGATCTTACCTATAAAGGAGCTAAAAAGACCCTCAAGGTTATCTCTCAAGCTGATTTTGACGGTTTAACCTTGGGTGTACACGTAACTGTTAATCCGGGAGTGAAACTGATAAAATTCCAGAATAGCCCGCGGGTTTATACGGTGTCTCTTGGCAAGATTTTGCAAGAAGTAGTCAAAAGCAGCGGCGATGATGCGGTGGCTAAAGCCCTTTATAGCGCCAAATACAAAGATAAGCTGATTACCATCCAAAATGGTTTTGAAAGCGATTACACCAAAGGCGAGGCCCTAACTACCACTTCGGCTGTGCCTACCGGCACTGAAGAGTTGGAAGAAGTAGTTGATTAAAGTTTATCTATGAATTATAAAAAGTGCTCCGATGTGAATCGGAGCACTTTTAGAACATGTCAAGAAATATCTCAGAGATTTTATGAGAAATAATTTTTTTAAACTTTTAATCCTGATAATTTTTGTATTATCGGGATTTTTTATGTTAGCTGTTATACCAGCCGATAGAAATGGGGTAGTAGTTATGGTACAGGCCGCCGATTATCTGAACTCTTGGCCGGTAGAATGTCCAGCGGTGTATAATCCGCTGGAAAATCTAGTCCGAGACGAAAAATTTTGGTATGATGGAGAACATTTTAGATTTTCTTTTACTGTGGATAAGATATTTTGTACCGGCTGGAGCAGAAAATATTATTCTCCGTTTAATGTCAGTTCAATTTTAAGTCCCCTTTCAGTGGATGGAGAAAGTAGAATTGATGATCCATCTTTTAAATTTATCAACAATGTTAATGATCTGACTGGCTTTCTGGTGGGAGAAAACCGATTTTTTATTTGGGAAGCAGACAAGAGATATGATGCATATTTATCAAGTAATTATCTTTCCATTGGAGGTTATTTATATAATCACAATTTATTTGAGTATTATATGAGCAGTGGCTGGACTAAAGAAAGATTTACTGATGAAGTGAGATTATTTACGTATAATTATGATAGTAGCTGGTATGTTAAGCGAAATTTAAAAACATTTAAAATTGATTTTGATTATTTTCCGGAGCCAGCCAAACCCGAGCCGGTGATTATCATTCCGGGAATTTTAGGGAGTTGGAATTTCGGTTTCGGCTGGGAACTTGATCCGATTTTAAATACTTACGATAATCTCTGGCTGGCTTTTAAATCAGCCGGCTACCAAGAAGGCGAGACCCTGTTTGCTTTTCCTTATAACTGGCGCTTGCCCAATATCTATAGCGCCGAGCTGCTTAAAGCCAAAATCAACGAGGTAAAAGAGATCTGCCAATGCGATAAAGTGGATGTTATTGGCCATTCTATGGGCGGCTTAGTGGCTCGAGCTTACGTGGAAATGGGCAATTATGAAAATGATATTGACCAATTGATTTTTTTGGGAGCGCCGCATCGGGGAGCGCCGAAAGCGTATTTGACATGGGAAAGTGGAGACATTGGTCAAACAACAAGAGATTTTATTTATGAAAGGATATTTAAAATAGAGGCGGAATTTAACGGTTATGGCAGCGTGTTTGATTATGTCCGCCAATTGCCGATGAAATCAATAGAAGAACTTTTGCCGGTTTACAGTTATCTGCGCGATCAAGAAACCTTGGAACTAAGAAATTACCCCGATAATTATCCCGGTAATCTGTTTCTGGAGTTGTTAAACGAGCCCAGCCAGTTAGCCAAGTTAAATGACATTGATCTTATCAATATCATCGCCGATAATAATTCTACCAGCACCCTGAATTATTTAAGAGTGATCTTAAAAGATTTTGTTGACGGCCAGTGGGCCGATGGCTATCCAGAGGGTTATGATGCCATTTTTGGCGACCATGGCTTGGAATACGGCCCGGGCGACGGCACGACGCCGCAATTTAGCAGTGCCGGCTTTGACAATTTTAATGATCTGACAATTTTAAGCTCCCATAACACCTTAGCCACTGACGCCCAAAAAATTATTATCCAAAAATTAACCGGCCGGGAACCGGCAGAAGAGTTCAGAGAAAACAGCTTTGCCAAATACCTGCTGATCAGGCTATTTTCGCCGGCTGATTTTCTGATAACCGCGCCCAACGGCCAGAAATTAGGCCGGGATTTTAGCAGTGGTAATGTCATCAATGAAATTGACAATGCTTTTTACACCGGTTTTTTAGATGGCCCGGAATTTGCTGTTATTCCCGACCCTTTAGAGGGGGAGTATAAAATAGATTTAAAGGGCACGGCTGACGGCGATTACCAATTAAGCGCCAGTTTAATCGGCGAGGACTCGGCGGTTGATAGCGAGTACAACGGCCAGATACTTTTAGGAGAAACTGAAAATTATCTAATTGGGGTGAGTAATGAGGGCTTATCCGACCTTAATCCCAGCATTCAGAATCTGGTTGAATTAACCGAAGAAATTGAAAATATGTACCGAAAAAATTGGCTTAGCCACTTTGGCAGTAAAAACGCCTTGTTGGCGCAATTAAAAAACGGCTTTCAAAATGACCAGCGGTTTGAACAAATAAATGAATTTATTGACAATATGCTTGAGAAAAATAGAATGAACCAGCGCGCTTATGATATAATTAAACTGGCTTTGACAAACATTAAGAATAATTTATAAATTTTATGTTAATACAAAAAAAGTGGTGGCAAATAATATTATTCATATTAGCTATAGTATTATCACTGATTTTTAGTAAAATAGTAGGTAAATTTAGTTATAGTATATTTAATCCAATTATTGGATTGGGTCCAATACCAACTTGTCCAGAATGTATCGATGGATTTATATTAAGTTATTTATTTTTCATTACATTATTATTAAATTTAATAAAAACTAAAATATATTGGTTATTATTTTTATTACCAATTATTTTATTAATTAATCCACCATTTGGATTTTTAATTTTAGGAACTTTATTAATCATCATTGCCTGGCTATTGGCGCAAATAATTCTTTTGGCCTACCAACGAATCAGGAAATAAGTATCGTTGGTTTTTAATAAAAACCCCGAGATTGGTCTCGGAGTTTTTATGGCCTTGAATTATTGGTATTGCTTAAAAGTTTCTCTGATCATTTTTTCTTTGGAAAAATTTTCTTTAACGTCCTGCCTCGCCTGTTGGCCCAATCTTTGGGCTAAGGGTTTGTTTTCAATAAGATATTTTATTTTTTCCGCCAAAATTTTATAGTTTTTCGGTTCTATCAGCAAACCGTTGTCATTGTCTTTTATCATTTCCGGTACTCCGCCAACCGCAGTGGTAATGATAGGCAACTCGGCCGCCATGGCCTCTAAAATGGAATAAGGCAGGCCTTCTTTGACTGAAGATGAGACATAAATGTCAAAGGCCTTTAAATATTGTGAGGCGTTTTCTTGTCGGCCGGCTAAAATAATATTGTTTTCTAAATCATATTTTTTAATTAACTCCTCTAATTGCGGTCTAAGTTCACCATCGCCGATAATAATTAAAAATATTGGATATTGGCTATTGGATATTAAGATTTTTGTAGCCCCAATTAAATATTCTAAACCCTTAGTTTTGTAAAAATTAGCAATAGTGCCGATGATTATTTTTCTCCCACTGCCTGAGGGGGGATGAGTGGGGGTGGGAGAGTAATCAGTTAATTCATAGTTTTTAATTAGTTTATCTAAAGCCTTTTCTTTAGATAAAAAATTCATATTAGAAATATCAATGCCATTATGAATAGTTATTAATTTTTTGGTGCCGGCTATTTTATATTTAATGGCTGTTTGATAATCAAAAGCCGAAACGCAAATTATTTTATCTTTGGGCCGAGAAGTTATTTTTTCCAGTCCCCAATACAGCCATTTCTTAATTTTACTCATCGGTTCATTAAAGACCCAACCGTGCGCGGTATAAATCACCTTATAAGAAATTTTAGTTATAGTATGGTTAGCCAAAGAGCCAATGATGCCGGCTTTGGTGCTATTTAGATGAATAATATCCGGCTTGATTTTTTGGTATAATTTTCTTAATTCAAAAATTGCCCAAAAGTCATTAATTGGCGAGATTGCTCTAACCAGGCGCTTTAATTCATAAACAGGCAGGTTTTTTGAGCGCAAAAGATAGATTAACGACTTATCTTGACTTTGGCCGATAGCCACGCTGATATCGTAATTTTGGGCCTCAAAACTAGTGGCTAAATCGTATAAGTAGCGCTGGGCGCCGCCCATTTCGGCTTGGGTTATGACATATAAAATTTTACTGCGCCTTGCTATGGCTTTAGCGAAAGCGGGTTCTTGCTTATTGTCCATAGGTCTTGATTTTTTCTCTAAAATGTATAATAATATTAAGGTATATTTGATTATTTATCAAGTTTTAAGATGACTATCTTAATAACCGGTATCGCCGGTTTTATTGGTTCTAATACTGCTAAAAAATTATTTGAAAGGGGCGATCAGATTATTGGTTTGGATAATTTCAATGATTATTATGAGCCGGCGTTGAAAGAAAAAAGGATTAGTGATTTTTTGGCTGGACATGACTTTAAAGTTTACAGGTTAGACCTAGCTGATAAAGCAGGACTTTTAAAAGTTTTTGAGGAAAATAAAATTGATAAAATTTGCCATTTGGCGGCGCAAGCCGGAGTGAGGTATTCGCTGACTAATCCCGATGTTTATTTAGAATCAAACATAATCGGCACCAATAATTTATTGGAACTGGCTCGCCAACATAACATCAAGGATTTTGTCTTTGCCTCTTCATCCTCGGTTTATGGCGGCAACACTAAAATCCCGTTTTCTGAAGCCGATAAGGTTGATTATCCAATTTCTTTGTATGCAGCCACTAAAAAAGCCAATGAGCTCCAAGCCCATGTCTACCATCATCTTTACGGCTTGAATTGCTTCGGGCTCAGGTTTTTTACGGTTTATGGTCCCTGGGGCCGTCCCGATATGGCTTATTATAAATTCACCGGCAATATTTTAAATAGCCAGCCCATAGATGTTTACAACGGCGGCCATCACCAAAGGGACTTCACTTATATTGATGATATTGTCTCGGGTATTGTTTCGGCTCTGGCTAATTGTTCCGGCTATGAAATTTTTAACTTGGGGAACAACCAGCCGGTGGAATTGGAATATTTTATTTCTATCATAGAAAATAAGTTAAATAAAAAAGCTATTAAAAATTATTTGCCGTTGCAAAGTGGTGAGGTGATAGAAACTTATGCTAATATTGATAAAGCTAAAAAGGTTCTGGGCTATGAACCGCAAGTTGGCCTAGAAGAGGGGTTGGATAAATTTTTAACTTGGTATCAACAATATTATGGAAAATAAAAAAATTGGCTTTATTGGACAAGGTTGGATCGGCCAGAATTATGCTGATGATTTTGAGAGGCGCGGCTTCGAGGTCGTGCGTTATGGGTTGGAAGAGCCCCATATTCATAATGGCGACAAAATTGCCGAATGTGATATTGTTTTTATCGCCGTGCCCACTCCTACCACTAAAAACGGCTTTGATGATTCTATTTTGCGCTTAGCCATTAAAAAAGTCGGTCCGGGAAAAGTGGCGGTTATTAAGTCCACTATTTTGCCAGGCACGACCGAGTCAATCCAAATTGAAAATCCCGATATAGTCGTTTTTCATTCCCCTGAATTTTTAACCGAGGCGACAGCCGCCTATGATGCCGCCAATCCAATCAGGAATATTATCGGTATAGTTAAAGACGATGAATATTTAAGAGTCAAAGCTGCTGAAGTGATGGCGGTTTTGCCGCGAGCGCCTTATGAAATAATTTGTTCAGCTAAGGAAGCTGAACTGATAAAATATGGCGGCAACAATTGGTTTTATTTTAAAGTTATTTTCGTCAATATGCTTTACGATTTAGCGGCTAAGCTGGATTGTGATTGGACAATAATACGCAATTCACTGGCCGCTGATCCGCGCATCGGCTCTACGCATTTGAATCCGGTCCATCAATCGGGCACTAGTGGCGGCGAAGCCGGATTTGACTATGCTAGCCGGCCAAAATTAAAATTCAATGAATTACATCTGGAACCGGTTCATAAATCAGGCCGTGGCGCCGGTGGCCATTGCTTTATTAAAGATTTTGCCGCTTTTTCCAAACTTTATAATCAATTGCTTGATGATGAATTTAGTCGGCAGGTTTTTAAGGCCATGGAAAATAAGAATATTGATTTACTGGTTAAAAGTAATAAGGATTTAGATCTTTTAATTAGTGTTTATGGTGAAGATATAATTAAAAAATAATTGTTACGTAACATGTTATGTAGCAAAAATAATAATGGAAAGCAATCTACCAAAAATTTTAATTTTTTCTTTAGCTTATCAGCCCTTTGTTGGCGGCGCTGAAGTGGCGATTAAAGAAATCACCGATCGTCTGGGCGGGGAGTTTGATTTTGATATGATTACCGCTAATTTAGATGGCCGACAAAAAGAATTTGAACATCTTGGCAATATCAATGTTTACCGGATTTCATTATTTCCCCCTCCTTACGAAGCCTGCCTGCCGGTAGGCAGGGAGGGGGGGTGGGGGGAGGTGAAGAAATTAATCAATAAATATTTATTTCCTTGGCTGGCTTATAAAAAAGCGGTTGAACTTCACCAGCAGAATAATTATCAGATGATTTGGGCGATGATGGCCAATCAAGCCGGCTGGGCCGCCCTGAAATTTAAGAAGAAATTTCCGCCAGTTAAATATCTGTTAACTTTACAGGAAGGGGACAGTGAGTGGGATATTTTTTGGCGCACTTTCTTAATCAGGCTGATTTATAAAGCGATTTATCGCCGAGCTGATTATATCCAGGCCATAAGTAATTTTTTAAAGAAGAGAGCGGAAAATTTAGGAGCTCAATGTCCGATTGGGGTTGTGCCGAATGGGGTATCAATTAAGAATTATGAATTAAGAATTAAGAATAATGATTTAAAGAGAGTTATTTCTGTTTCTCGTTTGGTTAAAAAGAACGGTTTGGAGGATTTGATTAAAGCAATGGCCATTGTTAATAAAAATCAGGATAAACCCGTTGTTTTAAAGATAATTGGTGAAGGTAATTTGAGACGTAAATTAGACGGTTTGATTAAAAAAAATAATATCAATGATCGAGCGATAATAAAAAAATATAATAAGGAGGAAAAAGTATTAGAGGGCCAGGTTTCCAATAAACAAGTTTATGAGTATTTAAGTCAAGCCGATATTTTTATCCGTCCTTCATTATCAGAAGGTTTGGGCAATGCTTTCTTGGAAGCGATGTCAGTTGGTGTACCGGTAATTGCTACTCCGGTTGGCGGCATCCCTGATTTTTTGCGCGATAGAGAGACAGGCTGGTTTTGTAAAGTCAAAGATCCAAAAAGCATTGCCGAAAAAATTAACTATATTTTAAATCCAGCCAATAAAGATATAGTAGCTGGGGTCGTAGAAAATGCCAGAAAAATGGTTCAAGAAAAATATAATTGGGACAGTATTGCTGTTAGTATGAGGAATATTTTTATAGATGTCATTGCGAGGGAGCGTAAGTGAGTCCCCGCGAAGGCGGGGAAGCAATCCTATATCAGATGAGATTGCGGAGTTTATCCCGAGCAAAGCGATGAACCTATTCGCCATAACAGCCTGGCAAGAATAATAAAACTTATGTTAAAGCCAAAATTCAAATCAGGCAAATTAATATCCGGTATTGTTTATCCGGAAATATTTCCCATCAGCTCAAACGAAACAGTTTTAAATGTCGGCTGCGGCGATGGTGTTCAAGCCATCACTTATAAGGGACATTTTAAAAAAATGGTCGGTGTGGATATTGATAAAAATAGCTTAATAACTGCCTGGCAAGTAGCTGATTATTACCAGATTAATAATTTAGAATTAGTTGAGGCCAATGTGGAAAATATTCCTTTAACCGAACAATTTGACAAGGTTATGGCCATTGATATTATCGAGCATGTCATCCAGCCTGATTTGCTGGTTAAAGAAATTAAAAGATTACTTAAAGATGACGGGCAACTATTGATAACTTTTCCGGCTATGCATGACAAATGGGAACATTTTTTCCAATTCGTCGGCCGTCAGATATTGCGTCGTCAGTCAAAGACAGTTTATCAGGAGGGTTGGGATCCCAGGCAACACCAATATGATTATCCGTTGAAAAAATGGTTCTCAATTTTAGAAGCTAATGGCTTTATTTTAGTTAAATCGCGCGCCAGCACTCTTTTTCCACCTTTGCATTATTTGGGTCTGCCCAGATTTTGGTTTTCTAACAAGTTCATCCATTTGATTGATAAGTTTTTTTGTGAGTTACCGGTTTTCAAAAACTACGGTCAGGCGCTGGTCGGCGTTTTAAAAAAAAATATTAAAGTAGAAGAAACCGCTATTGAAACTTTAGAGGAACAAAGCCCATCTTCGCTTTCAGCTACGGCGAAGCCAGGAAAAATTTTAATTGCCACTGGCATTTATCCGCCCGATATCGGCGGTCCGGCTACTATTTTAAAAGCATTGATTAATTCTTTGGAAAAAAATAATTTTGCCGTTAAATTAATCACTTATTCTGATATTGATAAATCAGCTAATGATGGCGATAAGCTATTCAGGATAAATCGGCAGAAATTTTTAAATCAAAGCCGTTATTTTTTGAAGATGTTTCAATTGGCCAAGTGGGCCGATCTGATTTATGTCACTGATACTTACAGTGTCGGTTATTTTGCTTACTTAATTAAAAAATTATTGGGTAAGAAATATGTACTGCGCTTTGTCGGCGATAGTGCCTGGGAGACGGCGGTGGCTTCGGGCTGGACGACTGATTATATCGCTGATTTTCAAGTTAAAGAATATGACGCTAAGATTGAGAAATTAAAAAAACGCCGGCAGAAAATATTACTTGAAGCCGATTTAATTATTGCCGTCAGCAATTTTATCGCTTTAATAGCCAAGCAAATAGGCGTGTCAAAAAATAAAATAAGGATTATCTATAATTCTGTTGATTTTATCGCCAGTGAGATAAATGATAACGAAGCCGAAAAAATCAAAAACCGTTTTGGGGCCGGCACCAAAATTATTGCCACTGCTTGCCGCTTGACTCCCTGGAAAGGCGTAGATGGCCTGATAAAAATTATGCCGAAGTTGAAAGAAAAATTCGGTCAGGTAGTTTTACTTATTTTAGGCGATGGTCCGGCACTGGACGATTTACAGCAATTAGCCAGGGAATTAAAAGTGGAAAATGAAGTTAAATTTTTGGGGCGGATCAGCCATGAAAAGGTCGCTAATTATTTTAAAGCCGCTGACCTGTTTATTTTAAACACCAACTATGAAGCGATGTCTCATACTCTTTTGGAAGTTATGCGAGTTAAAACTCCCATTATCGCCACTTTTTCTGGTGGCAATCCGGAAGTGATTGATAATAATGAAAATGGCCTATTGGTTGAATATAATAATTTAGACCAATTAACGGAGGCGGCAATTAGAATTTTAAGCGATAGTAATTTAGCTGATGATTTTACTCAAAAAGCTGCTGATAAATTAAAGATTTTCAATTGGGATAAAACCATTTCTGAAACAGTTAAGATTTTAAACGAAATAATCAATGATTAAAACCCTGCTTATCAATCCGCCATTTAATATCGCCAAGGAAAATTATGACAGCTCAATTTCTGTGGGCTTATTAAGCATTGCCACTTATTTAGACAGCCAGGGATTGGTAGTAAATATAATTGATGGCGCCAGGGAAAGGGATTATCTTCAGAAAATAAAAAGCCAAGTGCCTGATTGCCAGTATGTCGGCTTATCGGTCATGACCACTCAAATTGCCAATGCTCTGGCTATCAGCAGATTAATCAAAGAAATCAATCCTAACTGTCAGGTGATTTGGGGCGGTTCGCATCCGACTTTTTTTATTGATCAGACCATAGCCCATCCTTTAGTTGATATTGTCTGTTTTGGTGAGGGCGAGATTACCTTTTTTGAATTGGCTTCCGGCCAAGAGTTGTCCCAAATCAAAGGCATTATTTATAAAAAAGACGGGCAGATTATTAAGAATCCGATGCGCGAATTGCACGATCCGGCCCAAACCAAGTTATTCAATTGGGATCTAGTAGCTCCGGAAATTTTAAGGAAATTGGAATTAATCCCTTCACTGACCAGCCGGGGCTGCCCTCATCGCTGCACTTTTTGTATTAATGCTATTGTCAAAAATAGGTGGCGAGCCAGAACGGTTGAACAAGTTTTAGAAGATCTGAAGGTTATTAAAAGCAAAGATTATTTTTCTGGCAAATCATTAAGGTTTTGGGATGAGAATTTTTTTGTCGATATTAATAGGGCTAAAAATATTGTCTCTAGCCTGATTGAAAGAAATTTAATTCTGCCCTGGGAAACCACTGTCCGGGCCGATTATATTAAAGAGGGGATGATTGATGAAGAGTTTATGGCCAAGTTAAAAAAATCCGGCTGCTATCTTTTATCTTTTGGCGCCGAATCCGGCAGTCCGATAATACTTAAAAAAATCAAAAAAGATATTGCGCCTGACCAGATTGTTAATTCAGCTAAAATGTGCTTGAAGTATGACATTATACCCCAGTATTCCTTTATGATTGGCTTGCCTGGCGAAACTAAGGCCGATATGATGCTGACTTTGGAGGTTATAGATCGGTTGGTTAAATTAAGCCCCCAGGTCCAAATTTTAGGCCCCCAGGCCTTTCGGCCCTATCCGGGCTCGGAATTATACCAGGAGTGCTTAGCCAGCGGCTGGCAAGCGCCTCAATCTCTTGATGAGTGGGCGCATTTGGTGCAAAACGAATTGAGTTATTTGACTGTCCAGAATTTTCCTTGGGTCAAGCACAAGGATTTGGTGGAATCAATGGAGGCCTATGTTAGGTTCGGCGCCATGAACTTAAAAAGCGCCATGGGCTCCAGTGTTAAGGCGCAAAAGTTATTGAAACTGATTTTTGTTCTGGTCTGCGAACTGCGCTGGAAACTAAAGTTTTTTTATTTTCCTTTTGAATATAAATTAGCTAAAAAATTCGTGGTCAAATAATATGAAAAAAAATAACGAAGAATTAAAAAAGATTATTTTAGAAAAAGGTCCAGCTGACGCCTCCGAAAATGAAAGGATATATAAAAAATTTTTTAAAGATTGGCCAGCTAAAAATTCCTATATTTATAAGAGGTTCAATTTAGATTTTAACGCTAAAATTTTGGATATCGGCTGCACTTATGGCCATAATCTTATCCATTTTGCCCAAGATTCAGTCGGCTTAGAGAAAAATACCAAGGCCGCGACCTATGCCAGAGCGCTGGGCTTGAAGGTGATAGATATAAATGTGGAAGATGATTTGGAATCAATCAGCGAACAATTTGATTTGATTTGGTGCACTGATTTTTTGGTTCATCTGATAAGTCCTTATAAATTTTTATACGATTGTAGAAAATTACTTAAATCTAATGGCTGCTTAGTGATTCAAATACCACTAATGTCTCTGTTAAATAAGCATCGAGCGCATTGCCATTTCTATGCTTTCAATAAGAAATCGCTTATTTATTTATTGGAAATGTCTGGTTATCGGATAGTTAAAAGTTCCGGCCTGATAAGAAGGTTGCCCAAATGGTTTAATTATCTTTTAGAGCCAATTTTCCAATTAGGGGGGACTAATATTTGGTTATTACTTGAAAAAGAAGACCAAATACCAATTAACTTCAGTAAAGTTTATTTGCCAAAATGGTTTAGGGCTTAATTAAAATAACAATGAAAGTTTTAATAATTTCAATTGATAAAGGTTTATTGGGTCAAGGTCAGCTGGGTGATGTGGTAGAACGCCACAAAAAATATGGCGAGTTTTGCGATCGCTTGGATATTATTGTTTTGGCTAAAAAGGGTTTTGCTGAATATAAAATATCGGATAAAGTAATTGCTTATCCGACTAATTCTTACTCTAAGCTGAAATATGGTTGTGATGCCTATAAAATTGGAAAAAAATTATTCAAGGAGAACAACTATGATTTAATTATCACTCAAACGCCGTTTATTGACGGCTTAGTCGGCTTAAAGTTAAAGAAAAAATTCAAGACAAAATTATTAATTCACTTCCATGGTGATTTCTGGGCCAATAAAAATTGGCTCAAAGAAAATAAAATTAATTATCTGCTTTTGCCATTATCTAAATTTGTAGCCAAAAGAGCCGATGCTATCAGAGTAATGAGTGAAGGGCAATATCAAAAAATCAAGGATTTTTTCTCCCCTCCTTTCCAAGGAGGGGTCGGGGGTGGTTTGCCGATGATCAGAGTTATTTCTACGCCGATTGATTTAAGCAAATTCATGGAACATGGAACATGGAACATGGAACAAAAAAATGTATTACACATTGGCCGGGATGATGAAGTTAAAGATTATAATACGTTGGTTAAGGCCTTTAAAATTGTTAAAAATAAATTTAATGATACCAAATTTGTCCAGGCCGGAGCCGATCGGACAATTAAAAAAGCCATGGCCGACAATGATTTTTATGATATTGAAAATAAAGGCCAATTAAGTTATAGTGAATTAATAAATCTTTATGCTCAAAGCGATGTTTTTGTCCTCTCTTCCGCTTCGGAGAGTTTTGGCAAAGTTTTGGTTGAGGCCAATGCTGCTGGTAAGCCAGTGGTTTCTACAGCCACGACTGGCGCCAAAGAAATTATTGAAGATGGTAAAAACGGCTTTTTAGTGCCGATTGGCGATGCTCAAAAATTGGCTGAAAAAATTATCTGGTTATTAGAAAATCCAGATGAGGCGAGAAAAATGGGAGAATATGGTCGAGAGTTAGTTAAAGAAAAATTTGACAACAATACTGAAAAAATAGTAAAATTTTGGAATGACATTATAAATAATAATCTTTAATTTTTATGAAAATTGGCATGGTGATACCGGCTTACAATGAAGAACAACATATTGAGAATGTAGTTAAGGGGGTTAAAAACGTGTCTTTAATTGATACGGTTTATGTGGTTGATGACGGTTCTACTGATAAAACAGTGGAACTGGCTGAAAAAGCCGGCGCAGTAGTGATTAAACACGAAAAAAATCTGGGTGTGGGTGCTGGTATCAGAGATGGCTTTATTAAAGCCAAAGCCGATGGTATGGAAGTTATTGCGGTGATGGGCGGTGATGACCAAGATCCGCCCGAGCAGATACCTCGGGTGGTCGAGCCGATTATCAGTGGTGGCTATGATTTAATTCAGGGTTCACGCTGGCTAAAAGGCGGGGGGGTGGAGAATATCCCTCTCTTTAGGCGGATTACTACTAAGGCCTATGGCATTTTTATTCGATTATTTACCGGTTTTCCCTTCACTGACGGCACTAATGGTTTTCGGGCTGTTAGAGTTTCACTTTTAGACAAAATAAATCTTAACCAGGAATGGTTAAATCACTATGAGCTTGAGCCATACTTGCTTTGCTGGGCCGTTAAAATTGATAAATCCAGAGTTAAGGAAGTGCCGGTGACTAAGCGTTATTTCAAAGAAAAGGGCTATACTAAAATGGTGCCGTTGCGCGACTGGTGGCGGATTTCCAAACCGGTTATTTATTTAAGGTTCGGTATTAAGAAATAATTTTGTTAGAAAAACGGTGTAATCCTGCAGGATTACACCGTTTAAATTTGTCTAGATGATTAGCTAATAATTTTCTTAGCCACGTCACTATAGGTGATAATTTCAATCTGTTGCTCTCTGGCTGTTCGAGCGACGGTTAAAAGGATTTCCAGATTGGGATCATAATCCATCACTGCCCAGGGATGCAGGCATAAGGAAATATAAACATCGGGCAATTCCAATTGTCTGGCTCTGTCAAAGAGCCCAACAAAATGCTCAATTATTTCTTTAGGAGCAGGCGGGGTGCGTCCCAAGAGCGCCTGGGACTTTTCTTGCGTAAATACCACATCTTGCCAACCATGAGATGGTAGTTCCGCTACTCCTGGACAACCAATATTAGTGTAACAATGAGGTTGGCGACTAGCAGTTAATGGCGCATTAAAGGAATCGCTGGCTCTTAAATCAGAGGAAACATAGGAGAAACCTAGTTCTTTTAATTCTTGGACAATTTCGGGAATGTCTGAAAGATCATTGTCATAACCCAGGGGGATTCTCAAACCCGATGGCTTCACATCCAATATTGCTTGCAAGACATCATTAGCTTTTTTAACATCAGCCAAAAAATCTGCCGGCGTCATAATCGGCCGGTCGGTGGCATAGCCCTCTATACGCTTGATCATACCATGAGAATAGGAATGTTGAGCAATGTCATTAAGCGGTCTCAAGTAGATGTCTTCTAACTCTCCCGGAGCAACATCTAATTGGCAATTATTAAGATAATCGCCTAAAATGAAAAGAGTTCTGGGAATTTCTTCTGTGTCAAAAGTATCCATAAATCGTTTCAGAAAAGCCATTTTTTTCTTACGAAATTCTGCGCCTTTATCAGTTTTGGCTAATTGGCCGAATGGCCTTTCATCATCAAAACCAAAAGACAGGTAGATTGCCACGATTGATCTCCTTTTCCAAAGAACGTTAGGTCTTTTGACGGCAGACCCTTAACCCTATCTCTATAGAGAGATCAAAATATATTTATCATATTTTTATATTTTTGTCAAATTTTTTTGTAATAGAAAAAATTAGGGCAGCTCCCCGAAGGAAACTGCCCTTTATTATTAGATGCGAGAAACCACACAACGAAGATAAGACCCGGGAATTTCTTGGCCGATATGAAATGCTTCTATCTCCCAAATTGTATTTGTTGGAAGTGATTCAGAGTAAGAGGTGGCTAATTGACTTTGACATCTCTGATACTCACACCAGCGAGCACCCACCACCCAAAGGATATCAGATTTGTCTTTAATAAAAGCGATGTTCCAATTACTATGACTAAGTTTACCTTCTTCTCCATTGCGTTGCAGACAAAGCATTTCCCAGAGATGAGAGAGTTTTATCTCGCAATTTTTACCCAACTCCGTCAGAATATCAGAAAAATATGACCAATCAGAACGATAAAACTGATACTCCTGAATTTTCAGATCAGCAGTATCACTACCTTCTTCCACCTTGTCAAGAAAATGCTCTTGGAAATTTGTTCCGATTTTACGGATTCTCACTGGAGCTGTGGATGACATATCTTCTTTAAAGTGGTCTTTGGCCACAAACGGGTTTTGACCAGTAATAGAAATACTATCTCGATATTCCAGATGTTGTTTTTTAGGAGGTTTAACCCAGACCTCTTCTTTACGCAGAAAATGTTTAAGGGCTTCGTACCAAACTTCTCCATTTCGTCCAGCAAGTTTTCTTGCGAGATCTTCGAACGGTCCGTAGGCAGAACGGAGCGCTTCACCGAGCATAGTACCCATGGTCGATGTCCTTTCTTTTTAAGGAGCTATCCACGATACTCTCGTGGCAGAGTTAGGCAATAGGCCTATGAAACAACACTATCATACGTAACATACTTTGTCAAGATCTTCTGGTAAATTTAGCTAAAAATTGTCATAATTTCGTGTTGGACAATTTTTATTATTAAATTACTTTAATAATGCTTTAGCTGGCACACCGACAACAATCGCGCCCGCTGGCACATTTTTGGTAACTACCGCTCCGGCGCCAATTACAGCTTTTTCGCCGATAGTAATTCCGCCCATAATAATGGCGCCACTGCCAATGGCAGCGCCCGCTTTAATTAAAACTGGTTTTAATTCCCAGGTTTTATTTAAAGTTTTTTCCATATTGGGGTGATTATCATTGATAAACATCACGCCGTGGCCAATGAAAACTTCGTCTTCAATCGTTACACCTTCGCAAATGAAAGTGTGGGATTGAACTCGGCATCTCTGGCCAATTTTAGCGCCACGCTGGATTTCCACAAAAGTGCCGATCTGGCTACCGTCGCCAATTTCACAGCCATAAAGATTGACAAAATCGTAAATTTTAACATTCTGGCCGACCAAAACGTCATTGATGTTTTTTTTAGGTTCAGTAATGTTTAATTTTTCCATTTTCAAATAGGTATGTTAACTGAATTATTATCCAAGGATTTTTGGATTAGAGCCAGTACCTTAACTACCGCTAAACCGTTTTCTCCATCAGTTATAGGCGTCTTATTATTTATAATACAATCAATAAAATGACTTATTTCTTCTTTGAGCGGCTCTTTAGGGCTGATTGAAGGAATGGTAATACCGCCGGTATTAATGTTAATTTGGTATTCGCCGAAAGTAACATCTCGAGTATTTTCCAAAACATTAACATTTTTGTTAAAAATTTTAACTTTTTCCGATTGATGGACATCATCAAATAAAATCATTTTTTGATCGCCGACTATCGTCAGATCCCTGATTTTAATTGGATCAATCCAGCTAAAAATCATATTAGCCATAATATTGTCGGGAAATTTCAAACTGACGGAAACCACATCATGCATGCTGCGTTGGCCATTTTGCAAAAAAGTTTCTCCAATGGCTACCACCGATATCGGCATTTTACCAATAAAATGCAAAGCCATAGAAATATCATGGGGCGCCAGGTCCCACATTACATTAATATCTTGGCGAATCGGCCCTAAATTCCTTCGTTGAAAATGCAAATGCCTTAATTTGCCAATCTCACCATCATCAATGATTTTTTTTATATAATTAACGGCTGGATTAAAAAGGAAGATATGACCGACCATTAATTTAACTCTATTGGTTTGGGCTAAGGTCACCAGTTCTTCGGCTTCTTCTATTTTATAACACATCGGCTTTTCTACAAAGACATGCTTTTTAGCTAAAAGCGCGTCCTTAACGATCTGGTAATGGGTTTTAGTGGGTGTGGCCACGACTATGGCGTCAATAGTCGGGTCATTTAAAATAGCCTGATAATTATTAGTGGTAATAACTTGAGGATATTTTTGTTTGATTTTGTTTAAATTATTATCGCTTAAATCAGCGCAATATTTCAAATTAGCGTTTTGGGCTTCATTAAGATCGCGGGCAAAATTCGGCCCCCAGTAGCCATAACCGATTAAGCCGAAATTAATTATTTCTTTTTTATCAGTTGGATTAAAGTTATAATTTATTGGTTCTGCTTGATAGAATTTTTTAATCAAATTGGCGACGGTGTCAATTTGTTCTTCGGTTAATTCAGCAAACATCGGCAGAGAAATAATTTCTTTGGCCAATTGTTCAGTTACCGGGTAATCATCCTTGTTTAAATTAAGGTCAGCATAAGCTCCTAAGGAGTAAATAGGAATCGGATAATGAATGCCGGCCTGGACGCCGTTGTCATTTAAGTATTTTAAGAGTTCATCTCTTTTTCTGGCCCGGATGACGTATAAGTGAAAAACATGTTGCTGTAAGCCAAAGCTTTCAGGTATTTCTGGTAGGATAATATCGGAAATTCCCGATAATTTTTGATTGTAAAGTTTGGCGTTGTTAAAACGCTTTTGATTCCATTCATTTAGACATTTTAACTTAACATCCAAAACAGCGGCTTGGATGGTGTCTAAGCGATTATTATAGCCGATGATCTCGTGGTAGTATTTTTTAACTGAACCATAATTTCTTAACATCTTTATTTTTTCATAAAGTTCCTGATTGGAGGTGACAATCGCTCCACCATCACCGTAAGCGCCTAAATTTTTTCCCGGGTAAAAGGAGAAACAGCCGATTATTCCCCAAGAGCCGACCCTTTTGTTTTGATAAGTCGCGCCATGGGCTTGGCAGGCGTCTTCCACCACTGGCAAATTATAGCGATTGGCTAAAGCCATTAATCGGTCCATCTCAACGGCTCGGCCGTATAAGTGGACGGGAATAATAACTTTAGCTTTAGGAGTTATCTTGGCTTCTAATTTGTCTAAATCAAGATTAAAAGTTTGAGGATCAACATCGGCTAAAATCGGCGTAGCGCCGGTTTGGGAAACGGCAATAGCGGTGGCTACAAAAGTATTGGCTGGAATAATCACCTCATCGCCCGGACCGATATTTAAAGCTTTTAAAGCCAGATAAAGGGCATCAGTGCCGGAAGAAACGCCGACGCAATATTTAGAATCACTAAAGGCAGCAAAATTTTCTTCAAATTTAGCCACCGGTTCGCCCAAAATAAAATTAGTTTTTTCTAAAACACCAGTGATCGCTAAGTCGATCTCGGTTTTAAGGGTTTGATATTGGGTTTTTAAGTCAACGAAAGGGACCATTTTTAAGAGTTGAATTTATCTTAATTTACTGCTAATATGAGTGAATTAAGGTCAGCCAATTTTATTCTCAAATCAATTAAGTCAGTAGCAGTTTCTGGGTGATTAGGAAGAGGTAAAATAAGTAAAATAGCCAGTATTTTTTGTCTCGTGTATTTTAGCAAAAATGGCATTTTAAATCAAGAGTCCCCAAAACAATGACACTAAACTTAAAATTAACTGTTAAATCACCATATTTTTGGCTTTTTTTCTTGGCCACCATTAACTTATTGATTGCCCTGTTTTTTGTGCGCTACCCCTTGATGTTAAATGGCGATGCCCCCTCTTACTTAGCGGCCATGCAATTAATTCAAGGCCAAGATTACGACCGCAATTTTTTAGGTGAGCAAACCGAGCTGATGCTTAAAACCAGAATTTTGACTACTCCTTTAATGCTCTATTCATCTATCTTGGCTGGTTGGTTTTTTGGTGGCGAATACCAAGGCCTGTTTTTTATTAATCTTATTTTTTATTTCTTAATCATCTGGGTTTTTTATGAATTGGTCAAAACCGTCTATGGCGATCAACGAGTTGCCCTCATAGCTAGCGTTTTATTTTTTACCAACTATTGCCTGATTAATTATGGTATTACCTATCGGACTGATTTGGGTGGCTGGTTTTTCTTTATACTGGCAATGTTCTTAGCCATTAAGTATTTTAATAATCCTAAAAATAAAAAATTTTTCTATCTTTCAATTCTCGCTTCTTCAGTAGGAGTTTTATTCAAAGAGTACGGGGCATTAGGCATGGCGCCCTTGGGTCTATTAATTTTATTTTTACCTTGGTCTTGGTGGCAAAAAGTAAAGAAATTGATTATCACTGTCATTTTATTTTCAATTTTACCGGCCTGGTATTATATTTTTGTTTATTTAAAATTCGGCTTTTCCTATCTTGACCGGTATTTATATGCCGTTGAGGCCACTATTTATAATACCCAGCAGCCAGACATTAATTGGAGCATTATTTTATTGATAAAAGTTTTGGGCTGGCTGTTTTTAATCGGCTGGCCGATTTTTTTCTATGGTTTGTATCAAGAGTACAAAAATTTCAATTCCCAAAGATTTAAGATTTTATTGGCGCTATTGCCAGCTTCTTTGGCTTTTTTGATTTGGCCGGGCCTGACTCAAAGAATTGCTTTTATTTTTGTCCCCTTACTATCAATGGTCAGTGCTTTCGGTTTGTCCAAATTAAAAGATAAATATGTGATAATTCTGCTTTTATTGATTTATGCCGCCATTAATTATCTGATTAGGAACGCTTCTTTATCTTGGGATTTATTAAAAATAGTTAATTTTTAAAATAATGTTAGATGTTCTATTAATCAACCCCACTTTATTTAAAAGAGAGGCTAATATCTGGCAGAAAATTGATTCATCTTTTCCTTCTCTTGGTTTAGCTTCCATTGCCGCCTACGTTAGGTCTAAGGGTTTTAGGGTTAAAATAATTGACGCACCGGCGGAAAAAATTTCTGTAGAGAGCTTCGCCGATTATTTAAAAAGTGATTTAGAGAATTACCGGGCTCGCTATGTCGGTTTTACAGCCACTACCGCCGCCATTAACAATGCTTATGAGATGGCTAAAATTATCAGGCAAATTTATCCGGCAGCCAAAATTGTCTTTGGCGGAGCGCACTGCGCTGCCTTGCCTCAAGAAGTTATTAATCAAGAAACCGTAGATTTAGTGGTTAAGGGCGAGGGTGAAATAACTATGTCGGAAATTTTAGCTGGCCGCGAACTATCAACAATCAACGGTTTGATTTATAAGAATAATAGCCAGGTTATTTTTAATCCGCCGCGAGCTCGGATAACTGATTTAGACGCTTTGCCTTTCCCGGCCTATGATTTATTGCCGATGGCTAAATATTATCCGGCTAAGGGCTCTTATCAGCGTTTACCAGCCATTAGTTTGCTGACCAGCCGCGGTTGCCCGGGACGCTGCACTTTTTGCAACAAAACCTTAGGTACCCAGATGGTGTTTCGCTCAGCTGAATCGCTCATCGAAGAAATTAAAATGTTGATGAAAGATTTTGGCATCAAGCAAATTATGTTTTATGACGATACCTTTACTACCTATAAGGCCAACGTTAAAAAATTTTGCCAGTTATTATTGGAGAGTAGAATGGATATTGCCTGGTGCTGTTTCTCGCGGGTGGATTTTATTGATTTGGATTTATTGAAATTAATGAAACAAGCTGGCTGCCACCAGATTATGTATGGCATTGAAAGCGGCAATCAAGAAGTTTTGAACTCAATTGACAAGAAAATAAATCTGGATTTGGTAAGAAAAGTGGTTAAATTGACTAAACAAGCTAAAATTGATGTTCGCGGGGCTTTTATGATCGGCAACCCGATAGAAACCAAAGAGACGATTTTAGAAACTTTGAAGTTTGCCATTGAACTTAATCCGGAAATCGCTATTTTTAATATCACGACGCCTTATCCAGGCACGCCAATGTTTGCCGAGGCCAAAAATCAGAATTTAATCATGACTTATAATTGGGACGATTATGATTTATCTAAGCCGATAATGCAGTTAAAAAATATCAGCCAAAAAGAAATTTCCGATCTTTACCATTATTGCTATAAGAAATATTATTTTCGTTTCAGGTATATTTTAATGCGCTTAAAAAGATTATTAACTCATCCCCAAGAAATCAAAGAGGCCTTTAGTTCTTTAAGCGCCCTATTTTCTTTTTTAAAGAATTAATTTATGAAACTATTAATGATCACCAGAAAAGTTGATAACCATGACGCTTTAGCCGGTTTTGCTTATAATTGGGTGAAAAAACTTGGTGCCAATTTAAATAAATTATATGTTATTTCTTGGCAAGCCGGGGATAGTCGTGATCTGCCGGAAAATATTGAAGTGGTTTTTTTGCCAAAAAATAAATTTGCTAAAATTTTTATTTTGCCGTGGGAAGTTTTTAAGTTAGCCTTAAAAGTTGATGGTGTTTTTTGTCACATGAATCCCGAATACACGATTTTATCTTGGTTACCAGCCAAAATTTTTGGTAAAAGAATAGTTAGTTGGTATACCCATAAGCAGATTAATTGGAAACGTCGATTATTAGAATTGTTGACCGATAAAATTTTAACTGCCTCAAAAGACAGTTTTCGTCAGCCCTGGTTTAAAAATAAAGTTGAAGTGACTGGCCATGGCATTGATATAGAACAATTCAAAACTCAAAATTCTCCGCCAGAGGCGGATGCGCCTTTGGCGCAAAAACTCAAAATTAATGAAGATTTTAATATTATTTCTGTCGGCCGTATTTCGCCGACTAAAGATTATGAGTCAATTATTAAGGCCTTGGATATTTTAGGTAATAAGCAGATTCACCTTGTTAAATCCGGCGAAGCCGGTTTACCAGAGGTGAAATTTAATAGGGTAAAATTGAAAATTATCGGCGATGTTATTTTAGAGGTTCAGCGCCAGTATTTGGATAGTCTAAAACAAATGGTGGTGGCCATGGATTTAGGCCAGCAGGTGGAATTTGTTGGTTGGGTAGCCAATCAACAAATGCCGCCTTATTATCAAGAGGCGGACTTATTTATTAATATGAGTGGTACTGGTAGCGTGGACAAGGTAGTTTTAGAGGCCATGGCTTGCCAGTGCCTGGTTTTAACTTCCAATGAGGCTTTTAGAGAAATTTTGCCCAAAGAATTGATGGTCGAAAAAAACAATCCTCAAAAACTGGCAGAAAAAATAAAATGGCTGATGGATTTGCCGGCTGAAGAAAAAGAGGCAATTATAAAGAGCTTAAGGAAAATCGTGGTTAATGATCACAACTTGGATAAATTAGTTTTAAAGATAATCAATCAGTTTAAATAATGAAAATAGGATATTTTACTGATAATTTTCCTCCCAGAATTGGCGGCGTGGCCACCTACAGCTTTGAGTTGCCTTATTATTTCAAGAAGTTAAGGCCAGAAAGTGAGATTGAAGTCATTGTTTTTGACCGACAGTTAAACCCAGACCAGCCAATTAGTATATCTGGTGTAAAAATTTCTCGTTTCCCAAAAAATTCAGTTTGGCAAACTGGGAAAATAATTTTTAAGATTATCAAAAATAGCCATTTTGATGTGGTTCAGGCCACCACCTTTTTCCCGGTTGGCTTTTGGGTGGCTCTCTTGGCTAAAATTTTTAAAGTTAAATCATGTCTAACGATTTATGGCACTGAAGCAGTTACTCATTATGGCAGTTTTCTAACCAAAGCGGTTAAATATCTGACTCTTTTAATGTTTGATGAAATTGCGGCCTTTAGCCAATCGACTAAGAAACTAATGTTAGACAGGCAACAACTCAATAAGAGAAAGATTAGTGTTATTTATCCGGCCATCTCCGAGTTAGACAGTGAAAGAATTTATGATGTCAGGGATAAGTTTGAATTAGCAGCTGATGATTTTGTGGTTTTATTTGTCGGCCGTTTAGTGGCCAGGAAGGGGGCTTTGGATTTAATTAAAGCCGTGGCCTTAACTGGCGATGAAAAAATCAAGTTGATTTTGGCTGGCGGCGGCGAACAAGACCAGTTAGAGCAATATGTTAAAGACAATAATTTAGCTAAACAGATTTTTTTTGCCGGTAATATACCCCATGAGGGAATTTTAAATTATTATCAAGCCGCCCAAGTTTTTTCTATGCCTTCTTTTTTTGATAAAAATAAAGGCGATATTGAGGGTTTGGGCATTGTCTATTTGGAAGCCCAAATTAACGGTTTGCCGGTTATTGGCACTGATAGCGGCGGCATTCCGGAAGCGATAGCTGATAAGGTTTCCGGCTTTGTCGTGCCGGCTCGGGATATTAACGCTTTAGCTGATAAAATTAAATTATTAAAAAATGATCAAGAGTTGTATCAGAAAATGAGCCAGCAAGCCGTTGATTTTGTTAAAAGAGAATTCAATTGGCAAAAAAATATTGATCAGCATTTAGTTATTTATAAAAAGAAATAAATCAGTGGATTTAAGCAATAAGCCAACAATTGATATTTTACTGGTAAATTTCGGCCGAATAAATAAAGTCGGAATTTTTACTTTGGCTGGTTATTGTCGCGCCCAAAATTTACAAGTAAGAATCATTGATGGCGGTTACGAGGAAATTCTTGCCAGATTCAGAGAGTTAAATCAGCAATTTAAAATTTTAGCAGTCGGTTTCACTGCCACTACCGATATTATTGACCAAGTGGCTAAGTTAGCTGGTCTTATTAAAAAAGAACAGCCGGAAATATTCTTAATTTTAGGCGGTTATCATGGCACAATTTTACCGGCAGAAATTTTAGCCCAGAGTGATTTCGATATTGTGGTGGTTAGAGAAGGGGAAATAACACTATCAGAAGTGCTGAAGAAATTAAAACAAGGAATTTTCCCCACTCAAGAAGCGGGTTGTTATGAAAAAGTTGGTCAGCAGATAATTTTTAATAATTATCGGCCTTTGATTGCTGATCTGGATGTCTTGCCTTATCCCGCCTATGATTTAGTGAAGATGGAAAAATACTTTCATGGCATTCGGCTTAAGCGCGATTTAAAGCGGGTAGTGGTGCTTTTAATTTCTCGCGGCTGCCCGTTTGATTGCGTTTTTTGCGGCTCAAAAAATATGTGGCAGCGTCGGTTTAGAATGCACAGTGTTGATTATGTCATTGGTTTAATTAAGTGGCTGATTGACAAGTATGATATTGAAGGGATTTCCTTTTTAGATGATGAATTAGTAACCAATAAAAAATATATTTCTGGACTTTGTGAAAGATTAATTAGCGAAGGGATCAATCAGAAAATAAAATGGTCTTGCCATGCTCGGGTTTCTTCGGTTGATGAGGAGATCTTAAAAAAAATGAAAGCAGCTGGTTGTGTTTTAGTCAGGTTTGGCATTGAATCCGGTTCGCAGAACATGCTGTCTTATTTAAAGAATAATTCGGTTAAAACTTCGCAAGCTTATCAGGCGATTGCTTTATGTCAGAAAGTCGGCTTGCCATCATTTGGCTCGTTTATTATCGGTTCACCCGAAGAAACTGTAAATGACCTGGTACAGACCCTCGATTTCATTGAAAAATCAGGCCTGGCTTACGCTGATGTTTTTAATATGGTGCCTTATCCCGGCACGGATATTTATAATTTGGCCAGGGCCAATAATTTAATCAAGCCGGGCGTTACTTGGAACGATTTCCAGATTGAGGGCAAAAATTGCCAGCCTATATTGAGAAGTTATAATTTTAATTTTGAGCAGATTGAACATATCAAGTCCTATATTAATCTTAATGTGGTTTATCCCTTAAACCACAAGATTCCCCTTAAAAAACTAAATCATCAAAAAGAATTAACTAAGGTTCTAGCTGGCGACTTGTCTTGCACAGAATTCTCTTCAGCCGGCCGAAGAAAGATGAAAATGATGAAATTATATGATAAGATAATTAGAGTTTTAAAAGATCCCATTTTACTGATTATTTATCTAAAACAAAAAATTAATAGGCCTAATCATGCTATTAATTGATAAACTAAAAATATTTATCAGAGCTAATTATCTAATTATCTTAATTTTGATTTTAGCTTTTATTTTAAGAATTTGGGGCGTGGCTTATGGCTGGCCAGGATTATTTGTCGGTGATGAAAAATCACTGGTCGGCGGCGCTCTGAAGATGATTTATGAAAGGAATATTTTCCCGGTTTTAGAGCCCGATGCTTTTCGGCTTCTGTATTACCCAGTTTTAATTCCTTGGATATTACTTATTTTTTTTGTGCCTTGGACAATTTTTGTTTATTTAACAGGCGATTTTTCTTCTTTATCGGTCTTGCGTGATAATTTTATTCTTAATCCTGAAGTTTTCTTTTTAATTGGCCGAATAGTGAATGTAGTTTTTGCGACTATCTTAGTTTTTCTAATTTATAAAGTTGGGACGAAAATATTTTCTAAACCAGTCGGCTTGTTTTCAGCCCTGCTTTATGCAGTCAGCTGGCTGCCGATTCATCAAGGGCATTTTGTCAAACATTGGAACATCGGCGCTTTCTTCGGCTTATTGATTTTATATCTGGCTTGGTCTATTTTAAATAATCCCAGTCGCCGAAATTATATTTTAGCCGGCCTGATGGTCGGCTTGGCTGGTCTAACTGATTATATTTTTGCTATTTATGGACTAATCTTTGCTATTATTCATTTTTTATTTTTGAAGCAATCATGGCCTGATAAATTTTTTAGTAAAAGTTTTTGGATTTTTGTTTTATTATCCGTTGTGATTTTTAGTTTATCAATTTTATCTTATCCCCAGGAATTTTACCGCCTGGCTTTCGGCGAAGATTCAACTGCTACCGCTGTTAAAAGTTTAGTTGGATTTTGGCAGGTAATTAGCGAAATATTTTTCACTCTCTATCACTTAGAAACTGTCATTTTAATTTTATCACTAATTGGCGCTTTGATCTTATTTTTCAAAAATAAGAAATTATTATATCTTTTGATTATAATCCCACTTATTTCTCCTTTTTTATATTATTTTTTGCTTCATTTTGAGACTCGTTATATTTTATTATTCTTGCCCTTTTTAACGATTTTAGCTGGTTATGGCTGGTTCCGAATAATTGATCAATTAAAAATTAAATCACGAATTTTATTGCTGGTTTTCTGTTTAATAATTATTTTTCTACCCTTGAAAAATGCTGTTATTTTTGGTACTATGTTAACTCAAACTGATACGCGAATTTTAGCCAAAAATTGGGTCGCCAGCAACCTGCCTTATGGCTCAAAGATTATTACTAATTCCTGGGAGTTTGATTTAATGCGAAATGCTAAGTGTATTTATGATCAGCAGCAATTTAGGAATTTGAGTTTAAGAAGCCAGGACTACGTGATGTGGCAAAGGGATCTAAAAGAAAGTTATTGCGTTTGGCCGCTTGATTTGATCTTGGCCTTGCCACCCAACATGGCTGATTATGAATATTACCTCGTCGATTCTTATACGGCTAGGCGTTTTGCTTATTTGGGTGAGGGCTTATTAAAAGAGGCGCAATTAATTCAAGAATTCAAGGGCTCGCCTTATGCTATAGTGGAAACTTGGCCGGATAATTTTGTCCACGAGATCTTAGCTAATCGCCGAACTGGACCGGATGTTAAAATTTACAGATTAAAATAATAATATGTATCTATCATTAATTATTCCTTTTTATAATGAAGAGGAAAATTTGCCTCTTTTAATTGACAGGTTAAACCAGCTTTTACCTTCAATTGGCAAGTCCACGGAAATTATTTTTATTGATGATGGTTCCGCTGACAATAGTTTTGAAGTTTTAAAAAATTTAGTTAAAGATAAAAATGATTGGCGGATTATCAGATTCAGGAAAAATTTCGGCCAAACCGCTGGCTGGGCAGCCGGCCTTGAAGCGGCCCAAGGTGAAGTAATTATTTTCCTAGATTCCGACTTGGAAAATGATCCAGCCGATATTCCCTTACTCCTGGCTAAAATTGACGAAGGTTATGATTTGGTCTCGGGTTGGCGCCAAAATCGCTGGCCAGAGCAGTTTTTTAGCCGGCGTTTAACTTCGCAGCTGGCCAACTGGCTGATTGCTAAAATTAGCGGCGTTAAAATCCATGATTTTGGTTGTAGTTTGAAGGCCTATCGCCAAGAAGTGATAAAAAACGTCAAACTTTATGGTGAGATGCATCGCTTTATTGCCGTTTTAGCTTCCTGGCAGGGAGCCAAGATTGCGGAAGTGGCTGTCAAATTCACTCCGCGTCAATTTGGCACCTCTAAATATGGCCTGGAAAGAATTTTAAAAGTTTTTTTGGATTTGGTAGTGATTAAATTTTTAAGCGGCTACTCAACTAAACCGATTTATTTCTTCGGCCAAGCCGGCTTTTATTCTTTAATTGTTAGTTTCTTGGCCTTGGCTCTGGCTATTTATTATAAATTCTGGGGCGGAAAAAGTTTCATTGAAACCCCCTTGCCGATTTTAACCGCCTTGTTTCTCATCGTCGGCGTTTTACTGATTTTAATCGGGCTCTTAGCGGAGATGATTATGCGCATTTATCATGAATCGCGAGAACAAAAAATTTATATTATTAAAGAAAAAGTTAATTTTTATGAATAAACTAAATCTTGGCGCCGGCGGACTGATCAAACCCGGTTATCTCAATATTGACTGGAATGTTTTAACTAAGCCGGATGTTCAGCATGATTTAAATGTCTTGCCTTATCCCTTTAGTGATAATTATTTTGATTTGGTTGAGGCCGATCATGTTTTAGAGCATTTGGATAAACCTTTTTTAGTAATGACAGAAATTCATCGGATCCTTAAACCCGGCGGAGAGTTGATAATCAAGGTCCCTCATTTTAGCCGTGGTTTTACTCACGCTGAACATAGCCACGGTTTTGACGTGACTTTTCCGCTTTATTTCAATAAAAATTTTATCAAGCATGGCTATTTTGGTGTGGATTTTGAGATAAAAAAAATGGAATTAAGCTGGTTAGCTTTTTTTCATTTATTACCCGGTCTGGGCTATAGCCAAAATTTAATTTCTTTTTTAAAGCTGATCAATAGGATTATTTCCAAATTAGCTAATTTAAATCCCAATTTTTGCAGTCGGATTTGGTGTTACTGGGTCGGCGGTTTTGAGGAAATAAAATTTGATTTTATTTGTCTCAAAAGCTCATCAATTTCAACTGAACAAGAATAATTTAAATTCCAAATCAATGTGCGGTATTGCTGGCTTTCATGGTTCTGGCAATCATGAAATTATAAAAAATATGACTAACAGTTTAGCTCGTCGCGGCCCCAACGACGAGAGTTTTTATAATTTTGCCAATTTATATTTTGGCTTCAGGCGTTTAAGCATTATTGATTTAACTACCGGCCGTCAACCGATGTCCAATGAAGACGATACTGTCTGGCTGATTTTCAACGGCGAAATTTATAATTTTTTAGAATTAAGGACTGGTTTAGAAAAGAAAGGGCATAAATTTAAATCAAAAACCGACACTGAAGTCATTATTCATCTTTACGAAGAAAAAGGTGAAGCTTGTTTTGATGAATTAAATGGCATGTTTGCTTTGGCGATCTGGGACCAGAAAGCTAAAAAATTAATAGTGGCCAAAGACCGCTTGGGCAAAAAACCGCTTTATTATAGCGTTATTAATAACACTTTTATTTTTGCTTCTGAGTTAAAAGCTATTTTGGAGCATCCGCTGATTAAAAAAGAAATCGATTATGATAGTTTGAACAAATATTTGATTTATGAATACGTACCGACACCCAAAACTATCATCAAAAATGTCAGTAAATTGGAGCCCGGACATTTTCTAATCTGGCAGAATAACCAACTGACTAATAAAGAATATTGGGACATCGCTTTTCAGCGAGTCAATATCGATGTTAATAATCAAGCTTTAGTTTTAAAAGAATTTGACAATCTGCTCAATGATTCAATTAAAAGGAGATTGGTGGCTGATGTGCCTTTAGGCGTTTTTCTTTCCGGCGGCCTTGATTCTTCGACGATCACTTATTATGCTGCCAAGAATCTCTCCCAGCAAGTTAAAACCTTTTCCATTGGCTTTAGTGATAAATCATTTGATGAGACAGCTTATGCTGATCAGGTGGCCAAATTTCTTGGAACTGATCACTATCACTTGAATTGCTCACCCAGCGATTTACTCAAGGCCATGTCAGAGGTGGCTAAAATCAATGATGAGCCCTTGGCCGACGCTTCTATTTTTCCTACCCATCTCTTGTCGCAATTTACCAGAACCAGTGTGACCGTGGCCTTGGGCGGCGATGGCGGTGATGAACTTTTGGCCGGTTATCCGACTTTTCAGGCGTTAAAATTGTCAAAGTTAATCCGTCTTCTGCCCTTAAGCGTCATTAAAATTTTGCAAGTTATAACCAATCAGTTGCCGGTTTCTTATAATAATTTCAGTTGGGATTTTAAATTAAAAAGATTATTATCTGGTTATGAATATTGGCCAGAGATTCAAAACCAAATTTGGTTGGGATCTTTTAAAAAAGAAGAGAATCAGAGTTTATTATCACCAGCGATCAGCTTGCAGGTTAATTTAGAGGAAAGCTTCATTGAATTGGAATCATTATTGTCTAAAGTTAAAAGTGAGCAGTTGGAAAATCGCCTGACCTATCTTTATCTAAAACAATATTTGCTTGATGATATCCTAGTCAAAGCTGATCGAGCTTCTATGTATAATTCACTGGAGGTTCGGGCGCCATTTTTGGATTATCGGCTGGTGGACTTTATCAACTCCCTGCCTTTTGATTTAAAACTTAAAGGTTTTACCACTAAATATATTCTAAAGGAATTAATGAAAGGAAAATTGCCTGATAATATCATCAATAGACCTAAAAAAGGCTTTGGCGTACCCGTAGCCAAATGGCTGAATGATGAATTGAAAGATTTCACCAATGATTTATTAGCCGGCAGCCGCTTGAAAAACCAAGGTATTTTTAATCCGGATTATGTTAATAAAATATTAGTCGAGCATCGTCATAAAAAAGCTGATCATCGGAAAAAAATCTGGACGCTTTTAATGTTCCAAATCTGGCATGATACATGGTTCCATTCTGTCATTCCGGCCTTCGAGCCAGAATTCAGATAAATAAAAATGGATCCCGCATCAAGTGCGGGATGACAATAATAAGTTTATGAAAATAATTTATATCGCCAATGCGCGAATTCCAACTGAAAAAGCTCATGGCTGGCAGATTATGAAAATGTGCGAGTCCTTGGGTTTGGCTGGAGTTGATTTAGAACTGGTTTTGCCGACCCGACTTAATACTGAAGAATTTAAGAAGGCCGATCCTTTTAGGCATTATCAAGTAAAAGAAAATTTTAAAGTTAAAACTATTAAGACCATAGATCCTATTTTTTTGATTGACAGGCCCAGCGGCATATATATTAAATTGCAATTACTATTTTTTATTATCGGTCTCCTGTCTTATTTATTTTTTAAAAAAAATAAAGCTGATTATTTCTTTTATATCAGGGATGAGCAATTATTACCTCTGTTGCAATTTTTTTCTAAAAAAATTATCTGGGAAGCGCATAATTTACCGAAAAATAAAAAATATTATCTGAAATATTGGAAAAATTGCCACAAAATAATTGCTATTACCCAGGGCTTAAAGAATGAGTTAGTGGGGGGTGGCCTATTGGCCGATCAGATATTAGTGGCGCCCGATGCAGTTGATTTGGAGCAATTCTCTAAAGTTAAGGAATCAAAAGAAGAATTAAGGGCAAAATTAAATTTGCCAGCTGACAAGAATCTGATTATTTATACCGGCCATCTTTATAAATGGAAAGGAGTTCAGACCTTGGCAGATAGTTCAAAATATTTAAGCGACCAAGAATTAATTGTTATTATCGGCGGAACCAAGGACGATATTTTAAAATTTAAAAATAAAAATCAGGCTTTAAAAAATATTTTAGTTGTCGGACATCTATTACAGCACGAGATACCCGCTTATTTAAAGGCCGCTGATATTTTGATTTTACCCAATTCTGCCCAAGATACCATTTCTAAGGTTTATACTTCGCCCTTGAAGCTTTTTGAATATATGGCAGCCCAAAAGCCGATAATTGCTTCTGATTTGCCAAGCCTTAGAGAGATTTTAAATGGTAGCAATTCTGTTTTAACGGAGCCGGATAACCCAGAAAAATTAGCAGAAAATATAAAGAGATTATTGTCAAATAAGGAGTTGGCTGATAAAATAGCCAGACAATCTTACACTGATGTCCAGCGTTACACTTGGGAAAAAAGAGCTGAATCAATAATTAATTTTGTTAAATTTAATCTTGAAATGGCATGATGATTTATAATTATGTGGCTTAAAAGACAATTTAGACGGGATGGTTTATTTCATCCAACTAAAAATTATAATAAAATAGAAATTAGCGGAGCCAAAGTAATAAATATCGGTTCTGGCAGTCATCCTATTAAAGGAGTGATAAATATTGATCCCTATGCTCCAGCTGATATCAAGGCCTTTGGCAATAACTTGCCGTTTGAAAATACCAGCCTTGATATGGTCATTTGTGATGCTGTTTTAGAACATGTGGCCAATCCCCAGGAAATAATGGCTGAGATTCATCGTGTTCTAAAAATAGGTGGCCTGGTCTATATCGGCGTGCCATTTTTACAGCCCTATCATGCCGCCCCAGAAGATTATCAGAGATGGACAGTAAGCGGCTTAAGAATTTTATGCCAGGATTTTAGTGAAGTTAAAGTCGGCGTTTCGGTCGGAGCCGGATCGGCCTTGGCTTGGTTAATTGTTGCCTATGTCCAGATATTTACCAAAAATAAAGTTATAAAAAATTTAACTAAAATAATTGTCAGTCCATTGAAATATATTGATAAGTTTATAATTCACAAAAGTTTGAATGCGGCCAGTGGCATTTATTTTTATGGAAAAAAAGTATGAAGATATTTATTCTTAATCCTTGTTTATTTACTGGCAAATTAAATCGTCTGTCTCGCAAACGTCAGCCGCTTGATTTAGCTTACATTGCCAGCTTATTAAGAGATCAACACCAGATAAAATTAATTGATGCTAATGCGCTTAATTTGTCGCTCCAAGAGACAATTAAAGAAATAAAGGATTTTAATCCCGGTATTCTTATTCTGACTTCTACGCCGATTGATCGCTGGGAAGTTCCGTCTCATGCCCATATTAAACTTTTGATCAGTAATTTAGTGGAAATAATCAATAGCGTTGATATTAATCATACTATCATAACCGGTTCGCATGGAACGGTTATGCCGGACTGGATTTTAAAAAATAGCCAAATTGATTTTGTGGTCAGAAGCGAACCGGAAATTACCACTATGAAATTAGTTGACACTCTGGTCAATAACAGCGATATTTCAGAGGTGAAGGGAATTTCCTATCTAAAAGACGGCGAGGTAATAAATAATCCCAATGCTTCGCGCAATTTAAAATTGGATGACTTGCCGTTTCCAGCTTACGATTTATTACCTATGGCTAAATATCGTTATACCTTTTCTGATATTCCCACGCCCTTTGCTCTGATGATGTCATCCCGCGGCTGTCCCTTTAATTGCATTTATTGCCTGAAAGCTATGATGCCGGATATTTATGTGACTCGTAGCCCTCAAAATGTCGTGGCAGAAATGAAATATTTAGCTGACAATTTCAAGATTAAAGGCATTTATTTCCAGGACTGGGAATTTTTAATAGACAAGAAAAGAGTGGCCGAAATTTGCGATTTAATTAAGGAGAATAATTTATCAATCAAATGGGGCTGTAATGCTAGGGGCTCTGATATTGGTGAAGAAATAGTGGTTAAAATGAAAAGCGCCGGTTGTGTTAGGGTCAATATCGGCTTTGAAACAGCCTCGCAGAAGATATTAGATCTGGCTAAAAAACAATTAAAGATAGAAGAAGTAAAAAATGCCATTGATATCTGCAAAAAATATGGGCTGAATATCGGCGTCTATTCAATTTTAAATTTACCGGGAGAAACGAGAAAGACAATAAAAGAAACCGAAAAGTTTTTAGTTGATAATGATCTAAAAGTCATGTGCGCTGCCAGCTTGCCTATTCCTTATTTTAAAACCGACTTATATGAAATGCTCAAAAATCAAGCTGGCCGAGATTTTAGTTGGGATAATTTAGAAAAATATGCCGGTCGAGTTGGTGTAGCGCAAGCGCCTTGGCTGGCCAAATTATACCGTTTTCATTACAAGTATAGGTATTTGATGGGCAGTTATTATTTTTTGACACTTAAATTTTACCTA
>MHIM01000037.1 GCA_001817505.1 Candidatus Buchananbacteria bacterium RIFCSPLOWO2_01_FULL_39_33 | reverse complement strand
CGGATGGAGTTTATAAATGAGGGGCAAAATTTTAAGGTCTTGGTTGATTATGCGCCGGAGCCGGAGAGCTTAAGACAGCTCTATGATAATCTAAGAAACCATAACTTAGTGGGCTATGACAATAAAATAATACATGTTTTGGGCTCATGCGGCGGCGGCCGAGATAGGGCGCGACGGCCGATTCTGGGCCGATTGGCGGCAGCTAAGGCCGATTATGTGGTTATAACCAATGAAGACCCTTATGACGACGATCCGCAAGAAATAATTAATGAGGTGGCTGTCGGTGCTGAAGATGGCGGCAAAGAAATCAATAAGAATTTGTTCAAGATATTGGATAGAAGAGCGGCGATTGAAAAAGCCGTGAGCTTGGCGGCGGCCGGCGATTTGGTTCTTTTAACCGGCAAGGGCTGCGAGCAAGCGATGGTGGTCAAAAATGGCCGAAAAATTCCCTGGGATGAAAGGCAAGTGGTGAGAGAAATTTTAAAGAAATAATTTTCATTTAAAAAACAGCTTTGAAATATCAAAGCTGTTTGGCTTTATTGGTTAGGCCTATTGATTGGTTTTCATTTGCACCAACCGCGCCTTGGCTCTGGCCAATTGTTCCTTAAAATTCCCTCGCCGAAAAGCCATTTTCCAATTTCTGACAATAATACTCCCTAAAAATCTTATTTTCCAATTTCGGAAATACAACCGGTGCCACTGGCGATAACCATTAGTGATATATCTGACTCTGAAGGTAGCCAGAGTTGCTGTTCTGGGAAAAACTACCAACGGGAAATAGAAACAGTAGGCCTTGATTAAATGCCAGATATGGGAAAATCTGTAAAATTCACCCATTATTTCCTGGACTGCTTGTTGCAATTCTTCCGGTGTTATACCCTCATCCGGCTCAAATAATGGGAATTGGCCGTCATAATATTCATAGCCGATATCATACAATCGCCCATCATTTTTTAAGCGCTCGGTTAATTCAGTTCCCGGCAAAGGAACTGGCAGAAGCACTTGAGCGGTATCCAGCTGGCGGACAAATTCTTTAAATTTTTGGACTCTGGTTTTAAGAGGCAGGTTGATTCGGTGATTGGGTTTTTCGGGATAGCCGAAGATCATCATACCGTGAATAAAAAATCCGAATCGGTGATAAATGTCCAACCAGTTTAAAACATCTTTTTCACGGTAGCCTTTTTGCATAACCAACAGTTCTTCGTCAATGCACGATTCAATGCCGATGCAGACATTGTCAATGCCGGCAGCCCTCATAGCTTGTAAAAGTTCCGGGTGTCTGGCATCGCTTAGTCTAATTTGAATGCTCATTCTTATTCTCAAGCCGTGTTGTTTCTGATAATCAGCCAAGAGCTGGCAGAAATGGACAGCTTCAGCCAGGCCGGAGGCGACAAAGTGATCGCTGACATCAAAGAAATATCGGGCTCCCCTGGTTTCTACCAAATGAGCGATTTGCGCTATCATCCATTCTGGCGTCGAGCATCTGGCCCGGTCTTTGACGGCGCAAAATTCGCAATTCATATTACAGCCGCGTATTCGGCCAATGGGGTAAATTTTAATTTTAGCGTATCTAACTAAATTGAAATCAGGAAATGGCAAGAGGTCCAAGTCGGCCAGCAATTCTGGTTTCGGAGTGGTTATCATTTTACCGTCATGTAAAAATGATAAGCCCGGAATTTCTGCCAGCGGGGTATTATTTTCCCAAGCCAATAATAATTCTTTAATAGCAATCTCGCCTTCGCCCATAACGACTACGTCAATGTTGTTATCTAAGGATTCTTGGGGAAGATTTCTGACATGGTAACCGCCAGCAATGGTTTTAGCTCCGAGTTTTTTGTAAAGAGCGGCGAGTTTATACATTCTGGGAATGGCCGAAGTCATAGAGCCGTAAAAGCCCACTACTTCAGCCGGACGCTCGGCCTGTAATTTGACATGGTCTAGAGTACCGTTGTGATTTTTAGGGCAAAACCAGCCATGAATATTGTTTTCGTCAATTATTTCCACATCCCATTTGTCCAGCTTATTGGCAGCAGTGCCAACATAAACCGGACCCAGGGAAGTCGTGGTCTTGGCTATCCGGCCATAAATATTAAATGGTGGAAAAGACGGTAAAATCAGGCGAAACCTCAATCTTTTGTGACTGTTCATTCTTCACCTCCTTAGCCCGAATTTTGGGCTTTTTGTTGTTTGAAATTAAATGAAATGCTATCCCCAGTCAGCAGTTCAATCAGAATTTTAGCATGAAATTCATATTTTAATCAATACTAGTTTAATTTTATTTAGCTTGTGGATAAGTTGTTTAATTTTATTTTTTGTTATTGGTCATTTAATTAAATTATTAATTATTTTTTATCTAAATTTAGCCAATAAATTAAAAATATTTGACATCTTTTTAAAAATTTGTATAACGCTTGACTTTATTGTATTTTTTCTGTTAAAATGCCAATAACTGTTTTAGCGATATTTTACACCTAAATAACCCCCCTACCATTAGAAATCATTGGGTTAATAACCTTCATAAGATAGTGGGTGAACAATTCAAACAACTTTAATTAGTGCAACTCATTTCTTTCCCGAACGGCCGTGTCAATATCAGAGAGGGATAAAAAGGATGAGGATTTTTTGTGTCTTTGAGAAAAAAATCAAATATAATTATGCCACAACAAAAAAATTCACTGGTTAGGGAAAGAATCAGCTTTTCTGATAAGAAGATTCTGCCTTTGCCGGATCTCATTGAACTGCAAAAGAAATCCTATGCTTGGTTTTGGCAGGAGGGCTTAAAGGAATTATTTGACGAAGTGTCGCCCATTACCGATTTTATCGGCCGCGATTTGGAAGTGCGCTTCGGCGATTATGTTTTAGATGATCCAAAGTTTGACGAAGTGACCAGCAAGCAAAAAAACATTACCTACGAAGCGCCTTTAAGGGTCAATGCCGCCTTGGCCAATAAAAAAACCGGCCAGACGGTTGAACAAGAAGTTTATTTGGGCGATTTTCCGCTGATGACCGACCGAGGAACTTTTATTATCAACGGCATTGAAAGAGTCATTGTTTCCCAGCTTATCAGATCAGCTGGAGTTTTTTTTAGCAGCCAACTGGGCAGTGACGGGAAGCTCTACGGAGCCAAGGTTATTCCCAATCGCGGTTCCTGGCTGGAATTTGAAACTGACAATAACGGAGTTATCTGGGTCAAGATAGATCGCAAAAGAAAAGTAGCGGCCACGACATTGCTTCGCGCTTTCGGTTATGATAATGATGAGTCCATCTTAGCTTTATTTAAAGAAATAAAAGATGATTCCGGCCTTAAGCAGGTTGAAGCGACTTTAAAGAAAGACACCGCTAAGAATGAAGCGGAAGGACTGATTGAAGTTTATAAAAGAATCCGGCCGGGCGACTTAGCCACTCCTGACAATGCCAAGCAATTGATTAATAACATGTTTTTTAACTTTTCCCGGTATGATTTCGGCCGAGTGGGCCGGTATAAACTGAATCAAAGGTTCGGGACTGATATTTTAATAACCAAAGAAAACCGGGTTTTGCTTAAAGAAGACATTGTCAATATCATCAAAGAAATTATCCGTTTGAATGTTACCCAAGAGGAAGCCGATGATATTGATCATTTGGGCAATAGAAGGATCAGGGCGGCCGGGGAATTGGTCCAGAATAAGTTTAGAATCGGCTTAGCCAGAATGGAAAGAATCATCAAAGACCGGATGAGCACTTTGGATATCACCGCTTTAACTCCCAGTAAATTGATTAACGCCAGGCCGGTTAATAGCGCGGTCAAAGAATTTTTTATGTCCTCTCAACTCTCCCAGTTTATGGACCAGGTCAATCCGCTGGCCGAACTTGAGCATAAAAGAAGATTATCGGCTATGGGTCCCGGCGGCTTATCCCGGGAAAGGGCCGGCTTTGAGGTCAGAGATGTGCACCCAACCCACTATGGCCGAATTTGTCCGATTGCTACTCCCGAAGGCCCGAATATCGGCTTGGTCGGCCATATGGCCGCTTATGCCCGAGTCAATGAATTCGGCTTTATTGAGACCCCTTATTATAAAGTCGTTAAGGACGAAAATGGCCGGGCCAGAGTGACTGCTGAGATAGTTTATCTTGACGCTTTTGAAGAAAGCCGAATAACTACTACCACGGCCACCACCCAGCTTGATAAAAACGGCTATTTTATCAAAGACAAAGTTGAAGCCAGAGTTAAATTAAAGCCGACAATCACCAGCTCCAATAACATTGAGTATATGGATGTGGCCTCCAATCAGGTGGTTTCCATTGCCACTTCGCTTATTCCTTTCTTGGAGCATGATGATGCTGTCCGCGCTTTAATGGGCACCAATATGCAACGCCAGGCGGTTTCTTGCATTAAGCCCCAAGCGCCGCTGGTGGGAACCGGCGTTGAAGCCCGAGCGGCTCAAGATTCCGGCCACGTCATTATGGCCAAAGAAGCCGGTGAAGTAACCGGTTTAAGTGGCGACCAGATTGAAATTAAAAATAAAGCCGGCCAGATTGATATTTATTTATTAAATAAATTCTTAAGATCCAATGCTTCCACTTGTATCAACCAGCGGCCGATAGTTGAAATTGGCCAAAAAATCAAAAAGGGCGAACCAATTGCCGATGGCCCGGCCACTGACGGCGGGGAATTGGCTTTAGGCCAGAATATTTTAGTGGCCTTTATGCCCTGGCAGGGCTACAATTATGAGGATGCTATTATTATTTCCGAGAGAATTGTCCAAAATGACAGATATTCTTCAATTCATATTGAGGATTATATCTGCGAGGTCCGTGAAACCAAGCTGGGACCGGAAGTTGTCACTTCCGATATTCCCAATGTCAGCGAAGAGAAATTGAAAGATTTGGATGAAGAAGGAATCGTTAGAATCGGCGCTAATGTCCGCAGCGGTGACATTTTAGTCGGTAAAATTACTCCCAAGGGGGAAACCGAATTATCGGCTGAAGAAAAATTGCTACGCGCCATTTTCGGCGAGAAAGCCAGGGATGTCAGGGATTCATCTCTTTATATGGAACACGGTTCATCCGGCAAAGTCATTGATGTCAAGCTATTTTCCCGCGAAAACGGCGACAAGCTGTCAGCCGGCATGATTAAGATTATCCAGGTCACAGTGGCTTCATTAAGAAAAATCCAAGTTGGCGACAAAATGGCTGGCCGACACGGCAATAAAGGCGTTATTTCTAAAGTCGTGTCGGTGGAAGACCTGCCGCATTTAGCCGATGGCACGCCGGTTGACATTATTCTTTCGCCTTTGGGAGTGGTTTCGCGTATGAATATTGGCCAGATACTGGAAACTCATTTAGGCTTGGCTGCTCAAAAGCTTGGCTATCGGGTGGCCACTCATGTTTTTGACGGCGTGACGGAAAATAAAATCAGAGAAGAACTCCAAAAAGCCGGTTATAGCTCTGATGGCCGCATTCAGCTTTATGACGGCCGGACCGGTAAACCGTTTGATAAAAAAACTACTGTCGGTTACGTTTATATGTTGAAGCTTAATCATTTGGTTGAAAGCAAAATCCATCAACGGTCAATCGGTCCCTATTCTTTAATTACTCAACAGCCCTTGGGCGGCAAAGCGCAATTTGGCGGCCAGCGGTTCGGAGAAATGGAGGTTTGGGCGCTGGAGGGCTATGGGGCGGCCCACACGCTGCAAGAGATTCTAACTATCAAATCCGATGATGTGGTTGGCCGGTCAAAAACCTATGAGTCAATTATCAAAGGCGAGCCCATTACTAATTTAAATATTCCGGAAAGTTTTCATGTCTTGGTCAGAGAATTGAAGGGCTTGGCGCTTAATGTGGAATTAAACGGCGGCAGTGCCAGGCTTGAATCAACCAAGGAAAATACTAATGAAGAGAGAAAACTCCGAAAATAATAACTTAGACATATGATCAATACCCAGGAACAAAAAACCGCAGAAGATTTCAGCTCAATCAAACTGCGCTTGGCTTCTCCTGATAATATTCATGAGTGGTCTTTTGGCGAGGTTTTACGGCCGGAAACCATAAATTATCGGACCCAAAAACCGGAAAAGGACGGCTTGTTCTGTGAAAAAATTTTTGGACCGGTCAAGGATTGGGAGTGTTACTGCGGCAAATATAAAAAAATCCGGTATAAGGGGATAGTTTGCGACAAATGCGGAGTGGAAGTTACCCGCGCCGTAGTCAGGCGAGAAAGGATGGGGCATATTGATTTAGCCGTGGCCGTTTCCCATATCTGGTTTTTGCGCGGAGTGCCTTCTCGGATCGGTTTGGCGCTTGATATGTCTATTCAGAATTTGGAAAAAGTTATTTATTTTGCCGATTTTATAATCACCAGCGTCAATGAGTCCTTAAAAGCCGAAACCTTGGTGCAGCTCAAAGTGGAATATAAACAATATCGCAAACAGATTGAAAGCGATTTTGACAACCGCCTCAAGCAACTTAGGGCTAAGGGCTTGCCGGCCTCGGCCAGCGGTGAAATTATTGAAGGGCAAATTAGCAAATTAACCGCCCAAAAAGAGGAAAAGTTAAGCGAATTAGAGAATACCTTGAATACGGCGGAAACGGAACTTAAAGAATTAAAGCCGCTGAAAATAATTTCCGAACATGCCTTCCATGACTTATCGTTGAAATACGGCCATGTTTTTGAAGCGGAAATCGGAGCTGAAGCCATTAGGAATCTCTTGGCCAAAATAGACATAACCAAGACCATAGCCGAACTTGATAAGGACTTGGAAAAATCAACCGGCGCCAAAAGAGACCGGTTAATCAGAAGAATTAAGTTTTTTAACCATCTCATTAAAAATAATATCAGACCGGAATGGATGATTTTAAATGTAGTGCCGGTTATCCCGCCCGATTTAAGGCCGATGGTGCCTTTGGATGGTGGCCGCTTTGCCACTTCCGATTTAAACGATTTGTACCGCCGAGTCATTAACCGGAATAACCGCTTAAAACAACTCCGGGAATTGAATGCGCCGGAAATTATTACCCGCAATGAAAAAAGGATGTTGCAGGAAGCTGTTGACGCTTTAATTGACAATAATGCCAGGCATGGCAAAACCGTGGTGGCTTCCACCGGTCAGAAAAGGATGTTGAAGTCCATTGCCGATATGTTGAAAGGCAAGCAAGGGCGGTTTAGGCAGAATTTGCTGGGTAAAAGAATTGATTATTCCGGCCGCAGCGTTATCGTGGTTGGACCGGAATTGAAACTGGACCAGTGCGGCATTCCCAAAATAATGGCTTTGGAATTATTTAAGCCGTTTATTATTTCTAAATTGATAAAACGGGGCTTAGTTCATAATGTTAGAAGCGCCAATAGGTATATTGAGGTGGGCCATGACGAAATTTGGGATTTATTGGAAGAGGTGGTTAGCGGCGCTTATGTTTTGCTTAATCGCGCTCCGACTTTGCATCGGCTTGGCATTCAGGCCTTTAAGCCGATTTTAACCGAGGGCAAGGCCATTAGGATTCACCCCTTGGTTTGCAGCGCTTTTAACGCTGATTTTGATGGCGACCAAATGGCTGTTCATGTGCCCTTGACCGAAGGCGCCCGAAAAGAAGCGGCTGAACTGATGCTTTCTTCCAAAAACTTGCTCAAGCCGTCTGACGGTCGGCCGATTGTTACTCCCAATCAGGATATAGTTTTGGGCTGTTATTATTTGACGACCATTATTGAAAAAGAAAAACCCCGGGCTTATTCATCTATCAATGAAGCGATGCTGGCCTATAATAATGAAATTATAACCCTTCATGACCAAATCAAGGTGATGATGATAAAAAAAGGCGTCAAGACCAAGAAAAAGGAACTACAGGCAGCGACTATCGGCCGGATCTTATTCAATTCCGTTTTGCCTAAGGAGTTTGATTTTGTCAATGAAAGAGTGACTAAAAAATCACTGGGCAAGATTTTAGGCAAAATTTTATACCAATTCGGACCGGAAACCACTGTGACTACCTTAGACGCTTTAAAAGAATTAGGTTTCAAATATTTGACCATTTCCGCCCAGTCAATCGGCATGGATGATTTAGGCGAGATTAAAGAAAGAGAAGGATTAATTGAAGAAGGTAATGTTAAATTGGATGAAATAGAACAGCAATACCAAATGGGGCTTTTAACCGAAGATGAAAGGCATGACAAAATAGTTGAGCTTTGGTTAAGGGTTAACAACAGTATTTTAGGCAAAGTCCAGGGCATCCTGAAAGAAGGGAATTCTATCAGAGCGATGATTGATTCCGGAGCTCGCGGTACTTGGGGACAGTTGAATCAGATGATCGGCATGAAAGGCCCGGTGGTCAACCCTTCCTATGAAGTCATTGAGTTACCCGTTAAAAGCAATTTCAAAAAGGGCTTTGATGTTTTGGAATTTTTTATTTCCACCCATGGCGCTAGAAAAGGTCTGACTGATACGGCTTTAAGAACTTCTTCGGCTGGCTACTTAACCAGAAGATTGGTTGATGTTGCCCAGGATGTTATTGTCTCGGAAAGCGATTGCCATGATATGGCAGGCCTGGAATTAACCAAGGCGGAAAGCGAGGCCATGGGCGAAGCGTTGATAGACAGGTTAGTCGGGCGGTATCCAGCCGAAGATATTATTAATCCCAAGACCAAAAAGGTCTTAGTTGAAGCCGGAGAATTGATCACTGAAAAAACCGCTGAGGGCTTAAGAAAAATTGATTTGCCCAGTGTTAGAATTAGGTCGGTTTTGTCTTGCAAAACCCTCAAAGGCATTTGCCAAAAGTGCTACGGTTATGATCTGGGCTATAATAAGTTGGTGGAAACCGGCACGGCGGTGGGAATTATCGCCGCCCAAAGCGTCGGCGAACCGGGAACACAGCTGACCATGAGAACTTTCCATACCGGCGGTGTGGCTTCTGAAGGCGATATCACTCAGGGTTTGCCTCGGGTTGAAGAAATTTTTGAAACCAGATCGCCCAAGGCCAAAGCGATTGTCGCCGATGTCAAGGGCCAGGTGAAAATTGTTCAAGGCCAAAGGGAAATCAGAAATACCGAAGGCCAGGTGCTGGTGACTTCATCCCGGGAACGGGTTTTACAGATAAGCTATGACAACCAAATAGAAAAAAAGATCCCTTTACCCAAAAATAAAATTGATCTAAAAATTGAAGTTAAAAACGGCGACCAGGTCGGCCTTGGCCAGGTTTTGTTTAAAAACGGCGAAGAAACAGAAACCAGCCCGGTTGATGGCACAGTTGAGGTTGGCCGAAGTTCATTGACTGTTACGGGCAAGGAATTGGGAGTCAAAGAATATCTTATCCCCGGCTCTATTTCCCTTTTAGTAAAAGACGGTGAAACAGTTGAACCCGGCGACCAGCTGACTGAAGGCAGCTTGGACCTGCATGAAATTTTCAAGTTAAAAGGGCAGGAATTCACCCAGAAATATATTATGCGGGAAATCCAGCATATCTATTCATCCCAAGGCCAAAAGCTCAATGACAAGCACGCTGAAGTCATTGTGCGCCAAATGTTTTCCAAGGTTTATATTCGCGAGGCCGGCGACAGCGATTTATTGCCGGGAGAAATTGTTGAGTACATTGATGTTGTTTATGAAAATCAAAAAATAAGAAAAGCCAAGAAAAAAGAAATTGAATTTGACCGCCTGCTTTTGGGCATCACCAAAGTTTCTCTTTCCACTAGAAGCTGGTTAGCGGCCGCCTCATTCCAAGAAACCGCCAAAGTGCTGATTAACGCGGCCATTACTGGCAAAACCGACGATTTGTCGGGCCTGAAGGAAAACATTATTATCGGCCGCCTTATTCCGGCTGGCACCGGCTTTAAAAAGAAAATCTAAAATTCAGCTAAAATAAACCTGCTCCGATATCAGGTTGGAGCGGGCTTATTTTAGCTGAATTTTTTTATCAGTCAAACTGTTTAGTTTAATCATTTTTTATGTTATAATATAACTATCCAGTCAAAATAATTCTTTATTTTTTTATGATAAAAATTATCAGTCTCCTTAGCTTCTTAATGCTTATTTTCAGCCAGCCCAATTTGCTTTCAGCCGCCATGACTTCCAATAACTATCAGATCTGGCAAGATGCCATATCGGTCGGCGGCGGCGAAGACCAGTCATCGGCCAATTATGGCTTGCAAGATACCTTAGGTGAATTGGCCGTTGATCCATCCTCCTCTACCAATAATGCCCTCAAGCCCGGTTTTCGGTCAAACCAATTTTTTTCCGGCCAGCAGACCTTGACCTTTAGCGTCAGCCCAGCAACGCTGGAATTCGGGAAATTGGACAAAAGCAGCACGGCTATGGGCTCGGTGGTTTTAAGCGTTGAAACCAATTCTTATACCGGCGTCAGCGTGACCTATGGTGGCAATACCCTTACTTGCGGCGCTTGCACCAGCAATCCTAAAGAAGTTAGCGCTATCGGTTCCGGCGCCAGCGCTGCCAATGCCGGTTCCAGCCAGTTCGGTTTTAATGCCATTTACAGCAGTGGCAGCAGCCCGGTGGCCTCTGCTCTTTCGCCTTATAATACCGAGGGCTTATATGCTTTCCAGAGCGGCGATCAAATCATCAGTTCCAGCGGCCAAATCAATGCCACGACTTTCAATATCAATTTCATTGCCAATATCAGCGGCGATGAAAAAGGCGGCACCTACACTGCCGCTATCACTTATACGGCTACCGCTAATTTCTAATAATTATTATGAGGCACCTAATCATATTTTTAATATTCTTATCGTTTTTATTGTTTATCCCTGATCAAGTTTTGGCTCTTACTATTTCGCCACTGATAATTGATGCCGCTATTGACCCTGGCCAATCAGGCGTCTATGAAGTGAAGCTTTACAATGAGACCAATGACGATATTTTTATCAGCGCGGCGGTAGAGAAATTCAGACCTCAAGGCGAAAATGGTCAAGCTCGGATTCTGTCACCCGATATTACTGATACTTCGGTCAATTGGATTAAATTGCCGGCTAATTCCTTGGTTTTAAAACCGGCTGAAATTATTTCCGTTCCGGTCATTATCAATATTCCCAAAACCGCTGAAGCCGGGGGTTATTATTTGGCGGTTATGTGGGAGTCGTCGGCTGGACCTAAAAACCAGCAAAGCCATCAAGCGCTAATCGCCAGCCGGGTGGGAACTTTAGTTCTTTTGGAAGTGCCAGGCGAAACTAAAAAGGGTTTGGAAATAATTGACTTCAATTTAAAAGAGAATAAAAAATTTTATAATTCTTGGCCGATAGGATTTCTGTTGCGGCTAAGAAATTACGGCAATGTCCATCTGCGTCCCCAGGGCTCGGTGATTATCAAGGATTTTACCGGTCAGACCATTGAGGCCTTGCCGTTCAATTCCCAGGGCGGCGCTATTTTGCCCCAAACCGTCAGATCTTTTGAATTATTCTGGGGCGATGATAATAACAGCCGCTTGGGGCCCTTAGCCGTCTTAATTAATCAATTAGCTGATTTTAAAATTGGCCGTTTCAGCGCTAAAACCATCATTGATTATGGCAATCAAGATGACTTGGTTTCTGAACCGGTTTATTTTTGGATTTTCCCCTGGCCATCAATTATCAGCTTGGTGGTTATAGCGGTGGTAATGATTTTTTTAAGCCGCTGGGTTAAAAAGAAATAAAGAGGACTAATGTTATTAGCCAAAAGGATACTTGTAATTTTAATGCTTTTTTTATTGGCTGGCGCCGCTTCTTTTGTCTTGGCCGCCGAGGTCAATATCAATGCCACTATTGTTGCACCAGGCAGCCAGCCGCCTCAACCAACGATTATTTATGGCTGTACCGATCCTGCGGCTACTAATTATAATCCTCTTGCTACGGTTAATAACGGAACTTGTGTTTATAATATACCACCTGTCTATGGCTGTACCGATTCGGCCGCTACTAATTACAATCCTTTGGCCACTCAAGACGACGGTTCTTGCGTTTATGATATTTACGGCTGTACCGATTCTTCAGCCATCAATTACAATCCGGCCGCCACCATAGATGATGGTTCTTGTCAACTACCGATTTTGGGCTGTACCGATTCGGCTGCTACCAATTATAATCCGGCCGCCAATCGCGATGATGGCTCTTGCATCATTGCCGGCTGTACCGATCCCTTAGCTGCCAATTATAATCCCGGGGCTACCATAGACAACGGTTCTTGTTCTTATGATATTTATGGTTGCGCCAATCCGCTGGCTGATAATTTCAATGCCGAAGCTACTGTTGATGATGGCTCTTGTATTATAGCCGGCTGTACCGATTCCTTGGCTGTTAATTATGATCCGGCTGCTACTAGCGACGACGGTTCCTGCCTAATTAGCGGTTGCACCGATCCGACGGCTGTTAATTATAACCCCGAGGCCACTATTGATAACGGCTTGTGTTCTTATGATGCCACGCAAATTCCTGGTTGCACCGATTCGACGGCTGTCAATTATAATTTCACCGCCACCATTGACAACGGTTCTTGCGCTTATCTCTTAGCCGGCTGTACGGATAAAAATGCTTTAAATTATGACCCAGTCGCTGTTTTAAACAATGGCTCTTGCGTTTACCCCTTGCCTATTATTGGCGGTGAAACTAAGTCGGAACCGGCTTATTATTTTTACACTAACAATAACGGCTTACAGCTTTTTTTGGGCGGCTTAAGGGGCAATAATCTTGATCTGCTGGTCGGCCATGAATTATTAATATTGGCGCCCGCTAATTTAATCAAGGCCATCAAAGAAGTTTCAGCTGTTATCGGCGAGCAGACCATTCTTTTTGATTATGACAGCCAATCCAGGCAGTATTTTTTAAAATTGGATCGCTTCAACAGTCCCGGTAAAATTTCGATGAAATTATCGGTCGTCTTGGAAGATGGCTCCGTCTATAATAAAAATATAGTTATCACCGTCCATGAACTGGGCCGGGTATTTTCCAAGTTGCCAGCAGACCAAACCAGATTATTTGGCATCGGCGTTTTTTTGTATGACCAAAATAATAAGCTAATCGTCAGTCAAAGTAAAATCAGCGAAGATGGAACTTACGGCTTTATGGTGGCCAATGGCCGGTACAAATTAACTGTCTTTGACAACGGCCAAAAAATATACGACGGCAAATTATTTGATGTTAAAAATAATATCGTCAATAAAAATATTGGCTTGTCATTTTTGGAACAAGTCCTGGAGGTTTTGCAAGAAGCCCAAGAAATTGTCATTGAGTATGCTTTGGATAATCCGGCCGTTGAAGAGACGGTCAAATACAGCGCTCCGCCGCTATCTTTGGCCGCGGCTTTTAGCACTTTCTTGGCTCTGCCCTGGACAACTTTGGTCAGTTATTTCCAGTTGCTATTCACCGAGCCGCTGGCTTGGCTGTTTAGGCGGCGTAAAAAGGGCTGGGGCGTGGTTTATAATTCCATTACCAAGCAACCGGTTGATTTGGCGGTTGTCAGATTATCTGACCAGGTCACCGGACGGTTATTAAAATCCCGAGTCACTGATAAAGAAGGCCGGTATAACTTCTTGGTGGAAGAAGGGAATTATATTCTGGAAGCGGTTAAGTCTAATATGGATTTTCCTTCTAAGATTCTAAAAGACCAGAGAGAAGACAGTCAATTCGTTAATCTTTATCACGGAGAAACTATTACCATTACTCAAGACCAGAAGGGCATTATTACGGCTAATATCCCGCTTGATCCTTTAGGAGCGGCTAGGCCTGATGAGATAATTCTCAGGCAGAATTTCTGGTATAAAATCAAAAAGAATATCAGTGTTATCGGACCGGTTTTTTCTATTTTGGCTTTCATTATTTATCCCAGTGTCCTGATGATATCATTTGTGGTGGTCCATCTGCTTTTATATTCCTTGTTCCAGCGCTTGGCGAGAAGGGAGAAAATCCCTAAGTGGGGAATTATTTTGGACGCTAAGACCGGCCAGCCGGTAGCCAGGTCAGTGGCTAAGATTTATTCCCCCCAGTATGACAAGATGCTGGAAGCCCAAGTTACTGACCGCCATGGCCGCTATGGCTTTTTGGCCGGCAACAATATTTATTATTTAACTGCCGTCAAAGAAGGTTATGCTGAAGCTAAAACTGCTAACATTGATTTAACCCATAAAAAATCAAGCGAGATTATCGGCCAAAATATCAAGCTTCAACCGCTTGACAGCCAAGTTGGCAAGATTGACGAAACTAAAACCTGGCCGGCTGTCCGAGTTCAATCAACTCCTAAAGAATTAGACCAAGAATTAGTCCAACCGACGGAAAAAGATATTATAACAGAACCCTTGCTATCAGCAGAGACAACTGAAGGTGAGGCCAAGGCAGATATTTCTCTGGGATCAGCGCCAATAAAAAACCTGACGCCGGAATTATCACCTTGGGAAGAAGTAGCCGAAGGCCTTAAAGAAAAAGCGGAAAAAACCATCAGTGATAGCCACGTCAAGCCAGCTGAAAATTCTGAAGTTAAAGCAATTGATCCCAAGCGGACTACTACTGCTCCAGTTTTAGCCGATAATTCATTTGCAGGACTTTTAGACGACATCAATAAATCCCTGAAAGAATTGGAAAATAATACCGAGCCAGAAAATGAGCAAGTGGAATCAGCTAATGACGTTAAAAATAATAGAGAAGGTCTATTCGGTTAGGGTTGTTGTGGCTAACTAAAAAAGGAGAATAATTATTAATCCTCCCCTTACTAAGGGGAGGCAGGGAGGGGTTGCCGATGACTAAGATTTTCAATAGATACACTCAAAGACAGACCAGAAAGAATTTAAGGAATAAATTAACTTTTTATGAAATAATTCTTTGGTCTAAATTAAAGAATCACCAGATTAATAACAGAAAATTCAGGCAGCATAGCATAGGTAATTATATAGTTGATTTCTTTTGTCCCAAACTTAAGTTAGTTATTGAAGTTGATGGCGCTAATCATTTTTTTGATAAAAAATCAGAACAATATAATACGGCCAGGCAAAATATATAGAAAGTCAGGGCCTAAAAGTAATTAGATTCACCAATAATGAGATAAAAGATAATTTAATTGGGGTCTTGGAAGTAGTTTATAAAGAAACCTCGGCCAACCACCCCTAATCTGCCTGTGCAGGCAGGCCCCTCCTTGGTCAGGAGGGGAAAATAAATAAAAATTCTCTCCTTAGCAAGGAGAGAATAATTATTAATCCTCCCCTTACCAAGGGGAGGTAGGGAGGGGTTTGCCGAAGGTATTGGCCAACCACCCTAACCCCTCCTTGGTCAGGAGGGGAAGGCAAAGAAGCAACTACATATTTAGCTAAATTAAGATATTTTAAAAGACCCTGTTTAATAAAACCGGGTCTTTTATTATTTTAATATTTTGTCAATTAAGAATTATTATAGACAATTAAATATTAATAAGATTAATTATGTATAATTAATCACTATAGCTATATGTTGATAACTTATAATTGACAATTAAGGACATTATATTTTATAATTTAGCTGTGTCTAAGTAAAATTATTAACCATTTTTTGGCTAAATTTTAATGTCTAAAATAAACAACAGCAAAAATGTTGTCATTAGCGAACTTGTAAAGCAATCTCATGTTTATTAGTAGTGGGATTGTTTTAAGCACTGAAATTTTTTTACAGTGGTAAAAATTTGGTTTAATTTTTTATTTTCTTAATTTCTTAATTTTTTAATTAGAGTGTCCGATCGGATTCTGACAATTGAAGAAGTAGCCAAGTTGATGAAGGTAAGCTTAAAAACGGTTTATCGCTGGGTTAGTGCCGGCCAATTGCCAGCTGCCAAAATCGGTTATAAAACCTATCGGGTATTTGAAGGGGATCTGATTAGATTCTTAAAGCGCCATATGCTTAACGGAGCGCGCCGTCAGAGATAGTCAGATTTTTTTAATTTAAAAATATTTAAATATGAATTTTCTCACCATTGAAAAATTCCGCCCCCAATGCCGAACCGGTATTTTAAAGAAACTACTGTTGGGGTTAATAATACTTGTCGTGCCAATGATACTTTCGGCGGCTTGGGCTCTCTTTGATCTGAATTCCAATGACTTGAATCAAAAGAGCCAAACCGCCGAAAGTGGCAATAAGCCAAATAAATTAACTGCCAGGGCTGAACTAAAAGCCGACCATTAGCATATGAGACGCCTTAAACTACAATTAAGCCAGTTGATGCTAAAAGTTAACAGCCGATACAAGGCCGGGCTTTTGGCGCTCTTGGTATTCTTATTCGCCGTGTCAGGAACCTGGCTGGTGCTTTCCAGTTTTTCTAATATCCCTCAAACCAGCGCCGCCTTAGGCATCAACCAACAAATAACTTATCAAGGCAAGATAGCCAATTCTTCCGGCGTTTCG
>MHIM01000036.1 GCA_001817505.1 Candidatus Buchananbacteria bacterium RIFCSPLOWO2_01_FULL_39_33 | reverse complement strand
TATTTAAAATTCATTTTAATAGTTATCGGCTCAATATTTATTATTTTAGGGCTTTTGGCGGTTTTTACTAATCCCTCGGAAAAAGAGATAGATGACCAGCTAAGCTCAATTCTCAAGAATTTCCCAGCGGCGCCCAAAATAGAAACTGCCAATCTTATCAGCTATGTCAAGAAAAACATTATTACCGAACCGGTTATTTATAAAACCTCGCCTGTTTTGGGCGAGGCCGGCGCGCCGATAACTATTTTTGAGTTCTCCTGTTTCGGCTGTCCGGCCAGCCGCGATAGCCAGCCGGTTTTAAAACAAGTTTTAGAAAAGTATGCCGGTCAAGTTAAATTGATTTGGAAAGACCTCCCTCTACCCGATCTTTATCCCGGTTCGGAACTGGCCCATTTGGCCGCCCGCTGCGCCCAGAATCAGGATAAATTCTGGCCCTATCAGGCAGAGCTTTGGACCAATCAAAACGATTTTTCCCTCGCTAATTTGAAAAAAATAGGCCAAGATGTTGGACTGGATGCTGATGAATTAGCGACTTGCGTTAAAGCCGGCGAATTAAGAAAATTGATAGACGCCGATGTAAGTGAAGCCGCTCAACTCCTGATTTCCGGCGCGCCTCATTTTTATATCAACAGCCAGGAAATATTCGGCCTGGCGGCTTTAAAAGATTTTGAAAAAATTATTGAGGCGGAATTAAACAGATGATTAACTTAAAAAGTAAAAGAATAATTTTAGCCGGTATTTTATCGTTAATTTTTATGTCTCCGATTTTTGTTTTTGCCGCTGATTCAGGCGCAATTACAGGAACAATAATTGGGAAGGTAACTGAAGAAGTCCTTACTTTCACTCCCAATGTGCCCATAGGCGAATTTAAAGGTAAGATGAATGTCAATGAAATATTATTAGGCAGATATATCCAGGCCTGGTATAGTTTTGTGGTGGGAACAGTTGGCATCATTGCCACTGTCATCATTATGTGGGGCGGCTTTAAATGGCTGACTTCGCGCGGCAATTCGGCCGCCATTGCCGACGCCAAAGACCGGATTTGGTCGGCGGTTATCGGTTTAATCCTGGTTTTTTTATCTTACACTATTTTTTACCTCCTCAATCCCAAACTACTAATTCTTGATTTGCCGAGACTAGATACACTTGTTGTTAGTGTAACAACTGGCGGTGAAATCGACAGTGGTTTATCAGAAGAAGATCAAAAAACGCTCAATAGGACGGTCTGGCAAAGTCTTTTTAAGCAAGATTTAAATACTAATGAAGGTATTATGGGTTTAAATTTCAGCGGAGATCTGACACTATCAGGCAATGATTTTGTCCAAACCCTGACTCTTTATATGAATGAAAGCGATGCCTTGGGGAATTACAGTTTTGATGTTTCCTGGAATGACAATATTATGACCAATGAAGAAGTTGCTGATTTTGTTGACATCTTATCAAATAGCCCGATTTATAGCCCCGATCCCATTGAGTGGATTATAAATCCTATCTATAATTCAGACGGATACCCAGTTCTGATAAATATTATTCCGACGTTAAGTTATAACAGCGGCGGCTGGTAATAATCAAAATACATTTAAATTATAAATAGATGCGTTTAAAAGTAAAAAAATATTTTTTAGGCGGTATTTTATTGTTAGTGTTAGCTCCGCCTACTTTGGCTTTAGCTGAAACGCTGCTAACAGAGATAACTGATGGGGATAATTATACCCTCAATGTCCCTATTGGCAATATTAAAGAAGTCGCGGGTTTGGAGGACTATATCAAGCTTTGGTATAACTTCGTGATTGGGGTAGTCGGCATTATCGCTACGGTCATCATTATGTGGGGCGGTTTCAAGTGGCTGACTTCGCGCGGCAATTCGGCCGCTATTACTGATGCCAAAGACCGGATTTGGTCGGCTGTTATCGGTTTAATCCTGGTTTTTTTATCTTACACTATTTTATCTATCATCAATCCCAAACTACTGACTCTTTCTTTGCCGACATTGAAAGGTATTAATATAATAAATGCCTCAAACGATGTAGGTGATGGGTCTGGATCTGTCAATGGCAGCACTAGTGGTTCAAGCGACTCTGACAGCTCTAATTGTTCATCTACTGATTCTAAATGCAACAGCATAAGCGCTTTGGATTCATCTGTTGAGTCATTGGGTCAAAAATATGCTGATCTCGCGGGAGAAACCAATTCTGTCTATAGACCAGACGAAACCAGGCATGGCAGCCGGTTTGCTGTTGATTATCCTGATACGACAGATATAAATTCATATGTACAAAATTCTGATAACTGGGATACTAATTATACCAGTCCTGTTTATCACAATCCTATTGATTATGGAAATGATGGGCAAAATCTTATCTATTATCTTAATGATGGGAGTGTTTTTGTTTATGAGACAAATAAAGAATGGAATGGTTCATCATGGGTAAATTCTTCAAGTGGCGGTTATCATTGGCATGCTGAATTTACTAATAGTCAATGGCAATTTACTCCTTATTAAACTTTAGCCAATGAGCCAATTATCAACAATCCATTCTTGTTTGAAATTCGGCGCTCAATATTCTTAAATTAATAATTAAAATTTGACATAATATTTTATAAAACTTATAATTAAGCCATAAAATTAGATTACCATAATGGATAATCAAAATAATCATCAAGAGCCAACCTTTCATAATTTATTGGATTCTGTTAAAAACTTAACCATTGATACTGAACAAAAGTTCAGTGATGTTTTAAGCGCGGTTAATAATTTTTCCACTCATACCGACCAACAATTTAATAAGATGAATCAACGATTTGATAAGGTAGAAAACCGCCTTGATAAAGTAGAAAGCACAATGGTTACCAAAGATTATTTGGACGACAAACTTTCGGATCTACGAGGCGATTTGGTGATACTAATGAGAAAGGAAGACACGAAACTGACGGCATTGGTTTCTTTAATGGAGAAAAAGCAACTTCTAACATCGGAAGAGGCGGGTAAAATTATAACTATGGAACCGTTTGCCAGAAATCCGATTTAATAATGAGATGGTTACCAACGCGCTTTAAAAAATACAGACCGCTAACATATAGTTAGTGGTTTATTTTATTTTTTTATGCCAAATAATGTTTTCACAATCCATTCCTGTTCAAATTGCGGCGCTCAATATCCCAAATGGCAGGGACGTTGCAATGAATGCGGAGCCTGGGGGACGATTTCCCAAGAATCGCAAAACATAGAAAATAAAAAAACCGTAAAAATATCGTCGGACCAGCCGATAAATTTCCAGGAAATAGGTTTAGCGGAAAAGACCAGGTTTAAGACCGGTTTAGAAGAAGTGGACCGGGTTTTAGGAGGCGGTCTGGTGGTTGGCTCTTTGGTTTTATTGGGTGGTGATCCGGGTGTCGGTAAATCAACTTTAGCCCTGCAAATTGCCCAAAGCGTTGGCGGGGCGCTTTACATTTCCGGTGAAGAATCGGCTAATCAGATAAAAATGCGGGCTGATCGGTTGAAAGCCGATTTAGCGGACTTAAAATTCATTCCCCAAACTGGCATTGAAAAAATAATTGCTACTATTTTAGACCAAAAGCCCAAATTGGCGGTCATTGATTCCATCCAGACGGTTAATTCAGCCGAGTCAACAACCGGTTTTGGTTCGGCGGCTCAAATAATTTCCTGCACCAGTCAACTAATGGCCTTAGCTAAAAAATCAAATATTCCTATCATCATCGTTGGTCATGTAACCAAAGAAGGTTATGTGGCCGGCCCCAAGACCTTGGAACACTTGGTGGATACGGTTTTGTATTTGGAAAATGACAGCCGGGATTTTTATAAAATATTAAGAGGGGTGAAAAATCGGTTCGGCTCAATCGGAGAAATCGGCGTTTTTGAAATGACGGCAATTGGCTTGAAGGAAGTAGTCAACCCGACTAATATTTTTATGGAATCTTGCAATTTGCCCATTGCCGGCACTGCCATTTCTATAATTATGGAAGGCAGCCGAGCCTTTTTGGTGGAAATACAGGCATTAGCGTCTAAGACCGTTTTTGGCTATCCGCAGAGAAAAGCGACCGGTTTTGACTTAAATCGCTTACAGATGATTATTGCTGTTATTTCCAAAATTGCTAAAATAAATCTTTCCAACCATGATATCTATTTGAATGTGGCTGGTGGCCTAAAAGTAAAAGAGACAGCCACCGATTTAGCAACTGGCTTAGCCATTATCTCGGCTTTTTTAGAAAAGCCAATTAGCCGGGATACCTTGATTTTGGGCGAAATCGGCTTATCAGGGGAGATCAGGACTATTGCGCAAATTGAAAGAAGAATCAAAGAAGCGGCTAAATTAAAATTCAATAAAGTCATCACTGCCAAAAACAGCGCCATTTCAAATATTTCTGGCGTAGAAATTATCCCAGTGGCCAATATTGGCGAGGCCATCAGAATTATTGCTTAAAAATCTTTTGTTGACAAAAAACAAGTAATAATAAACAACATGCCTAAAAAACTGCCGTCAAAATTCTATCAACAAAATACAGTTAAAGTGGCCAAAAAATTAATCGGCAAATATTTAGTCAGAAAAATCGGACGGCAATTAATTGTCGGACAAATCACCGAGACCGAGGCCTATGGAGGAGAGCATGACTTGGCTTCTCATGCCAGCCGTGGTTTAACTCCCCGAACAAAAATTATGTTCGGTCCAGCCGGCTACTGGTACGTTTATTTGATTTATGGGATGTATTATTGTTTAAATATTGTCACTGACCAGAAAGATAAACCGGGAGCGGTTTTAATTAGGGCCGTTAAACCGATCGCTGGCTTAAGTCAAGGCCTTAAAATTGACGGCCCAGGCAAACTCTGCCGGGCCTTTAAAATTACCAAAAAACAAAACGGCGCCCAGTCCTTTGGCGCCGCTAATCTATGGCTTGAGGATAGAAAAATAAAAATACCTAAAATAAAATCGGCCAAGAGAATAGGCATTGATTATGCCAAGGAAGATAAAGACAAACTCTGGAGATTTTACCTCTAAAGGCCGGGTACCGGCGTTATAATCTCAATTTTTCCGTTATGGCCGGAAATTTTTATCAAGCCACCGGCGGTTATCTCATTATCCAATATTTTTTGGGAAATGGGCGACTCAATCATTTTTTGAATTGTCTTTTTAATGCCTCTGGCGCCTTGTTCGTCTGGCTGGCTGGCTTGGGCGATGACTTTTATGGCTGAATGGTCTAATTCTACCTGGATTCTCTTTTTTGACAAGCGCTGGATTAAGTCATCCAGTTCCAGCTTGGCGATTTTTTCCAGCTCGTTCGGCCCCAGGGGAGAAAAATAGATAATTTCATCCAGCCGATTAATGAACTCAATCTTAAAGAAGTCCTTCACTTCAGCCATTATTTTTTCTTCCAATTTGTTTTTTAAATTGCCATCAGCGCCAGCCTCAAAGCCGATGGAGTCGCCTTTACTAAGGAAATAATTAGAGCCAAGGTTGGAAGTCATAATGATGATCGTATTCCTGAAATTTATTCTGGTGCCGGCAGCATCAGTCAAATAGCCATCTTCTAAGACCTGCAACAGCAAATCAAACACTTCCGGATTGGCTTTTTCAATCTCATCAAATAAAACTAAAGAATAGGGTTTATACTTCACTTTCTCGGTTAACTGTCCGCTTTCTTTGTAGCCCACGTAGCCGGCTGGAGCCCCAATCAGCTTGGAGGTGTTGAATTTTTCGCTGTATTCCGACATATCAATTTTAATCAAGGCCTCGCTGCTGCCGAATAATTCCTCGGCTAAAATTCTGGCCGTGTGTGTCTTGCCGGTGCCGCTAGGGCCGACTAACAAAAATGAGGCCAAGGGCTTATTTTCCGGGGTCAGGCCGGCTTTGGCGCGCTTGATGAATTGGGCAATTGAATCAAGCGCCCGGTTCTGGCCAATGATTTTTTTCTGCAACAAGTTGCCCAGACCGACGATTTTGTTTTTTTCTGAAGCCAATAGGTTTTCCACCGGTATGCCGGTTGACTTGGCCACTATTCTGGCAATATCAGGACCGGTTATTTGGCCGATTATTTTATCTTTTTGCGATTCAATTTTATGCTGGAGTTTGATTAACTCATCTTCCAATTGCTGGCCCTGGCTTTTAAACTTAATGGCTAAATCGTAATTTTCCTCAATCACTGCCCGATTCTTCTTTTTTAAAATATCGTCAATGTCTGATTTCAATTTTTTAATTTTTTGTTCCAAGAGTGATGGCTTTTTATTGACTCTAATGGCGGCGCCGGCCTCGTCAATCAAATCAATGGCTTTGTCCGGCAGAAACTTATCAGTCAGGTAGCGCTGGCTCAATTCAATGGCTGAATTGATGGCCTCCTCGGTTATTTCTACCCGGTGAAAATTTTCAAAATGATTTTTAATGCCGCTTAAAATCTCTTTGGCTTGCCTAGCGGTCGGTTCGGCCAATTTGACTAACTGAAATCTTCGGTCCAGAGCCGGGTCGTTCTCAATGCTTTTTCGATAGTCATGGAAAGTGGTGGCGCCGATGCATCTGATTTCGCCTCGGGCCAGGGCTGGCTTGAGGATATTAGCCGCATCCATTGAACCGGAAGCCGAGCCGGTACCGACAATATTGTGTATTTCATCAATAAATAAAATAACCTCCGGCCGGTTTCTGACTTCATCGATGATTTGCTTTATGCGGTTTTCAAATTCACCGCGGTACATAGTGCCGGCTACAGTGGCAGTCAAATCCAGAGCGTAAATTTTTTTGTTTAAGAGCGCGGCCGGCACTTCTTCTTGAAAAATTTTTCTGGCCAAGCCCTCAACAATAGCGGTTTTGCCGACGCCGGGCTCGCCTAAAATAATCGGATTATTCTTGTTCCGGCGGGACAGGATATGGATGATCCTCATTATTTCTTCAGTTCGTCCGATAACCGGATCAATTCTGGCTTGCCGGCATTTGGCGGTCAGTTCAACGCCGAATAAATCCAATATTGATTGGCGTTGGCGGTTATAGTTATAATCATAATCATCGCTGTCATCATTATCAGACTCTCTTTCTTCTTTGATAACCTTAAAGGTCTCAATTAGATCGGGAATTTTAGAAGCGCTTTTAAGCGCGGCTTTGATCCGCTGGGTGATTTCATTTCTGGAAATTTTTAACAGCTGGAATAATTTTTCTATGGCCGGGTCGTTAGCTTCTAAGATGGCTGCCAAAAGATGTTCGGTGCCGACATACTTGTGCTGGTTAAGGTAAGCGATTTTTATTGATTTCTGCACCAGCAGTTTAGCTGAATCGGAAAACTTGGGAGTTGTTTTTAAGTCCAGTTGGCTGTTCATCAGTGATGATTTAGCAATGTTGTTTCTGATCTCATCGGCTTTTATTTCCAAAGAAGTAAAAAGTTCCGCGCCAACACTGCCTTTTTTGGAAATTAAGCCGTAAAGAATGTGCCGGGGATCGATCAAACCATGTTGAAGTTCGGCCGCTAATTCCGCCGCCGCTTTCAACGATTTTTTGTAATTATTGGAAAATTTTTCAAAAATATCAGGCATTGTGATATTTAATTGTTATTTCGTCTACAAATTTACAAATTATTATACAAATCTACAAATATTCGTAAATTTGTAGTTAATTTGTAGATTTGTAGATTTTTACGCCATCTGTCTTAATTGCGCTATCCTGTCTTCAATCGGCGGATGAGTGGAAAAAGTGTTAGCCAGGAATTTTTTGGTTCCCTTAAAGGGGCTGGAGATGTAAAGATGGGCGGTAGCGCCATTGGCTCTTTTTAAAAGGGCCGGATCATTGGCGATTTTCTCCAGCGCTTTGGCCAAGCCCTCCGGATAACGGGTTAAAAGAGCGCCGGCCGCGTCAGCCAGATATTCCCGTTTGCGAGAAACAGCCAATTTTATCAATTGGGCGATAAGAGGCGATAATATTATTAAAACCAAGCCAATAATCAAAAGAATCGGATTGCCCGATTTTCCATTGCCGCGTCGACCTCCGTCAAAAGTCAGGCGCAAAAACATATCGGAAATCAGAGCGATAATGCCGACTAAAATTATGACTATCATCATTAGTCGAATGTCATAGTTTTTGATATGGGACAATTCATGGGCGATAACGCCTTCCAATTCTTCATTGGCCAGTTTACTGATAGCACCGGTGGTGATGGCCAGGGAAGCGTGTTTAGGGTCGCGACCAGTGGCAAAGGCGTTGATGGCCTTATCTTCTATCAGGTGAACTTTAGGTGTGGGGAGTCCGGCAGTGATACATAAATTTTCTACCATTTTATAGACGTAAGGATTGTCGTTGCTCTTAATTTCTTTGGCGCCGGCCACCGCCAGCGCCACTTTATCGCCGGAAAAATAACTGAATAAGCTCATAGCCAGCGAAATAATAATCGCCATTATTAAAAGGCCATTGCCGGCTTGGGTGAAATAATCCAGAAAATAACCTAAGGCCGAAATTAAAATTATAAATAAAATCATTAAAAACCAAGTTTTTCTTTTATTGGAATCTATTTGGGAATACATAGCGGTGTGATAGTAGAAAGTTTATAAAGTTATCAAGTTAAAAGTAAAAATTATAAAATTAGTATTAATAAATACTTTATAACTTTATAACTTTTAACTTTAGACCAATTGTTAAAATTTAACTGTTACCGGATTTTTTTCTCCTGCTTCGGCCTCAAAAAAATCATATTTCTTGAAATTCAACGCCTCGGCGATCAAATTATTGGGGAAGACTTCTATTTTGATATTGAAATCGCGGGCGTTGCCATTATAAAATCTTCTGGCGGCCTGGATTTTATTTTCGGTGTCAGAGAGCTCATCTTGCAGTTTCAGAAAATTTTGGTTGGCTTTTAAATCCGGATAGCTTTCGGCCAAAGCGAAAATTGATTTTAAAGTGTTTGAGAGCATATTTTCCGCTGCCGCTTTTTTTTGAGCGCTACCGCTTTGGTTCATGGCGGCATTTCTGGCCTCAACCACTTTTTGCAGAGTCCCTTGTTCGTGCTGGGCGTAACCCTTGACCGTCTCTATTAAATTGGGAATTAAATCATAGCGCCTTTTCAACTGGACATCAATATCGGACCAGGCCTCGCTGGTTCGGTTTTTTAAGGTAATTAAGCCGTTATAGACAGCGATCAGCCAAAAAATTATAACTGCTACCACCGCCACTATAAGCCAAATTAGGTTTTCCATAATTTTAATTATTATTAAATTTATTTTTTACTTTTTAAATAAAAGCTGATTTTGTGTTATAATAAATAAAGTCAATTTCTGATTTTTACGATTTTATTGTATAATAATTGTATAATACAACTGTTGATAAGTCAATCTCAAAAAAACAATAAAACCAGAAAACTAAAAAACTAAAGGTGAATGAATATCAGGAAAATTTAAAGATGAAAATGGATGAATATGCTCACTTTATCTATAAATTTACCAATAATTTCCCCAAAGAAGAATTATACGGTATAACCTCTCAAATTCGTCGTTCTGGTCTGTCAACAATTCTTAATTATATTGAAGGTTATGCTCGCCAAAAATCCTTAGTCCGATTAAATTTTCTGGAAATTGCTTATGGGTCATTAAAAGAATCAAAATATTTGCTTTATTTTTCTCAAAGAGAGGGATATTTAAATATAAATGATTATCATAAAATGCTTCAATTAGCCGAAGAAATTGGAGCTATGATTTGGAAAGAAATATCTAATTTAAGACAAAAAACATAAATAAAATTGTTTTTTTGCTTTCTGGTTTTATTGCTTTATTGATTTGTCATGAAAAAAATAAAAAATAAAATCCATTTATTTTTAGCTGGTTTTTTACCAGTTGCGGTTGTTTTTGCGACTTTTTTGGTTGGTTTTAAGGTTTTAGCGGTTTGGCAAGAACCGAATGTTGCTCCACCGGCAGGCAACGTAGCCGCTCCCTTAAATGTCGGATCGACCGGCCAAACCAAAACTGGAGCGTTAACTGTTAGTAATACAGTTACTGCCGATAAACTGTGCTTTATTGACAATACCGATTGCCGAAATACTTGGGCAGATATTTTGGGACCATGGCTAAGCGCGCAATACGGTATTTATTATAATAATGGTAATGTCGGCATTGGTTCTGTGCCACTTGCTTGGGCCAGATTAGTTATAAATATGGGAACGGCCGATGATAAAGAGGGGTTGCATATATCCCGCGGCGTTGCTGTGAGTTATAATTATTCTTATTTGAACATAGAAGATCAATTGGATAGTCCGGTTTTTAAAGTTCATCAAAGCGGTAATGTGGGTATAGGTATTGCTGAACCTGGCGCTAAATTAGAAGTTACTGGCCAAGTTAAAATTACCGGCGGCGTGCCAGGCGACGGCAAGGTCTTAACTTCTGATGCCGACGGTTTGGCTTCTTGGCAGCTGCCGGCTACCGGCGATATCAGTGGCAATGGAACACCTAATAGTGTTGCTAAATTTATCACTTCCAAGACCATAGGTGATTCTCTTATTCTTGACGATGGGACTAACGTTGGCATCGGTCTGACAGATCCCGGCCAGAAATTGGATATAGACGGCGCTTTAAGAATCAGGCCGCAGGCCATAGCTCCGGCCGGTTCAAGCAATAACGGAGTGATTTATTACGATAGCGTTGAAAATAAATTTAAATGTTATGAAGCGAGCGGCTGGAAGGATTGCATCAGTGGCGCCGGCGCTGGCACTAATTATTGGACGCAAACCGGCGCGGCGCTTTATCCCAATAATTTAACTTGGAATGTCGGCATTGGCGACGCTTCCCCGGTGTCTCTGTTAACAGTCGGCGATGGCGATAAATTTCAAGTTAATAGTTCAGGTAATCTCACCTCTTATGGCACGGTAACTCTTCGGCAAAATACGACCGGTAATACTTTACCCTTAAGAGTCCATGCTGTTGATGCCGCTGAAGAGGGGAATCCGGCTTTGATTGGTTCGGAAGTCGCTTTATTTCAAAGAAATTATACCTCTGCTTATGGCGCCAGTATTGCTATCGTTGGCGGCTCAAATGGCGTTTCTCAAGTTTATTTTGGCGATAAAGACGATATTAGAATCGGGCGTGTTGTATACAATCATGCCAATAATTCTCTGGCATTATACACTAATAATGCCGTCGCTTTGACAATTTTAAGCGACGGCAACACTGGAGTTGGCGCAATAACACCAACCCAGAAATTGGAAGTTAATGGCGGCCTTAAAATAGCTTCTTCTGTTGGTGGAACAGCAGGTACAATCAGTTATTCTAGCAATGATTTCTGGGGTTATGATGGCGCTACCTGGAAAAGTTTCACTGCTACTGGCGGCGGCGCTTTGCCAGCTGGCACCAGCGGCCAGACCCTTAGATATGACAATACTAATAATTTGATAGCTAATAGTGTTATTTATAATAATGGCACTAATGTCGGCATCGGCACGGCCAGCCCGGGAGCTTACAAATTGAATGTGGCTGGCGACTTGGTTGTTTCCGGCGTGAACAATGACTTATTTGTCAATGCGATTTATGGCAGAAGCGGTACAGCTGAAAATATTTGGCTGGGCGATGTTGACGATACGGTGGTAGTCAATAATAAAATTAAAATCGTGGGCGGTTCTCCCGCGCTGGGCAAGGTTTTAACTTCTGATACCGCCGGCTTGGCTTCTTGGACAGCCACTTCGTCCTTAGGACTTGTCGCCGCCGCCGCCGGCAATAATGGCGAAGTTCAATATAATGATAATGGCCTTTTGGGAGCGTCTTCCAATTTTTATTGGGATAATGTGAATAATCGCTTAATGATTGGCAATGCCAGTAAAAGTTATTTATATTCTACTTACATTAATTCGGGCATGTTAAAAACTGATCTCACCTCTTATTCGGCTACTGTCGCGGTTATTGCTTCCGGTCGAGGCACTTTCGAAAATGCTCTTGGCGTTGGCGAAGACGGCGCTGACTCTTATATTAGTATGGGCGGCAACGGCGAAAGCTGGTTGTTTGAAAGTCAAAATGGCGGTAATGCCGGCAATATTTATTTAGTCGGTGGTGGTGAGGCCCGGAACGGCGGTATCTATGGCAATGACGGCATAGTCACCATCGGCAATTCTTCCGCCGCCGCCAAAAGGAACGCTAAATTAAATGTCTACGGCCAAATATGTATTAATGATGTTTGCCAATCCAGCTGGCCCGGCGGAGCGGCTGGTGGCGGCTGGACTGATGATGGCACGATTGTAAGATTGACCACCATTACGGATAAGGTCGGCCTTGGCACGGTGTCGCCAGCCGAAAAATTGGAAGTTAATGACACTACCGCCGGCGCCGCCCGCTTGCGAATTACCGATACTTCGCAAAATCCGGAAATCCAATTGCACTATGGCGCTGGCGCCAGCGACCACTGGGCGATTTATAATAACCAAAGCGATGACAGTTTAAAAATTTGGAACACTGGCGGTGACCGCTTGACGATTAAGCAAGACGGCAGTATTTGGGCTGGTATTGTCAGTAAAACAATTATCAATTCAGACGGCTCGCTAAAAATGGATGAATTGGATACTAATGATTTTGATTGGAGCACTAGCTTAGGTGCCCTTCCCTTGATTGCCACTGGTAATAATACTTGTGGTCAAGTTTGTTCCAGTCATAACCTGAATTGTCAAACTACTATTTTTAATGATACTGATTTTTGTTTTCAAAAACCTGATTTTAATGGTGTTGATTCTGTAAATGCAGTTGATATTCAACTTGTGACTAATTGTTCTTTGGGTATACCGAGTGGATGTTCTATTTGTGATGATAGTGAAGGAAAATCTGGTTGTGATTCATCGGTGCCGGGATTAAAGTTTGATCTAAATGGTGATAATATTGTAGATGTAGCAGATATTAGAATAACTAAAAATTGGTCATTAGGTTCTTGTTCAGGTAGTGGTGTTATCAGTTGCAATGCTACTGGGGGTAGAAGAACTTGTGTTTGCGATTAGTAATTTTTAAAATGCCGATTCAAATATTAAAATTCAGTTCTTTGACATTATTGATGGTATTGGTTATAATTGTCGGCTTGTTTTTTTACGGCTTTCAGGCGGAGGTGGAGGCAATAATGCCGCTTGGAGGTCCGGGAGCGTTTTATGATATGGCCGGCTGGATTTGGTCGGACAATTACGGCTGGATTTCTCTTAATGCCGATAATTGCTTATCCGGCGGTTGTATTAGTAGCGGCATTGATTATAGCGTTAAAATTGACTCTAATAACAACATCACCAGTTATGGCTGGTCGGAAAATGTCGGCTGGGTTTGTTTTGGCACTACTTGTTTGGGGACACCGCCCGGCGGCGGTAGTTTGACTACCACTATGGATAATTTAACGGGTAAAATAACCGGCTGGGCCAAAGTTGAGTCATTGGGCGATGATGGCTGGATAAAAATCGGCCGCGGACTAGACCAAGGGCCGGGTTTGGGCGAGGCCTGTTATGACTGCCAGCCGGAGTGCGAGCAGTGGACTATTATTATGGTAGGCGAACCGCCAGAGCCGCAAGAAGTGGAGCCCTGTGTTTTATATTCTGATACAAAATTCGCCACTTGCAACACTTGCTTTTCCCAGACCAATTTTGATGGTATTGATTACCCCGAAGGTCAAGATCCTGATCCTAACACACCGGACTTTGTGATTGGCGGCAGCGGTAATATCTGTAGCAGTTGTTCCAATTGTCATAAAGTTGATGGAGCGCTGGCAACATCAAGAATAGTTTGCAATACTGATGGCGGTTACATTGGCCAGTGCTCAACTTGCGAGCAATACGGCGTCAATCAAAATTTGACTAACGGCCAATTATTGGGTTGGGCTTGGAATGGCAATCAGGATATATCAATTGGAGCGGGCTGGCTGCATTTTAATACCCAAGCCGGCAATAGTTATATCGTTTTTCCTTGGCTGCAGACGACTTACGGCTCAATTTATACGCCCGATTGGTTTCGCCAAAGAGCCAGTGGCGGCGGTAATAACGCCACTTATTGCATTTTTGCCAAGGATATTAATACCAATATCAAAACCCAAAGTTGTGAAGAGCTGGCCAAGGGCTTAGTTAAAGGTGTCCTAGTTGGTTTTCCCGCTAAGAGTCCAAGCCAAGAAATTTATAGAAATGCGCTGGGCAAAATTGATGTCAATGGTTTACTAACAAAAACTTTGTCAGGTCAAACCAGAAATAAATACGGACAGATAGTTAATGAACTGTCAGATGCTTCTTGGACTGGTCCAACTGAAGGAATATTGAAAGGTAAGGTTTATTATTTTACTGGAGATTTAGAAATACCTTCGCCAATTGTTTTTAATAATGGTGCTGGTGTGCCGGGCAATGGTATAATAATAGTGAATGGCGATTTAACGATTAACGGTGAAATTACTTATATTGCGGGTGTGCCGAATAATTTAAAAGAACTGGCTTCCGTGGCCTGGGTAGTTAAAGGTGATGTTAAAATTAATCCTAATGTTACCAAAGTGGCCGGCGCTTTCATTGTTTTAGGCAGTGGCAACGCTTGCCAGATTGATTCGGAGCCAAACCCTGGCTATCCAGAGTATATTGCCAATAAATGCGGCGTCTTTTTTTCGGGTGATTCTGATCAGGCCTTGACAGTGGCCGGTTTGATTATTGCCAAAGCGTTTGATTTTAGGCGGACTTACGCCGATCTTTTTCAAGGTTCGGAAAGGATAATCTACGATGGCCGTCTATCAACCAATCCCTCCAAGGGGTTGGAAGGATTCGTTGAGGGTTTGCCGGTTATTCGGGATTTTTCGTACTGATGATATAAAATTCTCCCCTTACCAAGGGGAGAAGTCGCGAAGCGACAGAGGGGTTTGCCGGAAAACTTCGGCCAACCACCCCATACCCCTCCTTGGTAAGGAGGGGAAGATCTAAATTTTAAAATTGATTCATAATTCATAATTCTAAATTCTTAAATCCGTAATTGTTATGAGCATTTTTTCCCCTAAAGCTAATTACCTGGGCATTGATATAGGCACTTCTTCCATTAAAGTAGTGGAATTAGCCAATTTTAAAGGCCGGCCGCGGCTGGTGACTTACGGCTTTATAGAAAAAAAGCCGGCGGAGGTCAGGAATTTGGTTGACGATGCCGTTAATACAGCGGCCATTATTAATGATATTGGCGCCAAAGCCCGGACTTCTACCAAGAAGGTGATTGCCGCTCTGCCGAATTTTTCGGTCTTTACTTCTATTTTGAGTTTGCCGGCTTTGTCTAAAAAAGAATTGGCCTCGGCTATCAGCTGGGAGGCCAAAAAAATAATACCTCTGCCCCTGGAAGAGATTATTCTGGATTGGAAAATTATTGATGAGCCGGAATTAAAATCAGAAGGTCAAAGCCCTAAATCCCCTGACTTCCCAAATAATTACAGTTCTAACCAGGAAGCCAAATCAATTAAAAAAATTTTTTCCAAACCCCAGAAAAATTTAAAGATACTTTTAACTGGCGCCAGCCGGGATTTGGTAAAAAGATATGTGGATATATTCAAGGCGGCCGGCTTGACTCTGCTAAGTTTGGAAACGGAAAATTTTGCCTTGATTCGCTCCTTGGTTGGCAACGACAAATCGGTCATTATGCTGGTGGATTTAGGCGCTACCACTTCCAGTTTATCGGTGGTAGAAAGAGGCCTACCGGTTTTGAATCGAAGTTTGGAAATGGGCGGCACGATGATAACCCGGGCGATTTCCAATAGTTTAAATGTCAATTTTGACCGGGCCGAGCAATTCAAGCAGGACTTATCTTTGGGCTCGGAGACAGCGGATAACATTTTGCCTCAAACAGTTGAAAAGTCCTTTTTGCCGATTTTAAACGAGATAAAATACACTCTTAATGTCTATCAAGAACAGAATAAGCGCCGGGTGGAAAAAATAATTTTAACCGGCGGTTCGGCGCTCTTGGGTAATTTAGCCGGTTATCTGTCCAAGCTGCTCAATATTAACACCTACATCGGCGATCCTTGGGCCAGAGTCATCTTTCCCACCGAATTGAAACCGATTTTAGACCGTTTGGGTTCTCGGTTTGCTGTTGCCATCGGCTTGGCGATGAGGGATATTGAGTAATTATATTGTTAGATTGTTATATTATTATATTGCTGGATTGTTATGGAAGAAAAAAATTATTTAGAGTTAAAAAATATCAATGCTTATGTAATTTCTTTTCATCTTTCTAATTATATTTGTAATACTGTGGTTAAATGGGAAGATTTTGCCAAGGATACTATTGGTACAGTATATTAGGGCTATTGATTCTATTTCATCCAATCTAGCAGAAGGATTTGGCAGATATGGTAAGAAAGATAAAATTAAATTTTATAGATATAGTTTTGGCTCCATTAAAGAATCGCAAAATTGGACCCAGAAAGCATTAATTAGAAAATTAATTACTAAAGATCAATATAGGCATATAATGGAAAAAATAAATAAACTTCCAAGGGAAATTAATCATCTTATAAAATATACCAATGAAAAACTATCAATATAATATAATTTAGCAATATAGCAATATAATAATATACCAGATGTCCAATAACATCAATCTCTTACCGGAAAAAATGAGAGAACGTGATTTAAGGGAAATGAAACGAGCCGCCAGGAGGCCTAAGGTTTTTACTATTGATCTTTCAGCCGGCCACCGGGAAAAGCTGCCGGCTCCCATTAAACCGCCTCATCAGTCCCTTTGGGCGAAAACTTTTGGGCCAAAGAAACTGGCGGCTCCGGTTGCTAATGGCGCTCTAAGACCTCAATTGGCTCCTCAAATTGCTAAACCGTTAATCAGCCCGAAACCAATTATCAAATACGGCCCAATTTCCAGTCAGCCCCCGATTTTAATTAAACCGAAAAGATCATTTTGGAGTTCAATCGGCCCAGCCAAATCGCCGCTCAAGCCATTAATTCAAGCCCAGGCAGTTTCCACTTTGCCTGCTTTTAAACTGCCGGCTCAAGCGGCTAAGCCGGCCAGGGTTGATTTGAAATACAGCCAAGCGCGAAAGAAAAGGGGCTTAGGTTTTTTTGCCAGCTTGAAAAATCTTTTTCAACTAAGGAAAAAATATAAAAAATATGCTATCATACCTTTAAACAGCGAAGAAAAGAAATTATTAATTGAGCCAATTGCCCCCTCAAAAGCTATGCCTCAATTACCGGTAAAAACTAAAACCTTAGAAAAATATCATACTGCTCCCAAAGCGGTCAAGTCCCAATTGGATATTAATCTAGTTCCGGAAGAGCTTTTATTCCGGCAGTATTCCCGAAGTCAACAACAAATAGTGGCTATGATTTTGGCGATCATCATTCCAGCTTTAGTCGTTACTGCCGCTTATCTGTTTTTAAACCAGCAACAAAAGGTGATTGAAGGAAAAATTTACCAGCTTAGCCGAAACCAAAGCCAGCTGGTGGCTTATATCAGCGGTTTTAAGGATATCCGAAAAAAAAATATCGGACTTCAGGATAAATTACTGGTTATCAGCCAGTTACTGGAAAAACACATTTATTGGACGAAATTTTTCGGCTTGCTGGAAAAATATACGCTGGATAATGTTTATTATACCGAGTTCACGGCTGATACTTCCGGCCGGTTTATCTTGCCGGCAGTGGCGACAGCGGCTGGCGGCCAAGCGGTTGAAGAGCGGGTGGCTGACAGTTACCGTCAAGCCGCTCAACAGATAGTGGCTTTAAAACAAGCCGCTGATTTTGTCAATCAGCTAAAAGTGAATAATTTGGAAATAGTCACTAACGATAAAGCCGGCTTTGGGGGCATAAAATTTGATATTAATTTGGATTTGGCTGACGGCGTTTTTATCGCTGAAAATAAATAGCGTTTTAATAAAACTATGGCTGAATTAAAAGAAATTAACAATCCAACCGGCAATTGGGCTGTTAAAAAAGAACCCGATAAAAAATATGCTGAATTTTTAAACAGATATTTTAAGTTGATTGTCATTTTAATTGGCTTAGTTGTTTTATTCGCCGGCTATTATATTGTTATCCTGCCTAAGTGGGAAATGAATCTTGAACGAAGCGTTGACTTATCAACTTTACAAAATGAGGTTTATAAGCTTCAGACCGAGAGTGAATTTTTAAGCCAATATTCCAACCAGATTATAGAATTCACGCCGGTGGAAGAAAGGCAGTTGGCTTTGGCTCTGCCCAGCGTTTTTGATTTACCTTCAATTATCATTCAACTGACCAAATTAGCCAGTGATCATAAATTTATAGTGGAAAGTATCCAAGCCGATGAAGCCAGCGCCAATAATTTAAGCGACAGCCGGCTTAAAAAGGTGGATATTGAAATGGCAGTCAGCGGTTTGGCTAGCAATGATTATGGCAGTTTCAGCCAATTTATTGAGGCTCTGGAGTCCAGTTTGATGATTTTTGACGTTAAAGCCATTAGCTTTACTCCGGCCAAAAGCGGTTATAAATTGGAATTAGCCACTTATTATTACCAGGATTAAGAATATGATTTTAGGCGGTAAAAATTTTTTTAGAAAACTCTTAATTATTATAGCTATTCTAGCCATCATAGCTGTAGCGGTTTGGTTTTTAGGACCGGCGGTCAAGAAATTAATCTGGAGTAATGAGCATAAAGAGGTAACAGCCCCCTTGACTGGGGATAATATTGATAAAACCTTAAAACAAAAAATCATCTGGCAATTAGCCAAATTTAAGCAATATGGGGAATGGCCGATTTCGGCGGTTAGGGAAAACCCCCAGCGAGGCAATCCCTTCGCGCCTAAGCAATAAGTAAATAAAAACAGTCCATTTGATTATGGATAATAAAAGCAAATTATTGCAAATTAAAAATTTCTTGCTGGAGAAAAATTTTCTAACGGCTGAACAAATGTCAGAAATTGAAAAGGAAATTGAGACCTCTGGCCAATCCCCCGAGGAGCTTTTTGTTAGCCAGGGACTCTTTACCCCGGACGATTTTGCCAAAATAAAAGGCCAGGCCTTCAATCTGGAATCAATTGTTTTAACTGACATCAAAGTTGAACCGGCGGTCTTAAATCTCTTGCCGCCCAAAGTAGCCCAAAATTATGAAATGGTAATTTTTGACAGGCAAAATAATACCATCAAAGTGGGCCTAGTGAACCCTTATGATTTCAAGGCCCAGGAAGCGATTGAGTTTTTAGCCAGCCAGCAGGGTTTAGATGCTAATTATTTTTCTATCTCTTTAGAAGATTATCAGAATGTTTTCAGGCAATACAGCGGTTTCAAGAAGGAAATCGGCACGGCACTACAATCAGCCAAGGAAAAATTCAGCCTTGCCGAAAAAGAGGAGATGGGGATGGAAGAAATTATTGAGACGACGGATGTTATTAAATCAGCGCCAGTGGCTAAAATTGTTTCGGTCATTATCCGCCACGCCGTTGAGGGTGGCGCCTCTGATATCCATATTGAACCCAAGCATAACGAAGGCCGAGTGAGATACCGCGTTGACGGAATTTTACACACCACCATCACTTTGCCAAATTATCTGTACAATTCGGTGGTTTCTCGGATAAAAGTCCTGGCTAATTTAAAGTTAGATGAAACCAGAAAGCCGCAGGATGGCCGGATCAGAATAAAATTAGACAATAAAGACGTGGATTTAAGGATCTCGGTTTTTCCCATGCTTAATGCCGAGAAGGTGGCGATGAGGGTTTTAGACACTTCGGCTGGTGTACCAAATTTAGCCGGCTTGGGCTTTAGCGATTATCATATTAAAATAGTAGAAAATAACATTACCAGGCCCCATGGCATATTTCTTTTAACCGGTCCGACCGGCTCCGGCAAAACCACTACCCTTTATTCGGTTTTAAATATGTTAAATGGCGAAAATGTCAACATTACCACCCTGGAAGACCCGATAGAATATTATATTGAAGGTATAAATCAGTCGCAAATCAATCCGGAAATCGGCTTTACTTTCGCTTCCGGTTTAAGGGCTATCTTGCGCCAAGACCCCAATATTGTTATGGTGGGCGAGGTCCGCGACAATGAAACGGCTGAATTAGTCATTCATGCCGGCTTAACCGGCCATTTAGTGTTCTCTACACTGCACACCAACAGCGCTTGGGGAGCGATTCCTCGCCTTATTGATATGAAAGCCGAGCCGTTTTTGATCGCTTCCACTCTTAACCTTTTAATGGCCCAGCGCTTAGTCAGAAAAATCTGCTCTCATTGCCGGCAGGAAATGAAATTGCCGCCGCTGACTGAGAAAGCGGTTATGGCTGAAATAGCCAATATACCCGAACAGTATTTAAAAAATTTGGCCGGCCAATATAGATTTTATAAAGGAACCGGCTGTTCGGAATGCGGCCAGACGGGCTACTATGGTCGGACAGTCGTAGCCGAGATTTTAGAAATCAACGTGCAGTTTAAGGACTTGATATCCAGCGAATTTACTTTGGAAGAGGTCAGGGTCTTAATGAAAAAACAGGGTTTTGTCACTTTAATGCAGGATGGCCTTATCAAGGCCTTAAACGGCCTGACCACCATTGAGGAAGTGATGAGGGCCTCCCAGAGCTAATGACTTAATAATTATTAAGATAATATGCCCAAAAAAACCGCCAATAAAATTTCAGTTTTAATTATTGAAGATGATGTTTTTTTAGCCGATCTTTATAAAGCCAAATTTGAACTGGAGGGCTTTGAGGTGTCGGTGGCCCATGATGGTGAGAAGGGTTTGGAAATAGTGGCCAAAAGGAAACCAGCAGTCGTGCTTTTGGATTTAATTTTGCCCAAAGTGAACGGCTTCGTGGTTTTGGAAAATATGAAAAAAGACAGCGGACTAAAAGATATCCCGGTAATTTTATTAACGAATCTTAGCCAAAAAGCTGATGTTAAGAGAGGTTTGGATTTGGGTGCTGATGATTATTTAATTAAAGCGCATTTTATGCCATCGGAAGTGGTGGCTAAAATCAAGGATTTAGCCAAAAAGAAAGCTATTGATTAAATTAACGCTAATTGATGTCAGTCAGCCAAGAATTGTCAATCAAGAACATTTTAACCGAAGCGGTGAAAAGGGGCGCTTCTGATTTGCATTTTTCAGTGGGCAGTAATCCGATTTTGCGGATAGACGATAAGTTGATTCTACTTTCCGACCAGAGCCTGATAACTTCGGAATATATGGGTGGATTAGTTGATTTTTTGCTTGACGAAAGTAAGAAGAAGAAACTGTCTAGTGACCGGGAGATTGTCTTGGCTCGCAATTTTGACAGGAATTTAAGGTTTAAAGTCAATATTTTTTATCAAAAGGGCTTTTTATCTGTGTCATTTAGGTATATTCCTTCTCAAGTGCCGACGTTGGAATCATTGAAGCTCAATCCGATTTTGGCTGAACTGATCAAATATAAGCATGGCCTGATAATAGTTTCCGGTTCGTTTGGCAGCGGCCGTTCAACCACCGTTGCCGCTTTAATAGAGGAAATAAATCGCCAGAGAAGAGAATATATCATCACCATTGAGGACCCGATAGAATACATCTTCACTAATAATCAAAGTATCGTTGAACAAAGGGAAATCGGGCTGGACACCAATTCCTTTGAAGAAGCGCTGAAATATTTTGAGGAGGAAGACGGCGATGTTTTATTTTTAGAAGAAATAAATAAGCCAGCTATAATTCCGATGGTTTTAGAAATTGCTCGCGGCAGCTCTTTGGTTCTGACGGCTCTTAGCGCCGATTCGGTGGCCAATACCGTTAAGAGGATTTTAGATATTTTCCCCGCTTATGACCAAGAGCGCGTCAGAGATCTTTTGGCCACAGCGCTGAAAGCGGTAATCTGCCAAAAAGTCATTCCCCGGATCGGCGGCGGCTTAGTTATAGCCCAGGAGATATTAATAGTCAATGACGCGGTCAAATCAATAATTGCCGATGGCAATATAGCCAATTTAGACAATATTGTCCAAACTTCCAGAAAAGAAGGCATGGTCTCCTTTAATCAGGCCTTGACTGAATTAGTCAGGTCCAGGCAAATTTCCCGAGAAGACGCTCTAACTAATGCGGCCGATAGGAAAATATTGGAGGACTCTTTAAAATAAATCAATGTCATTATTTTTTTATAAAGCTAAAAATACCAAAGGCCAATTAATTGAAGGCCTGGTTGAAGCCGCTAGCGAGGATATTGTTGTTAATCTTTTGGTGGAGAAGAATATGTCCATTATAGAAATAAGGCGGCAAAGCGCCAAGGATTTTAGCGGTCATCTCTTGAGTTTTTTAAATAGGGTGAAAATAAGAGAAAAGGTCATATTTTTTAGGCAGTTGGCGGTGATGATTGATGCTAATCTGCCCATTGTCAAGGCCTTAAGGATTTTGATCAAGCAAACCCGTAATAAATATTTCAAGACCGTTATTTCCAATATTGCCGATGAAGTGGCCGGCGGCGCCAAATTATCGCAATCTATGGCGCTTTTCCCCAATGTTTTTAGTGATTTTTATTCCAATATTGTAACTTCTGGCGAGACCTCTGGCCGCTTGGGGGAGATAATGAATTATTTGGCCGATCAACAGGAAAAAGATTATGATCTGCGGTCAAAGATCAGGGGAGCTATGATTTATCCGGCTTTCATACTTTTCGGGCTTTTAGCTGTCGGCTTGATTATGATGATTTTTGTCATTCCTCAAATGACCCAATTATTACAAGAGTCGGGCACGACTTTGCCGCTGATGACCAGATGGCTTATCGGTTTTTCAAATTTTTTTATAAATTACGGGTATCTAACTGCTATTTTGATCGCGGTGGCAGTGAGCGGATTTTTTTTGGTTATTAATAAGACGGTTGCTGGCCGGCGTCTTTTTGATTTGTTTAAAATCAAAACTCCAATTATCGGCAAAATCTTGACTGATATTTATATTGTCAGAATCACCCGCAGCTTGAATACCCTTTTAAGAGGCGGAGTGCCAACCGCCAAGTCCTTGAGGGTGGTTAGAAAAATTGTCGGCAATGTTATCTATGAGGAAATGCTGGCCCAGACCATTAAAGACGTTGATGAAGGCAGCTCTTTAGCCAGCAGCTTGGTGGCCAATGAATATCTGCCGGTCTTAGTTTCCCAAATGGTCAGTGTCGGCGAAGAAACAGGCCAGCTGGAAAATGTGCTGGATAGGATAACTGATTTTTATACCAGGGAAATTGACAACTCTATAGTTAATTTATCCACTTTAATAGAGCCGATTATTATGGTTTTCTTGGGCCTGGCTGTTGGCGGCTTTGTGGCAGCGGTGATTATGCCGATGTGGCAATTGTCAGCGGCGTTTTAGTTGACTTTTAATTTCTAATTTCTAATTTTTAATCAATTTTCAATTAATTAATTTCTAATTTCCAATCCCAGTTTCTAATAGTAGTTTTCCATGTTTTTGTGCTTTTGTGCTTTTGTGCTATAATACAGTCATCTGTGGATATCTAAATAATAATAATAATCAAAAGGTCGAAAAATGTCCAAAATTCCGAATTGGGCTAAACCAGCTCGATTCAAGTTTTATCCACTCGAGTGGACTAAAATCAAAATAAACTTAAATAATTAGATTTATGAATAAAAAAGGTTTTACTTTAATTGAACTTCTGGTGGTTATTGCCATCATCGGTATGCTTTCTTCCTTGGCCATTGTTTCTTTAAATACTGCCAGAAATAAAGCCCGGGATGCCCAAATCAAGAGTGATTTGACGCAATTTAGGACCTTTGCTGAAGTTACGCATGAAGGTGGCATTTATACCACCACCGATGTTGTTGGTGGACCGGATATGAGCGCTGCTGATGTTTCCCCAGTTATTGATCCGCCATCCTGTAGTGATGATGATGTTGTTTACAATGTAATAGTCAGCGCAGCTGACACGGCTTGGGCGGCTTGGGCTGATTTATGCGCTGAAACCGGCGATTTCTGTGTTGACTCAACTGGTAATGCCAAAGTAGTGGCTGCTGGTGTTGGAGCAGGAGCTACAGTTTGCCCGTAATATTTATCTGATATTGGTATAACCCCGTACTTTTTTAAAAAAGTACGGGGTTTTGGTTTAGGACAGTATTTTGTGGTATAATAATGTCAAGAAAACTAAAAAACAAAAAAGCAAATTGTCATCCCCGCGAAAGCGGGGATCCAGAATATTTTTAAGTATGACTGGATTCCTGATCAAGTCAGGAATGACAAATAGAAATGTTTTCTTGATTTATTGCTTTATTGTTTATTTTATGTCCAAAAGAAGCAAAATAAAAATTATAATTTATAGCGTTTTATTAATTATCACTCTGGCCTTTTTAGTTTGGTGGTTTTCTTATAATTCCACTCAAGCCCGTGATTATCAGCGTTTGGGCGATATGAGAGTGTTGGAGGCGGCTTTAAACAGTTATTTTTTTAGGTTCAATACTTATCAGATCCCTGAATGCGGCCCGGGTTCAGTTATAAATTTCTGTACCGGCCGAGGCGAGAGGACAATTGAAGTCGCTGAAATCATTGACCCGGTCAATTTGGATAATTTAAGATATGTGGTGGCGGATCTGACCGCTGACAATTTCCGAGTGGAATTTTATTTGGAGGGCTCTTTAGCCGGCCTGCCCAGCGGCCGCTATGCTTTGACGAGAGAAGGATTAGGTAGGTAATTTAAAAATTTTCAATTTCTAATTTAAAAAACAATTAATTAATTTTTAAATTTTAAAATTGTTTAGAAATTAAAAATTAGAAATTAATAATTAATATTAGATGTTTTACTTATTCATTTTCATTTTTGGCACTATTATCGGCAGTTTTTTAAATGTAGTGGTAATTAGAACTCATGACGGCGGTCGGATTATCAAATCCCGCTCCCAATGTCCTCATTGCCAGCATGTTCTTGGGACGATTGATTTGATTCCTCTAATAAGCTTTATTAGCCAATCAGGCCAATGCCGCTATTGCCGGCAACCGATAGCTTGGCAGTATCCCTTGGTGGAATTGGTCACTGGTTTTTTGTTTGTTTTAGTAACTTATAACATTATTGGCTGGCTGGACTGGGAGAATTTATTTTACAATTCAGCGGTTTTTTTGATCTGGCTAAGAAATCTGATTTTTGTCGGCTTTTTAATTATCATTTTTATTTACGATTTAAAGTGGTATCTGATTTTGGATAAAATCACTTGGCCGGCCATGGTTATAGCCCTAATTTTAAATTTAATTATCGGCTTTAGCTGGCTCGATTTGCTGTTGGGAGCGGTTGTGGGTTTTGGTTTTTTTGCCTTACAATATATTGTTTCTAACGGCCGTTGGATCGGCGGCGGCGATCTGCGCTTGGGGGCGCTGGCTGGCTTGATGCTGGGGCTGAAAGCGGTGATTGTCGCCTTATTTTTTGCTTATATTATTGGCGCCTTAATTTCTGTTTTTTTATTGATCTGGGGCAGAAAAGAACTTAAATCCCAGATTCCTTTCGGCACATTTTTGGCCCTGGGAATTTTTTTGGCTTTGTTATGGAGCCAGGAGGTAATTAATTGGTATTTAAGTATTTTGTAACCAAATTTTCAATTTCTAATTTTCAATTTTCAAACAATTAATTAATTCTTAAATTTTTAAATTGTTTTCCGCCAGAGGCGGATCTGCTTATGGCATGAAGAAATTGAAAATTGAAAATTTTTAAATTATTTCATATGTTCTATAAGTTTAAAAATAATAATGGCTTTACCTTAGCCGAAATGATGATTGTCATTGCCATTATCGGCATTTTTTCCAGCTTGACGATTATTAATTTTCGCGGCCAGGCCAAAGTTAGGGAGTTAAACAGCCAGGCCCTCTTGCTTTTAGATGGCCTTAAAAGAATGCAGACCTCGTCGCTGACCGGCCAAATGGTTGCTGGAGAAGTGCCGACGGCTTATCTTTTTGAAATCAACGATTGCCCATCAGATTGCTTTTATAGTTTAAGGGCCGAAACCGCTCTTGGTGGTGAGATTGATATTGATAATGTTTTATTGACTAAATCAATTATTGATCTTCTAACCGGCAATAATTTATTAATAAAAATTACTCCACCCAGAAGCAATATTGAGATTGATCTTGATGGCGCTCCTCTAACCAGTGTTGAAATAATTCTAAAACATCTCAATGATCCATCGATTACCAAAAAGATAAAAATTAACGGTATTTCCGGCCGAATGGATATTATAAGTCCGTAAAGTTGAAGGTTATGAAATTAAAAACTATTAAAAATCAATCAGGTCAGGGACTATTGGAGTTGGTGGTAGCCATCGGCGTTATAACCGTTGGCTTGTTTAGCGTTTGGAATCTTTTTTTATCTAATTTTAATGGCGAGCAAGAAGCTGGTGCTCGCATCTTGGCCGTCAATTTAGCGCGCGAAGGCCTGGAGATGGTGAAAAATATCAGGGATTCCAATTGGTTGGCCATTGAAAACAACGAGACCTGCTTCTATGAGGATATGTCTAACGATCCCTGTCGCTGGGATAGCGGCTTGGACGACGATGGCAGCGGTCTGATTAAAAATATCTTCTCTGATAATGCTTATCTTGATTATTTAATTGATGATATTACTGATGATCAAAGCCGATTATATATTGATTCAAACAGCGGCTTTTACAGCCATAATCCTGGTCAGCCGACCATTTATCGGCGCTTGATTACCATGCAAAATGTTTGTTGTTTTGACGCTGACAGTAATTTGAAATGCGATGATTTTAATTTTACAATAATTGAGATCCCTTGCCCGGCTGAAAACCTAAAAATCGGTCTGGATGTCAAGTCCACTGTGCGTTGGACGCTGAAAGGACAAATCAGAGAAATAACGGTCAGCGACCGGCTATTTAATTGGAAATAATGATCACCAAAACAAAAAAACACCAAAACAAAAAAACACAACTGGGCTTTACCTTGGTTGAAGTGGTGGTGGCTATTGGAATTTTTTCCCTTGCCTCGGTTATTATTTCCACGGTCTATTTCAATACCAATAATTTGCATCAGCAGACAGCCAATTTCCAGCGTTTGCAGAATGAAGGCCGGTATCTGGTAGAAAAAATCGCCAGAGAAGTGAGAGCCAGGGAAATAACTTACCCGATTGATAGCCCGCCGCCGCAAAATCATCTTGAATTTTTAAAAGATGAATTCGGCGATCAAGTTTCTATTAAGAAAATTAATGGTAATTTGGAATACATGGTTAATGACCAGACGGCCCAGTTAAACGCTGAAGATGTTGAAGTCGTGGACCTGCAATTTTATGTTTATCCTAGCCAAGGAAATAAATGGGGTGAAGACCCGCAGAGCAATATCCAGCCCCGAGTAACTTTACTGATGAAATTAAAAAATAAAGCGGTTAATCCCAAACATGAAAGAGAAATAACTATTCAAACCACTATATCCAGTAAAGTTTATAAACGTTGATGAAATATAAAAACGAACAAGGCATAATCTTAATCTTGGCGCTGATGATGGTGTCAATCTTGCTTTCTATTGCTTTGGGCTTTGGCATTTTTATTTTATCCGATTTGCGGCAAGCGGCGGAAATTGACAATTCGGTCGTGGCTTACTATGCTGCTGATTCGGGAATAGAGCGAACACTTTATTTATTCAGGCATGGCGATAAGGATAAGATCGGCGGCTTTAGCGGCTCAAATGGCGCTCTATCGCCTGATGACCGGGAGGGAGAAAATTGGACCATTAGGGATTCAACCGATTATGAGCTGACCTTTTTCCGCCAGCGTCTTTATAACGGCCAGAGTGTCAAGCTTTATTTTATTGGTCGACGAACTGGTGTTAATACTGCCAAGAGTATCAAGATAAATTGGTTCAAGGGTTCTGGCTTTTCTCCCAAGTTGCAAGTGGTTTTCACCCAGCTTAACCCCATTGACGATGATGGTATTTTAGTTTATTACACGGATACCGATAAGGTGGAAATCAGTGATAGCAACTCGGCTGGCCCGATTTGTTTTGATTTTAAAGACAGGGATATTGATGGCTCGTTCTTGGCTCTGCCCAGCGATTACGTGGTGGAACTTAGGGTAGTCGGGAGCGGTGCTGATTATGTAGACAATTTATCAGGCTGATTATGTAGACAATTTATCAG
>MHIM01000035.1 GCA_001817505.1 Candidatus Buchananbacteria bacterium RIFCSPLOWO2_01_FULL_39_33 | reverse complement strand
GGATATGGATTCGCCCTGCCTCGGCTGTATTCCCGCCCGCAGGAGGGGTCTGGGGAGGAATGCGGGCGGGTTTCGGACTGGGGGTTTTCGGAACAAAATTCTCGGCTACAAAATTGATTAAAGTCCTCATATCTGTTAGTATAATACTACGAACGAAAACAAGCAACAGTTAAATGTTATCAATATATGGAAAGTAATCAACTAGGACAGAAAATAAGGAAATTGCGACAAAAATTAGGACTTACTCAAGACGATTTTGCTCGTAAGGCGGATGTTGCCTATACAACGCTTACCAAGATTGAAACTGGTGTTATCAAAAAGCCCTCTGTGTTTGTTGTGAGCAAAATCGCCAAAGCCCTAGATGTCGCAATTGAGGATTTGATTAAATAATTTTATGAAATTTGAGCTAAAAAAAGTTCATAGAAATACACCAATAGATGAGCTTATCGCTGATCTAAAAAACACCGCTGCGAAATTAAATCAAGATTTTGTTACCAGAGAACAACAGGACGAATTTGGAAAATTCGATAGTTCTAATATGGCTGACCGATTTGGTGGATGGGCAAAAGCACACGAACGAGCAGGTCTTAATTTAGCGAGACATCAAAAGAGTATACGATTGAGTGATGACGAGCTTTTCCAAAATTTGGAAGAGGTTTGGACAAAACTCGGACATCAGCCGATACAGGCTGATATGTTTCCGCCATTATCAAAATACAGTGCTGGCGTTTATAAAAAACATTTTGGTACTTGGATGAAAGGGTTAGAAATATTTGTTGCTAATATCAATAATGAGGAGGGCATTTCAACAGAAAAATCAATTGCGAATTTACAAGTTGAAACCTCAACAAAACATAAAACAAAGCGTGAGATAAATTGGAGGCTTCGCTTTATTGTAATGAGGCGTGATAATTTCAAATGTAAAAATTGCGGGCGGTCGCCCGCGACTGACCCGAGTATTATTCTGCATGTTGACCATGTCAAAGCGTGGGCAAAAGGCGGCGAAACTGTTTTAGAAAATTTACAAACGCTTTGTTCAGTATGTAATATCGGCAAAAGTGATTTAGAATAAATTATGAACGACATCAAAAAATCACTTGACCGATTTTTAGAAGGCCAAGGCAAAAACAAAGGGAGAAAAGCAGATGAGCGATATGCTTCTTTTGATTTTTGTTATAACCATTTTTATTCATTCTACAAAGAGAAAAGACTTTCCGAGTTAGCAGATGGAAAAAATCTCCAAACGAGTTGTTTGCAAATAGGTTTTTATTTAGCGAGTTGGGGGATGATGAGAGGCTCGTCTTTTCTTCTTGAAAAAAGTGTCAGAAACTATAAAAGTTTGATTGTTGCAATTTCAAAAATGAATCCAAAGTTATGGGAAATTGATGTGGAAAATTATAACGAAGAAAACATTTCATTTTTGTTAAATTGCAAACAACAAATAGTTTCTGCGCTCGGAAAGGAAAATAAACCGAGTGATACTCTGATAACAAAAATCATGTTAGGAGTTTTTGCCAATGTTCCTGCTTTCGACCAATACTTTAGAAAAAGTTTTGGAGTGCATTCTTTCAATAAAAAATCATTATTGAAAATTAAAAACTTCTATGAAGAGAATAATGAAGTTTTTAATTTATTCAAAATACATACATTTGATTTTTTAACAGCCGAGGAAACAAACATTGTCTATACAAAAGCAAAATTGATTGATATGTCTGGATTTATGGACGGACAATGATTTGTTTCAGAGGAATTAGCCGAGAATTTTTTTCCGAAAACCCCCAGTCCGAAACCCGCCCGCATTCCTCCCCAGACCCCTCCTGCGGGCGGGAATACAGCCGAGGCAGGGCGAATCCATATCCCCAGTCAAATGTTTCGCCCTGCCGAGTCCGCATTAGTTTTCAGGGTTCTCCGCAAAATGGGTTCTGACTTTTTTAAACAAACACCGCCAATTTTCAGAATTAAATAAATAAAAAATATTAACACTACAAAAAACTCTGTTCCCTACAAAGAACAGGGTTTTTTTATTTTTAAGATTTTATTGTATAATATAAGCAAGCCAAGAATAATCATAAAAATCCCATGAAAAAAAAATGTATCAATGTCTTGAATTTATTTCTGATTTTGGTATTTTTGCTGACAGCCGGCTTTGGCTGTAAAAATCCGGGAGCGGCCGTCCAAGAAAAAATGAAGCCAATAGAGTTGAATTACTGGCGGGTTTTTGACGACCAGGACTCTTTTGAGGAAATCATCACGGCTTATAAGTTGTTGCACCCCAACATCAAGATAAATTACCGCCAATTCAGGATAGAGGAATATGAGCAAGAACTCCTGGAAGCGCTGGCTGAAGACCGGGGACCGGATATTTTCAGTATCAATGAAAATGCCGTTAAAAAATACCAGGCCAAATTAGAGCCGATGCCGTCAGAAATCACTCTGGCTTACCAATATACCAAAGGAACCGTAAAAAAAGAAATCGCCTATGAGTTGAGAACCAAAAAAACACTGTCACTGCGGGAAATTAAAGCCAATTTTATTGATTCCGTCTATGATGACGCGGTCTTAGACGGTCAGGTCTACGGGTTGCCACTAAGCTTGGAAACTCTGGTGATGTTTTATAATAAGGATATTTTAAATAAATCAGGTATTTCCCAATTGCCCAAGGATTGGAAAGCTTTCCAGGAAGCGGTGCAAAAATCAACTCGCTTTGACAGCGCCGGCAACATCATCCAAGCCGGTACGGCTTTGGGTACCGGCTATAACATTGAAAGAAGTTTTGATATCATTTCACTCCTGATGATGCAAAACGGGGCAGAAATGACCAGCGGTAATGGTTTGGCGGTTTTTAACAATGCCACGACTGAAAAATATTTCCCGGGTTTGGAAGCAATCAGATTTTATCTGGATTTCTCGTCGCCTGTAAAAAGCGTCTACGCTTGGAATAGCGAAATGCCCAACTCATTTGACGCTTTTTTAAGTGGTAAAGTGGCCTTTATGTTCGGCTACAATTATCAACTGCCCGGTATCCGCTCCCGATCGCCCAAGCTTAACTTAGGCCTCGCTCCCCTACCTCAAATCAACCCGGACAACCAAGTTAATTATTCCAGCTATTGGTTGGAGGGGGTTTCTAAAAAATCGGCTCACAAAGACGAGGCTTGGGATTTCCTACTTTTTATTACTGCTAAGGACCAAGTTATCAATTATCTGGAAAAAACCCAGCGGCCGACGGCCTTAAAAGAACTGATCAATTCCCAAATAGACGATGAAGATCTGTATCCGACCTCAATTCAGGCGCTAACAGCCAAAAACTGGTACCAAGGCCAGAATCAGCCGGCTGTTGAAGAGATATTTAAGGAACTCTTGGAAGCCCTGCCGGCCGCCCATGACGAACGAGCCTTTGCCAATGCCATCAAAGACGCTATCTCAAAAATTAACCAAACCAACCAATGAAACTAAAAGGGGCAACGATAATTTTGCCAGTGGTGATAGGAGTATTGTTGATTTCCCATATTAGCCAGGCAATTTCTTATCAAGGCACATTATTTGAAAACATCGCCTGCGTTGAAGGTACGGAAGATTGCACTGTTTGCGATTTTGTTGAATTATTCGTCAACGGTGCCAATATACTGGTCGGCTTAAGCGGCGCTTTTGCCATTTTAATGTTTATCTACGGTGGCCTGGTTTTTATCACCGCCTACGGTAATGAAACCCGGATAAAATGGGGCAAAGATATTTTAATCGCCACCGTAGTGGGCATTTTTATTGTGATGCTGGCCTGGACGCTGGTTAATGTCATCATTGAAGCGATGTTCGGCGGCAGCAGTTTCTCCAATTGGTCAAGCACTAATAATCAATGCTCTTAATAAATCATTAAAAATATAATCGTAAAAATCTTTTAAAAATTAAAAGGGCAAAAGAGTCAAGTGGACAATCACTTTGCTGACCAGGTTTAAATAGCTTATAATAACTAGATAAAACTATTTGATTTTATTAACCTAATAATAAGTATTTGAATTATTTAAGGGGGGTAACCCCAGCAGTAGTTCGCCTTAGGCGGACACTACAGGGCAAGATGATGAATTTTATTGAGCTAATTTAATCAATGTTTAATAAATAATTTAAACTTCTTAAAAGAAAGGGGGTGACAAAATGAGCAAATTAACCTTAAAAAAAATAGCAGTTGGTACACTAACTGTTATGGTTTTATCGATTTTAGCCCTGCCGACCTTGGCTTTGGCCGCAGATCTTAATCTGGGGCTGGAAAATGCCGCTGGCATCGGCTTGGGACAAAGGGACTTAAGAGAAAGTATTAATTCTATCATCCAGCTTTTATTGAGTTTTTTGGGAATTTTAGCGGTAATTATTATTCTTTGGGGCGGTTTCCTCTGGATGACAGCCGCTGGTGATGATAGTAAAGTTGACAAAGCCAAAAAACTTATCATTTCAGGCATAGTCGGTATCGTTATTATCTTGGCAGCGTATATAATCGCTAATTTCGCGATCACAGCAGTCGGCGGACAATTAACTGACTAATATATGAGTTAATGGGAGGGTTATCCCTCCCATTAACTGCTATAATCCTTATGAAAAAAATACTGGTGAAATTTTTACTAATAATTTTTTTGGCTTTATTAGTCCTGCCGATAATTGTTTTAGCTGCTGACGCCAATCCATTGACTAATTTAAAAAGTGCCGCGCCCGAGCTGATTACTGGCGATACTATTTATGATTTGACAGGCAAAATTATTCAGGCCTTATTGGGGTTTATCGGCGTTTTATTTATAATTTTGATCATTTACGGCGGCTTTATGTGGATGACAGCCGGTGGTGATAGTAGCAAAATTCAAAAGGCCAAAGACATTATTATTAAAGCGACTATCGGTTTGGTGATTATTATGTCGTCTTATGCCATTGTTTATACCATCATCGACCAATTTTCCAGTTAACTTAAAATACCAATTAATAATAAACTTAAAAACATGAAGGGAATTATATCCGCCAAAAGTGGAAAAAAAACAGCTAAAACGCTTCTTAGCTTATTAGTTTTAGGGCTGGTTTTCTCGGCTGTTCTGGTGTCACCACAATTAGCTTCGGCCAATGTCATAACTGACGGCTTGACTGATTTTATAGGTGGAGCCAGTGATCTGCCCAGCGGCACCACCGATTTAAAAACAGCTATCGGTAAAATCGTTCAAATCTTTCTGGGCTTTTTAGGCGTCTTGGCAGTGGTTTTGATTATCTATGCCGGCTTCCTCTGGATGACCGCTGGCGGTGACAGCAGTAAAGTTGATAAAGCCAAGGGTTATATCAAGAACGCTATTATCGGCATCATTATTATTTTAGCCGCTTATATCATCACCAGTTTTGTTTTGGACCAAGTTGTAGAAACTCTGCAATAAGCCAATTAGTAAAAACACTCGCTTCAAGCGGGTGTTTTTAAATCCGGCCTTGATCAAAGACCGGCCGATTATTGCCAATATTTGATAAATTGATTACAATTTATATGTAAAGTTAATAATTATTCAAAAAAGGTATGAACAAAACAGTTAAAATTATATTCGGCCTATTGATTATGGCTCTGGTTTTTTCCGTGGTAATCCTGCCTCAATTCCAAGTTCAAGCCGTTAATGAAATAACTACGGGTTTAAATAACGCGGTTAAAGACACTGATTTACCTCATAGCACCCCCGATTTAAAAACAGCCATCGGCAAAATTGTCCAAACTTTTCTGGGCTTTTTAGGCGTCTTAGCAGTGGTTTTGATTATCTACGCCGGTTTCCTCTGGCTGACAGCTGGCGGCGACCCGAGCAAAGTTGATAAAGCCAAGGGCTATATCAAGAACGCCGTTATCGGCCTCATCATCATTTTGGCCGCTTATATTATCACCAGTTTTGTTATAACCAAAATTACAGAAACTCTAAAATAAATAAAGTAAATAACCTGCTTGATAAAAGGCCGGTTATTTTTATTGCCAATTTTTTATTTCTTTAATTTAGCCAGCCGGATTTTCAATAAAATTGATTGTCTGATATAATCAAAAGCTGTCTTGATAATATTGAGACGGCTTTTCCTGTCGGGCTCAATAAACTCCGACCAAATAACCGGAATTTCCGTTAGGGAAAAACCCTGCCGGCTGGCTAAAACCAGCATTTCCGTATCCCAAAAAAAACCGGTGTTTAAAATATCATTTAAAACGCTATCTCTGACTTTTTTATTAATGGCTTTGAAGCCGCAAGGAAAATCGTTGATTGGTATCTTAAAAAGAGCTTTAAAAAACAACCGATAGCACCTGGATATAAAGGCCCGGCTCCAAGACCTTTTGACTTTTGAGGCCTGATGGAATCTGGAACCTACTACCACTTCAGCCCCTAACCTTATCTGTTCAACCGCTGTCAATAAAGCCGACAAATCAGTAGCTAAATCAGCATCCATAAAACAATAAATGTCTGCTACCGTCTCTTGCCAGGCCTTCGCGATGGCTAAGCCCTTGCCTCTTTGATTAAGCAATAAATGGCGAATGGCCGGATTTTGGGCTGACAGTTGATTGGCTATTTCAGCCGTTTTATCGGTAGAGTTATTATTGGCAATGATAATAATAAATTCGTTACCGACCAAATTTTTGACGCAAAAATCTGAAATTTTATTGATGTTTTTTTCTAAAACCAATTCTTCGTTGTAGGCGGGTATGGCTATGACGATTTTCATTTTTAAACTTATAAGACCTTATAAATGACGGCTTCATTGTCGCTATACACCTTAGCAAAATAAAAATTATTATCCAAATTGGCAATTAACTCTTTATGGTCAAGGGTAGCAATGACATATTTTGCCCTAAAATCATTTTTAATAATCCCATAAATATCCTCGGCTCTCTGGCCTCTGGTGATATCCGCCCATTTATTGTATAGATCAGGATTTTTTAAGTACATAAAGGTGGGATCCAAACCAACAATATAATAATTCCGGCTATTATGGTAAAAAAGTATGGGAAATTCATCCCAATCGCTTTGGAAAACGATATCGCCCGGCTGGCTGTTGGCCAGTAAATACTCAGAAGCCGATTTTAAGTAATTATAATTGAACCCGTTGTCCAGCGATTTTTTGGCTTGATAGGGCATTTTATAAAAAATAACTGTTACTGTTAAAATTGAAAATAAAGTAAACAAAACCTTAGCGCGCCAATCATTTAAAAAAACCTTTTTAAATAAGCGGCCAAAGGCCTGGAAATCACCGCGAATTTCGTCTAAACTCCAGCCGCGGCTAAAAACCAAAGCCGAAAAAATGACCGCCAGAGGAGCCAGATATTCCACGTTCCTGCGGGCTTTGGCGGTAGCAATCACAAAAGCCAAAAACAGAGCCAGAAAATATTTTACTACCACATCAAATTTCTGATGATAATTCAAAAAAACCGCCAAAGCCACCAAGGCCAAAATAAACGGCAAAAGGTTATTGATAAAAAAATCGTTGATATTATAAGGATACCATTCAGCCCCGACGCCGATAACACCCTGATAATTTATCAAAGCAATTTTAATAATATGTATCCAATAAAATTCCAAATTCTTGGGAAAATAGGGATTAATCACCAGTCCCAAAACCAGTCCTAATAGAACACTGGTTACCAACTTAAAATTTTGGCTATTTAGCGCATTTTTTATAAAGCTAATTACCCAGGCATATAATCTGTTAATTAGATCAGTTTTTTTATTTTTAAAATTAATTATCTTAGCCAACCGGTCGGCTCTGATTTTTAGCCAGGCCCGGTCCCAGCTTTCAACCAGCACATAAATAGCGGTTATAATCAGAATCAAGAACCAGCCGCCATAGCTCCAAACATAAATAAAAGACAAAAGCGTCAGTCCTAAAAATTTTTTCCGTATTATTAAATAGGTGCCTAAAAGCAAAATAATCAAAGAAAGCGGCTGGGCCTTAACTAAACTAAGTCGGAAAATAAACGGCTCCACCAAAAGTAAAAAAACAGTATAGCCCCAAGCCCCGCGTACCTTAAGTTTTGTTAGCAACCAATATAAAGTTGCTAAAACCAGGGCGGCTAATAAGCTATGGCCAATTTTCAGGCCTACTGGTAAAGGAAAAATTTTTACAAAAGGTATTAAATAAAGATGATAGAGCAGGTGATGGTCAATATAACCGTCTTTTAGAGTGGTAAATTGCAAATAAGGGAAATCCCGGACCAGGCCATTTTCACTGATTAAAGCCGTCATTTTGGCATGATAAAAAGAATCAGGATCAGCCAAGGTTGGAGCATATTCCAGCCAAGAAAAAAAAGCCAGAACCAATAAAAAAAGCAATAGGCCGGCTATTGCTTGATGGTTGGCTAATCGCTTTGATATGGTTTTAAGCGAATTCATAAAATAAAACTTCTTTCCAAAAAGGACGGAAATCATTTAACCAATTCCTTTTTAAAATAATCCACTAAAGGCACAGCGGTAGGATTTTGCCCGTTTAAAATAGCTAGATAATAACTGAGCCAAGAGCTCAATAACAGGGCCTCTAAGGCAATTGACAGTCGGCTGTCGCCGATAATTGAATAATCAATAAATTTTATCTTTTGTTTTTTCAATATTTTTTGCACAATAGTGAAATGCCGGCTAATTTTAGCCGAATAGAGGTTGGAATTGAAAAATAAAAACTTCATTTTAACAGCGACAGCGGTCGGCAATTTTAAACCTTCTAACAAATGATGGCTAAGTTCTGGAATCGCATAGGGCTGCGCCAAGTTTTTGGCGCTTTCATTTATTTGATTGGCTAAGATATGACTGTTGGCTGAGAGAAAATCAGCCGCTATCAATATCGGCAATTGGCCATTTAATTCTCGAGCTAATTTTTTAGCAAAATTTTCATTGCTGTTGATGTCTGGTTTAAGGGTTTGATTTAAAATAGACAAATATTCAGCCGACTGTTTAATTTCCCGGTCGGAAATTTTTAATAGCTTTAAATTATCAAACAAGGCCAGCATGGCGCCGAACTGGGAACCAATCCCATACCGGGGCTGATTAGCCGGATTAAATTTTTTATTGATCAGATAATAGGGAAGTCGGTGTTTTTTAGCGGTAATTATCAGCTGACCGCCGCTAGCCAGACAAAAAACTTTAGCTTTATAAGCCAAGGCCTCATTTAAACAATCCAATGATTCTTCGGTTTGGCCCGAATAGCTGGAAATTACCACCAAACTTTTATTATTCACAAATTTTGGCAGGTGATAATTATGTACCAGAATCAGGGGAATTTTCAGGGTTCGGCCATAAAGACTCCTAAGCAGTTCGGCGGCTAAACCCGAGCCGCCCATGCCGCTAACAACTATATTTTGCGGGCGACGATAACTTTTAGGTAATTTTAATGACAAAACATCTGCCCAGGATTCTACTATTTGTTTAGGCAACAACGAGATAGTTCTGGCCACCTGAAATTTCTGATATTGTTTGATAATTTTTTTATTGTCTAATGTTGGCATATTTTTAGCTATGAATTAAGAAGCAAGAATTAAGAATTATAGCCCATATAATTCATTATTTTATTTTTGATCTTGATTATTGATTCCTGATTCTTATCCTTGATTTATTTTAACAAAAATTGCTTTAAATAACAATAAGTTCGCCTTGATTTTTCAGTCAAAATTTATTATAATAATTCAAGAATTACCATTCCATCTTGTTAATTTTCACAATATATCATTGATTTCTTATTTCTTTAACTCCTTATTTTTTATCAAATATGTCCGGGCATAGCAAATGGGCCAAAGTCCATAGGCAAAAAACAATTACCGATGCTAAAAAAGGCGCTGTTTTCACTAAATTAGGCAATCTGATAACTGTGGCGGCTAAAGAAGGGGGGGAAGATATTGAGACCAATTTCAAATTGAGATTGGCCGTAGAAAAGGCCAGGCAAGCCAATATGCCCAAAGATAATATTGACCGGGCAATTAAAAAAGGCGCTGGCCTTAGCACAGGCAAAACTGCCTTAGCAGAAATAACTTATGAGGCCTTTGGCCCGTCAGGCAGTGTTTTTGTGATTGAAGCCATTACTGATAACAAAAATCGAACTGTGGCCGATCTTAAGGCGGTTCTAAATAAAAATGGAGGCCAGTTGGGAGGGCCCAATAGCACACTTTGGCAATTTGAAAGAAAAGGACTGATTTTGATTGATAAAAATCAGCTTAAAAATAAAAATACCGATGACTTAGAACTTGATCTGATTGAAGCCGGCGCCGAAAACATAAACCAAGATGAAAATAGTTGGGAAATAACCACAGCCGCCAATCACTGGCCAACCATGGAAAAGAATATTAAGCAACTAAACATCAATATTAAAGAATCATCACTGGGTTATAAACCCAAAGATTATCTTGACATCAAAGAGGAAGAGACCAAGGAAAAAATTGATAAGCTATACACTGCCTTGATAGATATTGATGAGATTAATAATATCTATACTAATGCCAACTGGTAAATTAAAAAAAAATATTATTTTAGGAATTGACCCTGGACTGGCCGACACGGGCTTCGGCCTAATTGCTGTCAACGGCCAGGAGCTTACTTGTCTTGATCACGGATCAATTACTACCGATAAGAAATTGTCTTTACCGGCCAGATTACAGCAATTGGAACAAAAACTTATACTTATCATTAATAAGTATAAGCCGAACTTTATGAGTTTGGAGCAGCTGTTTTTTTGCACCAATACCAAAACAATTATCGCTGTTGGCGAGGCCAGAGGCGTGATACTTTTGACCGCCGCTAAATATAAGTTGCCAGTGAAAGAATTCACTCCTTTACAGGTCAAACAAGGCATAACCGGCTATGGCCAAGCTGACAAAAAACAAGTCCAGCGGATGGTTAAAACTATCTTGAAATTAAAAACCCTACCCGAACCTGATGACGCAGCTGACGCTCTGGCAATAGCCATTTGCGCTATCAATAAATAGAAAACAGCGACTTTATATTAACTAATAATAAAAACTATGAATTCAGAAATCAGAAAAGATTATATTCAAGAAAAATACGTTATTATTGCTCCTAAAAGAGGCCGACGGCCCCAGGATATTGAACGTTCGGAAAGATTGCCGTTAATCGGCAAAAAATTATGTCTGTTTTGTCCGGAAAATGTCACTAAAGCCGGTCAAAGCATTTTAACTATTAAAAATGATTCTAAAAAAGAACCCTGGGCCATTAAAGTCATTAAAAATAAATTCCCGGCTGTTTCCATTAAGAATCCCCAGGCCTATGGCCAGCAGGAAGTAATTATTGAAACGCCCGACCACCTTAAAGAAACTGAAGATCTGCCGATTGCCCATATTTATAAAATATTTAAGGCCTACTGCCTTAGAACCAGAGCTATTTCCCAAGATAAAAAAATAGAATATATCCTGATTTTTAAGAATAATGGCGGCAAAGCCGGCGCCTCTTTGCAACACGCCCACTCCCAGATATTTGCCACGCAATTTTTGCCGCCCCATTTAAAAGACAAATCCCAGAGAGTCCAGGCCTATAAACTGGAACATGGGACTTGCGTTTATTGCGATGTAATTAAAAAAGAAAAGCAGGGTCCGAGATTAGTTTATGAGGATAAAAATATCATAACTTTCTGCCCTTTCGCGCCGATGCACAATTATGAGATTTGGCTAATGCCCAAGCGCCACTTGGATAATATCACCTTAATGAATAAAAATGAGTGTCTTAGCTTCGCCAAAACACTTAAAAAAATCTTAGCCAAAATAAACGAATTAAATCTGCCTTACAATTATTATTTCCATCAGGTTATCAATGACCGCGACCAACATTTATATTTGAAAATAACGCCGCGCGGCTCGGTTTGGGCTGGTATAGAAATCGGTTCGGGTTTAATTATTAACCCTGTCTCGCCGGAAGAATCAGCCAAATTTTATAAAACAAAAATATAAAAACGGCCTAATTACTCAATTTTAAAAATCCCGGTTAATCATGACTATACCCCAACTGTCAAAAAAAATAAAATCATCGCAGAATTGGAGAAACCCCGTTTATGTAAAAGGCAATGGCTTTCAAAGGCAACGAACAGGCCATAATTTTTCGGTTTCTTATAAATATAAAAAACCGAGAAATCGAAAAATTTTCAAAAAAATCCTGGAAATCTTAATTCCTTTAATAATATTTTTATCCTTAATAGGGGGAATATTCACTTTAGGCGCCTTTGCTTGGATTTCTAAAGACCTGCCCAACCCCGACGGCTTGATCAACCGGTCAATTACCGTTAGCACCAAGATCTATGACCGTAAAGGTGAAACCGTCCTTTATGATATCCACGGCAATATTAAAAGAACTTTGATTAATTTGGATAATATACCCGAATATACTATCAAAGCCACTTTAACAGCCGAGGACAGAAATTTTTATACTCATCAGGGCTTTAGTATTACTGGCATAACCAGGTCGGTTTTAAAAAATATTTTTACCGGCAGCCGAGTCGGCGGCTCAACTTTAACCCAGCAATTCGTCAAAAATGCTGTTTTAACTGGTGAAAAAACTTATACTAGGAAAATTAAGGAATTACTGATTTCTTATCGTTTGGAAAAGAAATTTTCCAAAGACCAAATACTGAATATGTATTTTAATGAGATACCTTATGGGTCGGTTATTTATGGCATTGAAGCTGCCACTCAATCATTTTTTGGCAAATCAGCTAAGGACTTAAGTATTGCTGAAAGCGCTATACTAGCCGCCATTCCCCAAGCGCCAACTTATTATTCTCCTTACGGTAATAACAAAGACAAATTAATTGCCCGGCAAAGATACATTATTGATTCAATGACCGAGCTTGGCTATTTGACTAAAGAACAGGCCGAGCAAGCTAAAAATGAAAAGATAATATTCAAACCGCTCCAAGAATCAATAATTGCCCCTCATTTTGTCATGTATGTTAAAGAATTGCTATCGGCAGAATATGGAGAAGATTTTATTAATCAAGAAGGTTTGAAGGTCTACACCACTTTAGATTTAGCTAAGCAAAAAATAGCCGAAGCAGCGGTTAAAAAAGGAGTGGAAGAAAATGGCCAAAAATACGACTTTACCAATGCCGCCTTGGTGGCCCTTGATACTAAAACCGGACAAATTATGGCTATGGTCGGATCGGCTGATTATTTTAACAATGAAATAGATGGCCAAGTCAATGTGACTTTGCGCCCCAGGCAGCCTGGCTCGTCATTCAAGCCGATTGTCTATGCAGCCGCTTTTATTAAAGGTTACACCCCCAATACCATCCTTTATGATGCAGTCACAAATTTTGATACCACTGGCAGCGCTAAATATGAGCCTCATAATTATGATTTGAAGGAACACGGTCCGGTAACTATGAGAAAGGCCTTACAGGGATCGTTAAATGTGCCGGCTGTTAAAACGACTTATTTAACCGGTTTGGATAATATTCTTAACTTAGCCGATGAATTGGGTTATACAACTTTAAAAGACAGAAGTCGGTTTGGCTTATCTTTGGTTTTAGGCGGTGGCGAAATCAAATTATTAGAGCATGTCGGAGCTTATACAGTTTTTGCGGAGGAAGGCCTAAAACATGAAATAACGCCAATCTTAAAAATAGAAGATAAAAACGGCAAGGTCTTATTTGAATACCAGGATAAAAAGAAAGAGGTGATAGATCCGCAATATGCCAGATTAATAAATAACATCTTAGCCGATGATGAGTCGCGATCTTATATTTTCGGAGCTAATAGCAAATTAACCTTGTCAGGTCGTCCGGTAGCGGTTAAAACGGGTACCACTAACGATTATCACGATGCTTGGACGGTTGGTTATACTCCGGCTTTAGCCGCCGGTGTTTGGGTTGGCAATAATAATAACAATGAAATGAAAAAAGGCGCTGATGGTTCGATAATAGCCGCTCCAATTTGGAATTATTTTATGGGAGAATCGCTAAAAGATACCGCTCCGGAAAATTTTACCGCTCCGGAAGAAATTATCACCGGTAAACCAATTTTAGACGGCCAAGAAACAGCTGAAACAAAAATCAAAATTGATACCATATCCGGAAAATTGGCTACCCAATATACCCCTGATTCCACTATCAAAGAAATAGCTATTAAAGAAATCCATAACATCTTATATTATTTAGACAAAAATGACCCCAGAGGTAATAAACCAAAAAACCCTGAAGCTGATCCTCAATTTAAAAATTGGGAGGAAGCTGTACAAAGATGGGCTCAAGAACAAGGTTTTGATTCAACCGGTAATATCAGTTTGCCAACAGAATATGATAATATTCATTTAGAAGAGGATCAGCCAAATTTGATAATTATTACGCCCCTGCCCGGTCAAAAAATCGAAGGTCAACAATTATCAGTTGATATTACGGCTTCAGCTAAACGGGGTATAAAAAAAGTTGAATATTATATTGATAATAAATTAATTACTATTAAAGAAGATATTAGTGATACTAACATTAATTTAACTGATTTAGTTAGTGGTATTTATAATTTGATTGTAAAAGTTAAAGATAATTTAGAAAATACGACTACTAAATCAGTTGATTTTAAAATTTAACATAAAAAAACTTGCCTATTTATTATAAATAAGCAGGTTTTTAAATATTTCATTCAGTTAAAAGGTGTGGAATTATTGTTTAATCGGCATGATTATATAAATATAATCATTAATTTCATCAGGTTTAATCACACAGGGACTATTATTATCATTTATTTCCAAAATAACATTATTTGAAGATATATTTTGTAATCCATCTAATAAATACCGGTAATTCAGGACAATATTATTTTCAATACCATCTATTTCCGCTTCAATTTTAGAGATATTTTCTCCGGTTTGTGATGATGAAGAAGTTACAATTATCTCTTTATTAGCTGGAATTAATTCAATTTTAATATCATTAATACCACTTTTAGTAAATAAACTGGAAGTTTTTACCGCTTTTATTAGATCTTTATTATTAACTTTTGTTTTAGTTTTATAAGTAGAGGGAATAATTTGAGTATAATCGGGATATTGGCCTTCAATTAATCGGGAAATTAAATCAAGGCCGTTATAAGTGAACATTATTTGATTTTCAGTTATATATAACTCAATATTTTCAATTTCCTCTAAAGATACACTATCTTTAAAAATACCTAATATCCTAGAAATTTCGTTTAAAGTTTTTACCGGAATTATTAATTTTTTTTCATTATTATTTTTATTATCAGTTAATTTAATCTTTTTTTCAGCTAAACGATAACTATCAGTAGTAGTTAATATTATATTAGTAGAACTTAAACCCATAAAAATACCTGATATTTCTGGTCGAGCTTCAGAATTAGAAACAGCAAAAATTACCTCTGATATAGCTTGTTTAAATTCTTTAGCTGAAATAATATAAGGATTATTTTTCTCTATTTTAGGAATTAAAGGGAATTCTATTGCTGATTGTCCTTTAATTTTGGTTTTTTGTTTTTCACAAGTTATTTTTAAATTATCATCTTCTAATTCCAAATCAATTCTTTCTTTAGGTAAAAAAGATACATAATCACTAAATAATTTAGCATCTATACTATATTCACCTTTTTTTTCAACTTTACTTCTGATTTGCATAGTTACCCCTATTTCTAAATTAGTAGTTAATAAAGTTAAGAGTTTATCTTCCACTTTAATCAATATATTAGATAAAATTGGTAAATTAGAATTTTTATAAGCTATATGGCTAACTACCATTAAACCTTGATTTAAATTTTCTTGAGTGCAAGATATTTTCATAAAATTATTATTTAATAATATTTTATTATTTATAAATAATATTAGTAATAAAGGCAGTTAATAAGTGTATAATAATAAATATATTTGTTTTTTATAGGAAAATAATATAAATTACTTAATTTTTAAGTGTATAACTTATTGATTTATATTATTTATTATGTTGATATTTAAATTAATTATTATTTAATAATAGTTATTAACTTTTACCGGTAAATTATCAACTTTATATTATATTAATAATAGTTAATTATCAAATACTTTTAAACAATTTATACAGTATTTTTAATTTATCTGTTAGTATATAATTTCTGTTTTAAAACATTTATATCTTGCCTTAATTTATCATCGGTTTTTAAATTTCTGATTATTTTATCATAAGCATGAATTACTGTGGTATGATCGCGTCCCCCTAACTCATGACCGATAGTGGGATAAGAAGATTTCATTTCTTCTCTCATTAAATACATTATAATTTGGCGCGGTTCAGCTAAATTTTTTTTGCGGCAAGGTCCAATAATATCATCTATTTCAATATCAAAATATTCCGCCACAGTATTTATGACGTATTTTGGGGTTAATGGTTTTTTCTGTGAATCAGTCACAATAGAAGATATTATTTGTTTTATTTCATCTAAACCCAATATTTTATTCCTTAATTGGCTATGGACGGTTATTTTATTTATAGCTCCTTCTAATTCCCTGATATTATTATGAATAACACTGGCTAAATATTCTATTATTTCATAACTCAAATTAAAGTTTTTTTCTTTTAATTTTGTTTCAATAATGGCTATTTTAGTTTCCAAATCGGGAGTAGAAACATCAGCAATCATTCCCCATTCAAAGCGTGAGACCAAACGGTGTTCTAAGGCGGCAATGGCTTTTGGCGGCCGATCAGAAGAAATAACAACTTGCTTATTATTTTGGTGAAGTTCATTGAAAGTATGGAAAAAATCTTCTTGAGTTCTTTCTTTACCGGAAATAAATTGAATATCATCTATAAGTAAGATGTCAGTTTGGCGGTATTTTTTATTAAATTCCAAGGTTTTATTAGTCCTTAAAGCATTAATGAAATCATTAGTGTATTGTTCGCAGGAAACATAAATAATTCTTGATTTTGGATAATTTTCCAATATCTTATGACCGATAGCTTGGAGTAAGTGCGTTTTACCCAGACCAACACCACCATAAATAAATAACGGATTATAAGATTGGCCGGGATTTTTGGCGACAGCTAAGGCGGCCGCATGGGCTAATTCATTATTTTTACCGACAATAAAATTGGAAAAAACATATTTAGTATTTAAAATAGTCCCTCCTGTTTTTAAATTATTGTTAGTATTTAAAGACGATGTCTGATTATTCTGATTATCATTATTTTGATTAATATTAATATCAATGTCTTCTTTTATTGCTAATAGTTGATTGTTTAAAGGTTTTTGTTGGTTAACAGCCTCAATTTTATATTCAATAAATTTGATTTTATTATCAGAAACACTTCTCAAGGCCTTTAATATATTAGTGTGATATTTTTTTTCCAACCATTCTTTAGTAAATCCGTTAGGAACCGAAATAACCACTTTTTCACCTTCTAAAGATGATATACCGGTATTTTTAAACCAAGTTGTAAAGTTGGCTTTAGATAGTGATAATTCTAATTCGCCTAAAGCAGATTGCCATAATTGTTGAGGATTCATGGGAAAATATAGGTTATTTTATTTAAATTTAGGTAAAAATCATCACCACTAGTTAAAGAAAAAATCTTAATTTATAGTAAAAATAATTAGTTATAATTTTAACACAACTTATTAAAATAAAGAATAGTCCACATTAGTGATAATGTTGTTTATAAACTGTTAATAATTTTTTAGTCAAGCAATTTTTAGATTAATAAATTTGTTTATTCTTATACTGTTGGTTGTAGAGACGGGGCATGCCCCGTCTCTACCAGTCATTCTGAATTTATCCAGACCGGCCGGCCGGTCTGGCGGTCTAAAGATCACATTCAAATTCATAAATATTTTTAAAAAAATTAACCAAAAATTGACCAATCTTGTTTAAAATGTTAATATTTTTATTAGTTGTTATTAATTTTAATCAAAGAATAATGCCCAAAAGGACTTATCAGCCCAAGACCAGAAAAAGAGCAAAAACCCATGGTTTTAGAAAAAAAATGCAAACCCCAACTGGCCGAAGAATTTTAAAAAACCGCCGAACCAAAGACAGAAAAAAATTAACGGTTTAATAATTATTTTAGCTAAATTAAGCTAATTTATGCTTATAAAAAAGTATCGCTTAGCTAAAAAAAATGATTTTCAATCCGTTTTTAAAACCGGCCGAAAAAGCTTTAATAAATTTTTTGGCTTGAGGTACGGCTTGAATAATCTGGGTAATTCCCGGGTGGCCGTGGTAGTTTCTAATAAAGTATCAAAAAAAGCGACTGTCAGAAATAAGATTAAGAGGCAAGTTAGATCCATTATTTTTGATTTTTTGCCTAAATTTAGGCAAAATTTTGATATAATTATTAATATTTTACCGTCGTCTTTAAACCAAAAATATAATATTCTTCAAGAAGAATTATTAAAAATTTTAAAGAAGAATAATATATTATAACCATAAAATTAACCATCAATGCCAACAACTTTAAATTATCTTCCGCATCTCTTGGTTTTAAAGCTAATCAGAATATATCAAAAGACGTTGTCTTTTGATCACGGATTAGTAAAGATATTTTTTCCCAACGGTTATTGTAAGTACCGCCCAACTTGCTCGCAATATGCTTATCAGTCAGTTGAGAAATATGGAATTATTAAAGGCGGCTTAATAGCGGCGTGGCGGGTTTTACGCTGTAATCCTTTTTCTGGTGGCGGCCACGATCCAGTCAAATAATAGAAATACAAGAATATAGAAATATAAAAATAATTTTATTAAATATTTAAAACTATCTTAGTTTCCAGAATTTAGCGCAACAGCGCTGTTAATTAATTGATGGAAAACCTGATAAGGTTTTTTGAAGCCT
>MHIM01000034.1 GCA_001817505.1 Candidatus Buchananbacteria bacterium RIFCSPLOWO2_01_FULL_39_33 | reverse complement strand
AAACAGGCCAAAATATGGGTGAGCGCTTCTTCAAGAAAGCGAACCGTTTAGCCTTTGTTAGCTGATGTTGGGCTGTTTTTATTGGGAACAAATCCCTGGCAACTCACCGGAATTAGTGAATGTAATAGGTGCACTCACATTTTCAGAATTTCTGCATGCACCCGTTTTGTCGGCGGCGGGCTCTTCGACTGAAACTACAACTGTTAACTTTTTACTGCATGGCTCCGCTAATGCAAACTCAAAATTCCCATTTGAATCCACTGTTGAAGCTCCTCCGTTTGCATAGGAATTACTTGTAATACACGCCATTTCGTTTTCAGGATAAATAACGTATGCCCAGATTTCACTGTTAGGTTTTGCCGTACCTTTGATTGTAACGCCGTTAACCGTGGAACCGTTTGCTGGGTAGGTAATGACAGGCTTATTGCTTTTAACTACGGGTTGAGTGATCGCTTCTTTGGTGTCGGAAGTTGTAGGTTGAGTCGTAACTTTTTCCACAGGCAAAACCTTAGTGGAATTTTGAGTTTGCCAATAATAAACACCTCCGCCGACGACAACGGCTGTGATTACTACTGCAAGGACGATTGTCCAAGGATTTGTTTTGTTCTCCATAGTGATTATAGTTAATGGTTAATGAATAAGTGAATTATATGTTAAGTGGTTGGATAAAAACAGCCCAATTTCGGCTAACTATCTACTATCCGAAGTGTCTTCCATATAAGACCAATTAATTTGTATATTATACGAATAACAAGTATAATTAATACATCTATTTAAGTATATATAATTTTCTTAATTTATACAAAATTACTTAGAAAAACTGGAAATGGAGCTTAAAGTAAGAAATTACAGCCCTAAAACCATAAAAAGCTATATGCAATGTTTAAAAGATTATTTTTCATTTTACCAAAATGGGGTTGAAAATTTAAATATTAAAAATATTAAAACTTTTTTACTAAACAAGCAAGAGAGGGGCTATGCCCCGCAAACAATTAACCTATACCTCAACGCCATTAAATTATTCTATCGAGATATTTTAAAAAAATACGATAAAATTGATTTAAAATTTTCTAAAAAAACAAAGAAACTGCCAATTATCTTATCGCGAAATGAAATAGCAGAAATTATTAATAATGTCTACAATCAAAAACATAAATTAATAATCGCTATGGCTTACGGATCAGGTTTACGGGTCAGTGAAGTAATTGCTTTAAAAATAAAGGATGTTAACTTGGACGAATTGACCATTCATCTGAAGGAAGCTAAAGGTAAAAAAGACAGGTTGACTATTTTTCCGGAAAAATTGAAAGATAAAATAAGAAACTTAATAGCCGGTAAAGAAAAAAATGATTATGTTTTTGAAAGTGAACGAAGCGGAAAATTAACAGAGAGAACAGCCCAAAAAATATTTAAACAGGCACTCCAACGCGCTGGCATTAAAAAAGAGGCGACTTTCCATAGCTTACGACATTCTTTTGCCACTCACCTCTTGGAAAATGGCGTTGATGTGCGTTATGTTCAAGAGCTTTTAGGACATACTAATATCCGTACAACGCAAATTTACACCCATATCACCAATCCCGGATTAAAAAATATTAAAAGTCCTTTATAAACACAGATTGTAAAAAACAATGTGTTCTGTTATAATCAACTATCACCAGTAAAAAATCATGTACGACAAATTAAAAAAAATACAAATTAGATTTGAAGAATTGGAACGGCTCCTGCAAGATGAGTCAGTGGTTAAAAATGTCCAAAAATTAAAAGCTATATCCCAAGAATATGAGGATTTAAAAAAGATAATTGAAACTAAAAGCCAATTAGATAAAATAAATTCAGATTTGAAGGCCACTGAAAAAATAATAGCAGAAAACAAGGATGATGAGGAATTAAAAGCCATCAGCGAAGAAGAAAAAGCGGATTTGACCAATCAAAAAACAGAATTGGAAAAAGAAATAAAATTTCTTTTGACTCCTCAAGATCCTAATGATAAAAAAAACGTCATTATTGAAATCAGAGCCGGCGCCGGTGGCGATGAATCGGCTTTATTTGCCGCTGAACTCTTTAGGATGTATGCCAAATTTGCCGAGCAACAAAATTGGCAAAGCCAGCTCATCTCCACCAATCAAATCGGCATTGGCGGTTTCAAGGAAGTGATTTTTGAAATTACTGGCCAAAATGTCTACAGCCAGCTTAAATTTGAAAGCGGTGTCCATCGCGTTCAAAGAGTGCCGGCTACTGAAAAAAGGGGGCGGGTGCACACTTCTACCGTAACTGTCGCTGTCTTGCCGAAAGCTGAAGAAATTGATTTAAAAATTGATCCCAAGGACTTAAGAATAGACACTTTCTGCGCCGGCGGACATGGCGGCCAATCAGTTAACACTACCAAGTCAGCAGTCCGCATTACCCATATCCCGACTAACACCGTCGTCTCCTGTCAAGACGAACGTTCTCAATTGCAAAATAAAGAAAAGGCTATGATGGTTTTGCGCTCGCGTATTTTAGTTAATATTCAAGAGGAAGAAAAAAAGAAATCAGCCGACCAAAGGAAAGGCCAAATCGGCACTGGTGATAGGAGCGAGAAAATCAGGACTTATAATTTTCCGCAAGACCGGCTAACCGACCATCGCCTTAATGAGAACTTCAGCCAGCTAGCCAACATTTTAAACGGCAATTTGGAAGCAATTATTAAAAAATTAACGGCCAGAGCCGATCTGGCGATTTTAAAGCAGTAAAAAATTTTAAATTTTTTATATAAATAGAAAACAAAGCTTGTAATTTCAAATATTTCTGATTTTATTAATTTTTTAAAAAAATAAAACCCCGAATAGAATCATATTCTATCAGGGGTCTATAAATGGCAATAATTTATTAGATTAGATCAATTCTTAGTGAACCAGTCATCAGCCCAGTCCTTGGCTTTAAAAAAGAGGCCACCCCAAATGAAGTAAATAAAAGAATGAACTAAACTGGCAAAAAGACTGAGATTGCTATGATCAACGCCAAGCAAACTATCAATTATTACTACCACCAGCGCGCCCAACACCAATACTAATACCATAAAAACCAGTTTCTTTTTCATTACCTCTTTCTCCTTTTTATTGCTTTTTTCTTAACTTTAATGAACGATTTTCCACGACTCCCTCATGGCAGGGCTACCCAAATCAGATAATACTACTACATTTTAGTGTCTAGTTTTTATCTTGTCAATGGGTGTAAAAAATATCTAAATTAAGATAAATTTTTTACTTAAATTTCTACATTTTTCGCGTATTTTTAGAATTAAAGAGGTTAAGAAGAGCAGCTACATAAAAACATTATAAACTTCTTTTTTATTGAAATAAAAACTGCTATAATTTAAGCTAATGAATCAATTAAAAGGGAATAAAAAAATCAGTTTGATAATCCCCGCCCATAATGAAGCCGATAATATTTCGGCAGTTTTAGAAGTGGCCACTAAAGCTAAAGAAGTTAATGAAATAATAGTGGTGGCTGACGCTTGCCAAGATAAAACAGCAGAAATCGCCAAGGGTTTTGGCGTCAAAGTGATTGAAAGAAAAGAAACCTATGGTAAAGGTAGCGCTATGATAGCCGGTGTTAAAGCCGCCTCGGGCAATATCATTATGTTTGCCGATGCTGATTTGGAAAACTTAACCACTCATCACATCTCACAAGTTCTAAAGCCGATTATTGAAGACCAGGCTATTATGTCAGTTGGCTTGCGGGATCGGATCTTCGGCTTAGGCGCTTTAATTCCTAAAATTTACCCGATGTACGCTATTGGCGGAGAAAGGGCTATGACTAAAGATTTTTTTAATAGCTTGCCAGATGACCAGAACCTGCTTGATTTCGGCATTGAAACCGTAATGAATTATTATGCTAAAAAACATAAATTAAAAGTCAGCTATCCGGTCTTAAAAAATCTCCACCAGGTTATCAAAGAAAAAAAATACGGCTTACTGCCGGGATTTTCCGATAGATTGAAATTAATCAAGCAAGTCAGGCGTGCCAGACGCATTATGAAGCATAAAAATGATTTATAGCTATGACAATAATTGAGGCGGAAAAATTTGGCGCTGACAAATTAAAAAAAGTTGATATAACCTCGGCTATTTTAGAAACCGAAGTTTTATTGTCAGCGATTTTAAACCAATCCAAAGAATTAATCTTGGCTAATCCCAACCTAAAAATCACCAAGGCCCAAGAAAAAAAATACAAATCATTAATTAAAAGGCGAGAAAAATTTGAGCCAGTCGCTTATCTAATAGGTAAAAAAGAATTTTACGGCTTGACTTTTAAAGTCAATAAAAATGTCCTTATCCCCCGCCCGGAAACCGAGCTCTTGGTTGATGAGGTGATAAATTTTGTCACTGAAACAAAAAAACAAAAAAACAAAAAAACAAAAATTAATATAATTGATATTGGTACAGGATCAGGTGCTATAGCTATAGCCCTAAAAACACATCTGCCCCAGGCCAAAATAATTGCTACTGATAACTCTAAAGCAGCTTTAAAAGTCGCTCAAATCAACGCCGAATTGAATAAAACTGAAATCCAATTTATTTATAGCGACTTAATTTCCAAAATAAAAGATAAAATTGATATTATCGCCGCCAATTTACCCTATTTGCCAAGTGAAGAAAAAGACAGTAAAAATATTTTCTCTCTGGCGCTTAAGTATGAGCCGAAACCAGCGCTTTTCGCCGGCCAGTACGGCTTGGATGAATATGAGAAATTATTCAGGCAAATAAAAAATTTAAAAATAAAGCCCCAAGTTATAGTTTGTGAAATTGGACCAACTTATATCAATAAGACCAAAAAATTAGTTAAAGAAAATTTTCCTAACTGGCGGCTGAAAATAAAAAAAGACCTCTGTGGGAAAAACCGATTGTTAATAATCAAAAAGCCCGGTTAAGCCGGGCTTTTTGCTAAGCTGATAAAGTTTATTTCAATAGGAAATTTCCAAATCCACTGGCACCACTTCAATCCAAATTTGGCCACGATTCAATTCAACCTCCTGACCGCTCTCATCATAAAAAATAGTTCGAGTTGTAACGCTGTCTTTAGACCACTGGCCTTTTATAGCTAAACCGTCGCGAAAAATCAGCGCTTGGCCTTCGCCTATTAAATCAATGTCTTTTCGCCCAATTTCATCCAAAGTTTGGGTTTTAGTAGACTGGATAATCACATTATCGGCCTCAATAATATTCCCCTCTTCATCAATATGGCGCTTGTTGGCTTGCCAACGCTCATACTTATTGGAACTTTTTAGATATTTCCAGACCACTTGATAAGAAAGAGTCGGGGAATAATTTATTTTAATTTCTGAACCGTCCTGGCCGGCTGACCAGCCATCTTTAAATTTCCAAGAAATAAAATCCGATTTGTCCTGGAATTGATAATTGTCTTTGGCCTTTGATAACAATAAAGAAGAGGTATAAAGATTATGCGGCGCTGATCTTTGGTTGTCGCGCCAAAAATAACCGGAATTATAGCCAAAAAATTCATCAAGATTAGAAATTGAATCGTCATCTTTTAAGCGCTCAAGCGCTGCCGGACTGCCGCCGGAATGAGCATAAAGCGCTCCGTATTCCAAAGCCAAATCAATAAAATAAGGCCGGGTCGACCTAACCGGTCCAATTTTCTCCAAATTCTCCGACAAATCATAAATCGCCAGAAATCTAGTAATAGTCGCTTCGGTTAAAATTTCATAAACAATCTTGGCCTGGGCCAAACCTGACGGCGGTCGGGATTCAATATGGTTTTCTATCATGACTGCCGCCGGCAAAAAATCTTTATTATCTTTATCAACTTCTAAACCATTTAATTGGCTGTAAAAAATTTCTTCATTGACTATTTCTTGGTTAGCCGGAACTGAATCTAAATTATTAAAAACCTGGTAACAAATAAAATAAGCAAAAAAGCCGCCCATTATTAAAAGCCAGGCGGCTATTGCTATTTGGATCTTGACCGATTCTTTCATTTTTATTTGGTTTCCGATTCCCGTTCTTCTTCGGCTTTTTCTCCACCGGCAGCGGCAGTAGCTTCAGCGGCCGGTTGTTCAGCGGCTACTTCCTCTTTCTCTTCTTCTCTAGGCCGAGCCACAATAGCCACCACATCAGCCGGCTCATGGCCGATAATTTCAATATCTTTGGAAATATTCAAATCACTAATGGTTACCACCTCGTCAAAGGTGTCTAATTGCGAAACATCAACTTCAATTTCTCCCACTAAGTCGGCCGGCAAACATTTGATTTCCAATTCGCTGATATTGTGAACCAAGACGCCATCAAATTCTTTCACCGCTTTGGCCTCGCCGACAAATTTCAATTCAACAGTGGCATGGATTTTTTCATCCATTTTAATTTGATGGAAATCAACATGATGATAGCGGCCGCTCACCGGATCAGCTTGCACGTCAGAAATAATCACTTTGGCTGTTGGCTGGCCATCAATAGCCAAATCAATAATAGTGCTTTCTCCGCCCTCTTTGAAAACTTTATCAAAATCATGATAAACCAATTCTAAATTCTTATTCGGCATTCCATGGCCGTAGACAACCGCTGGAATTTTGCCGTCTTGCCTGACAGCTCTGACTTTTTTACCCAATAAATCCCTAATCTGCGCCTTTAATTTAAGAGTCATAATTCAATAATTGATTAACTTTAAGTTCATTTTAATTTAGTCCTAAAAAGCAAAGAAGTCAAGACCCAGGCGGTTTGACCGCTGTTTAACAATCATTACAACTTTAAACCTAAAATGACATGGTTTCAATAAGTTGTTCATCTTTCAACAAATGCTGATAAACCAAAAGGACATCATCACTGTCTACCTTGGATAATTCTTTGAATTTGGCGATTTCCTGGCTGTCAAAATCAGTGATTATTCCAATAGAACTAAGGCCAAAACCACTGGCTGAAAAAAGCGCTAAAACCGCCGACTGGCATCTTCGGCATTTGATGTAAATCAGATGAGCATTGTCGTTTTCCTCAATAATTTTGGCCTCAATAGCTGTATTGCTGTAATGGCAAACCGGACAATGGCTGATCATTTTCAAACCCTCTTCCGACGGCGGGCGGTTGTTGGGCGGTATAATATCATGCATATTTTGTTTATATAATAACACATTAAATGGCGGTAAAGCAAATTCAGATTTTCTGCCTTCTGGATATCAGACCTGATTTATAAACATTCATCACCAAACCGACCAAGATTAGCATAACAATTATAAAACTGCCGCCATAAGAAACAAAAGGTAAAGAAATACCAGTAACCGGCAAAAGTCCGATATTCATGCCGATGTTAATAAAGACCTGGATAAATATCAATATCGCTACCAAAATAACTAAAAACAGACCGAAATCATCAGGGGCAGTCAGGGCTATTTTATAAAGCCGATAAAACAAAAAAACAAAAAAACCGAGAACCATTATTACTCCGATAAATCCCAATTCTTCGGCTATGACCGAAAAAATAAAATCGGTTTGGCTTTCCGGTATGAATTTTAATTGGCTCTGCGAACCAAAGCCCAGACCTCGGCCGGCCAGTCGGCCGGCGCCCACAGCAATAATTGACTGTTGAACATTATAACCACTACCTAAAGGATCCAGCGCCGGATTGACAAAAGTTCTAATCCTGTCTTTTTGATAATCGGCAAAAACAAAAAACCAAGATGTCAAAAATAACAAGATAATTGAGCTAAGAATAAAAACCAAATGCCATTTATTTTTAGTCACTAAAAAAAAGGAAATCAGCCAGGTAAAAAATAAAACCATAGCTGAACCGAAATCCGGCTGAATTAGAGTTAGAACAAACGGTATAAAAACCACCAGGCCGATTAAAAGAAGATGTTTGAACTGGTTTATAATCCGAGACCAGCGACAATAAATATCAGCCAAAACTATTATCAAAAAAACTTTAGTTAATTCAACTGGTTGAAAAGTTAAAGGACCAAAAGAAAACCAGCCCCGGGTGCCACGAAGAGTGGAGCCCAGCGGCGTTAAAACCAAAACCAGCAGAATTAGAGATAATAAATAGCCCAACCAACTTACTTTTTGAAGATAATGATAATCAAAATTAGCAAAAAAGAACATCAGCGCCAGACCGATTATCAGCCAAGCCAGTTGTTTTTTAAAATTTAAAAATTCACCCGTCATCTCCCCGGCTGACGCTGATAAATCAGTTAAGCCTAAATTCTGGCTTAAAGCTATGCTATAAATAGCCGCTAAACCAAACACAGCTAGTAAAATAATAACTGTTGAAAGCAACCAATCGGTTCTCTTAAAAATTGATAAGGGCTGAATTGGCAGCATATTTAGCTTGTTAGATTATTAAATACTACAATCTACTATCTAATTATTTTTCATACCTAAGAGCGGCAATAGGATCCAGAGCGGCGGCTTTCTGCGCCGGGTAATAACCAAAAATAAGCCCGACCATTGTAGAAAATAAGAAAGCTATTATAACAGATTGCGGTGGCAAAACAAAATCCCAAGAAAAACCGATTTGAGCAGCGATGAAACTGATTAAGAAAGTAATAGTCACTCCGATAATAATGCCGATCAGGCCGCCAAACATGGTCACGACTATCGCCTCCCACAAGAATTGCCATAAAATCTGTTTTTTCTTGGCGCCCAATGATTTTCTCAAACCGATTTCAAATGTCCTTTCGGTGACTGAAACATACATAATATTCATAATGCCTACGCCGCCGACTAAAAGCGAGATGCCGGCAATAGCCACTAGTAGTAGCGTCAGGCCGCCAAAAACCGTGTTAATCATAGCCAAGGCCTCAGTGGCTGTTGTCACTGCGAAATCATCATCCTTGGCCTCGGTAATTTCATGATTGGTCCTTAATAAGTTCTCTATTTCGCTGGCAGTGGCTTCTATGGCCTTGGTATCAAAAACTCTGACAGTGATAAACATCAGGTAATCAATGCCCATTAAAAGCTTTTGGGCAGTTTGCAGGGGCAGATAAACCATTTCATCATAATTTAAACCGAAGCTCATCCCCTTTTCCTTGGCTACGCCGATAACGCGAAATCTGATTTTGCCGATTTTAATACTTTTGCCTAAAGGGTCATCATTGCCGAACAAGTCAGTGGCGACTTTTGACCCGATAATAACCGTTTTGGCTAATTGATCGTCGTCTTCAGCGCTGTAAGATCGGCCGCGTTCAATTTCAATTCCCATTATTTCTAAAGTAGTAGCTGAACTGCCCAAATAATTGATAACCTTATTCTCATTAAGATAAGAGATGACAGCCTGGCCCATCAGGCCGCCGCCATAATTTTTAACATTATTAAGTCGGCCGATATCTTCAGCATCCTGGTTTTTTAAAGTGGTTATTTGAATGCCTTGGGCTAAGCCGCCGGCATTAGCCACGGAATTTTTTTTAGCCGTTGGCACTTTAATTTCCACCTGGATAAAGTCGGTGCCAAATGACTCAAACTCGCTTAAAACCAAACTTTTAAGGCTCTCGCCGGCCGACATTACAATAATCACCGCTGAAATGCCGATAATAATTCCTAAAACCGTCAAAAAAGTCCGGCCCCGATGGACTCGAAGCGATTTCCAAGCTAATTGTACTGGCAAAAAATTCATATTTTTCCTTAGTTTTGATTTTTGGATTTTGGATTTTGAATTTCAATCATTCATATCTTAAGGCCTCTATCGGATCTAATTTGGCCGCCCGCCTAGCCGGATAAAGTCCGAAAATCAAGCCAATAACAGCCGCTACCCCTGTGCCCAGCCAAATAGAATTGAGCGATACCACTAAATCCCATTTATAGCCCAAATAATTAGCCACTAAAGAAACCACAGCTGATACCAGACCGCCTAAAATAATACCGATCAAGCCGCCAACTAAAGTAATGGCCATGGTTTCTAAAATAAATTGAATCATAATATGTGAACGGCTGGCGCCAACTGCTTTTCGCAGTCCCACCTCCCTGATTCTTTCACTGACCGAAGCCAGCATAATATTCATCACCCCAACGCCGCCGACAATCAAGGAAATAGCGGCAATAGCTGCCAAAAAAAACTTTAAAGCGTTGGTAATGGTTAAAAGAGCGTCAATGGCATCTTTGGTATTTCTGACAGAAAAGTCATCAGTGCCATCAATCCTGATATCATGGCGGTCGCGGAGCAAAAATTTAATATCTTCAGCCACTTGGTCTAGAGCGTCCGCCTTATTGACCTTGACCCGGATATAATTGACATAATTGACTCCCAGCATTATTTTTTGGGCGGTAGAAACCGGCATTAAAACCAGGTCATCTTGATTTTGAAAAGCAGCCGAACCGCGCTCCTTCATAACCCCGATAACCTCAAATGATTCTTTTTTTATCTTAATTCTTTTGCCCAGAGGATTATCGCCATTAAATAAATCTTGCCAGGTTTGGTAGCCCAAAACTGCCACTCTAACTGTTTCCTTTTCTTCTTCGGCAGTAAAAAACCGGCCTAAAAGTATGGCCGTATTTTCAACATTAAGATAATCACTCATCACGCCGGTAAAATTAGCATCAACTGAATTATTCTGGTAACTGATAGCGCCGACTCCGGAATTATAAGAACTGACTGCTGAAGCATTGGGAATCTCTTTTTTAATAGCCAAAGCGTCCTCGTATTTAAGCGTAGTAACGACAATCCCCAAAACCGAAGCCGGCGGCCCGTTGGCATCGGAAGCGCCAGGCAAGATACCGACTAAATTGGTGCCAACTGAATTAAGCTGATTGATAATCAAGCTTTGGGCGCCGGCGCCCACCGACATAATAATAATCACCGCGGCAATGCCGATAATGATTCCCAAGCTAGTTAAAAAACTGCGAACCTTGTTAGTTCGCAACACAGCCATAGCTAATTTTAAACCATCAAGCAAAGTCATCTTAACTTAATAATTTTATTTCAAGAAAATATCATTGCCATTTAACGATGATCGCCTGGCGCTGACTTTTTCATCGCTAACTATCTGGCCGTCTATAATCTTAATTATCCTTTGGGCGTGCTGAGCGGTATATTGCTCATGAGTGACTAAAATTATCGTGTGGCCTTCATTGTTGAGTTTTTCTAAAATCCCCATAATCACCTGGCCGGATTTAGTATCTAAATTGCCAGTCGGTTCATCGGCGAAAATAACGCTGGGGTTGGTAACTAGCGCTCTGGCAATCGCCACCCTCTGCCTTTCGCCGCCGGAAAGCTGATTAGAAAGATTATTCAGGCGGTGCAATAAGCCGACGGCTGTAATCGCCTCTGTCACTCGCCTATCGCGGTCTTTGAGCCGGCTGTATAAAAGCGGGAGCTTAACATTGTCAAAAACAGTGGTCTTAGGCAATAAATTAAATGTTTGGAAAACAAAGCCAACTTCTTCATTTCGGATTTTAGCCAATTCATCATCGCTCAAATTGGAAACATCATTGCCTTTAAAAATATATCTGCCTGAAGTCGGCGTATCTAAAAATCCCAGCAAGTGCATTAAAGTTGATTTGCCGGAGCCCGATGGCCCCATGATCGCTAAAAATTCCCCCTTGGCCACTTCAAAATTAAGATTATCAAGAACTTCGGTGACTATTTCATCATTGACATAATCCTTTTTTAAATTCTCAACCTTGATAATGATATCTTGGCTCATTATTTTTTGCCGTTGGTTTTTTTGAAAGTGATTACTTGATCGCCCTCGTTAAGGCCGCTGACAATTTCTACTAACCCATTGTCGCCGCGCAAGCCGATGGTTACAATTTTTTCCTCAACTTTATTACTAACCAAGACCTCAACGTATTTTTGAGGTACTTCGCCCAAAGAGGCTTCGCGTATCTTGACCGCTCTTTGAGGTATATAAATCACATCATCTTGCCGGTCAGTAGTGATAGTGACATCGGCGCTCATGCCGGATTTGATTTTATCCGTCCAGTCGTTAGCTTCCAAACTAACAGTGGTCTTATAATAAATCACATCCTGGACTACCGTCTGGGCCGGATCAATAAAGGCAACCTGGCCAGAAAATAAATGGTCCGAGCTAAAAGCATCCAATTCAATCACCGCCTTGTCGCCGACAGTTAATTTGGCGATGTCGGACTCTGGAATATCAACTTTGATTTCAAATTTCTCCAGACTGATCATTTTAAGAGCGGGAGTAGTAACGCTGGTCTGCTCGCCTAAACTGAAATTGACTTCAGTGATAATGCCGTCAATGGGAGCTATTAAGCTGTATTCGCTTAAGTCCGCCAAGGCCTGATCCAGCTGGGCTTGAGCTTGGTCCACTTTAGCTTGAGCCGCGCTGATTTCAAAGCTCCTGGGTTCGGCCTTGGTTAAATTAAGCTCGGCTTCAGCAATAGTCAGAGTATTTTCCGCTGCTTGCACCAGAGAAGCATAACTATTAATAGAATTGATTAGGTTGGATTTGGCCGTTTGCAGAGAAGTGATTGAGGTATTGCTGTTTGACTGTTCAGTAGTGATATCGGATTTAATGGTGTCCTTTTTGGTTTGGGTGTAAGTGGAATTAACAATTATTGAATCAGCTATCTTAAAAGAGTCATCCAAAAAAGAATTTAAAGCCGATAAAACAGCTGCTATGGACTCGGCGGCGCTGATGATTGTCTCATTTGATCTGTCGGCTTTGGCTAAATCAACTTTTATTTTAGCCTCATTGAATTTTTCCAAAACTGCTGAATAATCAATCTCCAATTGATTTAAGGCAGTAGTATCAGTAACTTGCAAATCATTGGTAGTGTTGTCATTAATCAAATAATTATAAACCGTATTCAAAGCCACAGCGATGGTAAAAATTGCATTATTCAATTCATTTAAGGCCTTTTCTCTTAGTGTTGGCAATTCGTTATCCCTTTTGCCTGTTAAAGTGTTAAGATCATTTTTGGCTTTAATAAATTTTTCTTCATAAACCTGGATTTCTTCCGCTGAAGAACCGGCTTTAATTTTTTCCAAATCAGCTTGAGCGGCAGCGACATTGGCCTGATATTGAGCGACTTGGGCTGATAAGCCGGCGGCATTTAAGCCGGCTAAAAATTGCTTGGCTTTTACTTTATCGCCTTCTTTGACCGCTAATCTGGCCAATTTGCCTGGCGTTTTAAAATTCAAATCAATTTCTTCGGCCGAAGCCACCGCACCGGTAGCAGTTACTGTTTGAATTAAATTGCCGCGCTTGGCGACTTCAGTGGTATATTCAATTTTCTCGCCGCCGCCAACCACTTTAACAATAATCCAGCCGCCAACCGCTACAACTACCACCAACATCAGCCAAAAGAGCTTATTTTTTAACAATTTTTTCATAAAAGAAATATTAATAATTCAAGTCCATTATAGCAAAATTACAGAATTTTTAAAGAGTATGTATGTATATTATCCCATTTACCTAAAATAAAAAACGCCTATGGTTTTAGGCGTTGGTTTATCAATTAAAAGCGGTCTTACAACTCCAGCTCTGGCCGGTTTTCCCCTGCAGCCGCTAAAGCTATCTGCCAATATCTGTCAACTAATTTTTTATTTATCAGATAATGAGGCGTCAGGCCATAATCCCGATACTGTTTGGTTTGCCAATGCCAATTGACGCAATGGGCAATATCAACCAGTTGCTTTAAAAGAACTAAGAGCTTAACAGCCCTAAAGCCGCGCCGATAAAGATTGACAACAGCTTCGCTGATTTTCATGGCTCCTTCTTCAATTCTGACAGCTAAACCGCGTTCATCGGTTATTTTCATTGTTTCTTCAGGGAATTCTATTTTTTGACCGACAAATCTATCGGGAAACAAATCAACCGGGACATAAGGGAAAAAATCACCACCAGTCAATGGCACTGATAATAACCTAAATTGCATTTCCGCTGAATGGACGAATTCTTCCACACCGCCATTAGAATACTCCCAAAAGTCGCTCAAAATAGTATGGCCAACCATTTCCTTTATTACCTGATACCAGACATACATATAATCATCCTGCGTCCAGCGCTGGGACCTGGCTTCAAAGACCGCCGGCACGATGATGGGAATATTAAATCTCATAGCTAATTCATCACCCAAGGCAATGCCTCTATTAATATTAGGTGCAATAATTTCTTCAAACAACAAATTGCTATTTATAGCCAATAATTCTTCCAGGGTCTTAACCTGATGCTTGGCCAAAACCTCATAAAATAAAATGCCGGTAGTAATGGGAGTGCTTAAATAGCCAACCGGCTGAATTGAGCGCCAAGACCTAAAGGCGCTTAAAACCACGTCAATGTCGCTTTTTCTTTGCGACTTCTCTAATTTTCTGACTTCCTTAAAAAGAAAATCAGGAGGTATCTTCCTGGGTATCAACATGAAATGGTTTTCCTTTTGTCTGTTCTCTTTTTGTAAAAGTTCTACTCATCTCAAAAAATTAACATATAAACAATAATCTGTCAAAACAAAAAAGGCCCTCCTCCACTTCTTTCAAAGTGTCAGAGAGCCAAAGATTTATAGATTCAGAGTGACTAAATCTCAAAATGACAAAGTCACAAAAAATCAAGAATCGCGAGAGAGAACCCGGCGGCCAGCGCACCACCCGCTCGGACCCCCAACCGAGCGGGCATCCACACGCCAGAAGCCGCAGTCAGAGCCCCAGTAAGCATCCACGGCCCAGACTTTTTTATCGGCTCCACGAATATATGCAATGTTGGCATATCCGTTGACCAACAAAACGCCTGCTTCGCCTCCCGACTGCGCTTTAAGCACTTCAAAGAAGTGCGCCAACTTGATTTCGGCTCGACTGCCCAGCTCGGCCCTGATCGAGGCATTCAAAGACGCCCTCACTAGGCGATCTATGGCGATGATAGCATCACCGACGTTCTCCTCGACTTTTTCAAGAAACAACTTCTCAAAGTTGCTCCCGGTCAAGCCGACATTGGTCTCCTTGCGATGCTCATTGGCGACGAACCTCTTCGTGCCGCTGACCGCCATGGTCGTGACCCTTTTTAGTAATTCAGCTCCTTTGACAGTCAATTCACCCCGAAGAAATTGATTAACACCATCTTCTCCACCGAGTTTATTCCACACTGCTTCAATTTTTCCAAGAGTTACGTTTCCATATTTCATGGCACTTCTCCCTTGAGCTAATAGCTCATGGATTTCTCACTGCCCGTGAGTTGAAGGGCTTTAGCCGTTGATAGCCATAGCCAGAAACTACCGATCGGTCACTTTTGGCTATGGCTATCTAGATAGTATTGTAAGTAACACCTAAAGAATTAACAATGCATTATATTATATCTAAATAATTATGTCAAGGGTTGTAATTTTTTTATTTTTAGCCCAGAGTTGAATGAAATAATCAAAGTTATTAGCTATGCTCTTAATGGCCGCTTTTCTGGTTATTTTACCGGACTTATATTCTTTGAGCTCGTCTAAGAAAATAGTTCGGCCAATGGCAAAACCGATTATCTGCTTGAATTTGGCGGCATCTCTTATCCAATCATCTACCACCGACTTATCACCGCCCCGGCCTAAAAGAATTATTTTAGATTCTGGTCCAGCCGCTTTAATTACTTTTTGCCAATTAGCTGGAGTAAAATATTCTAATTTCCAAATATCTACCTTTATGGCCTTTTTTATTTCCTTAATAGCTTCTATGGTTCTTAAGGGGCGCCATTTATTATTATAATTAATCTCGGTTTTAGCTATTTTCAAATCAAAATCAGTCGGCGGCACCAAGAGCTCTAAAATAATCTGGTAATTATTTTTCCGGCAGAAAATTCCCAGCTCTTTTAATCTTTTCAATTGCTTTTTATTGGTTGCTTTATTTAAAGGATTGTAACGCACCAAAACTTTAACGTAATCCGGCTTGATTTTTTTGATATGACTGCCGAAAGAATTGCCATATTCAAATTTAAATTCTGTCTGGCCGCTTTTTTCCACCGGCAGGCAAACTACGGCTTTTATTTTTTTAGCCGCTTTGATAATCGGCCAACCGTATTCTTCATCCACTAAAATGCCAAAATAATTCTTAGGTTGGTATTTTTTAAAAACCCTAACAAAGGCCTCAAAAATAATTTTTTTGAGGTCGGCAATTTCTTTTTTTTGTTGATTATTTAATTGGCCATTTATACCTAAGATATTCTTGGAAAAAGAACTCCGATGGTCAAAAGGCAATATTAATAATGGCTTAGTCATATGAATATATTAACATATTTAAAGGGTTAAAACAAAAAGCCAGACCTAAAATCTGGTCTAGTATTTACTGGTACCGCCACGGGGAATTGAACCCCGGTTGCCTCCGTGAGAGGGAGACGTCCTAGCCACTAGACGATGGCGGCAAATTTGACTTATATTCTACTATAAAATATTTTTACAATCAATAATTGTAAACATAAATTTTTCCTAATTCAGCATGGTCATTATTGGTAATAACCACCTTATCAGCTATTTTATCGGGTAATTTGAAAGCATAAGAAACCAATCTATTGCCGCTTTTTAGCTCTTTAGAAAATTTCGGCTCTAACTTAGCCATGACCGCCGGAAAAAGATAGCAAAATACCACATCCGCTTGAGATAAATCGGCCTTAAAAAAATTCTGCCGGAAAACCTTAACATTAGCTTTAGTTAGATATATTTTTAACTTAGCCCAGAGATAGGGCCAAAGAGTTAATTCGTAACCAACTCCTTTAGCCCCAAATTTTTTAGCCGCATAAATCAGCAAATGGGCCTTGCCACAGCCCAAATCGTAAATAATTTCCCCTGGTTTTAAATCAACCGCTTCCAAGATATTTTGGAAATCCTTTTTGCTGGTAGAAATAAAAGGCACACCGCCAGTCATGATTAAACCAATTATAAGAGAAAGTGTCATTAGAGTAACAATGATACTAATAACAAGTATGATGATTAAAATAATAATCATGACAATTTCTAATTTAATAATTTTCAATTTCTAAACAATTAATTAATTTTTAAATTTTAAAATTGTTTAGAAATTAGAAATTAGAAATTCTTAAATTAAATTTAAATGCCTAATTCTTCAATCAGCTTCCTTTGCTTCTTGCTTAAATTTTTAGGAATATCAACTATCACCCTAACCAAATGATCGCCTCGCCCGCGCGACCTTAGATGCGGCACGCCTTGGCCGCCCAATTTGAATTCAGTTTGACTCTGGGTGCCAGCTGGAATTTTTAAATTAACCGGGCCATTAACAGTTTTTATTTCAATCTTATCACCCAAAGACGCTTGAGCAATAGAAAGATGATAATCACTCTTAATATCATCGCCTACTCGGCGAAAATCCGGGCTAGGCCTGACTCTGATATTAATATAAAGATCACCAGCCAGGCCTTTAGGGCTGGCTTCGCCTTTTTGCGACAAACGCAGCTGCTGGCCGTCTTCTAGCCCGGCTGGTATTTTAACTTTTATTTTTTCAGTTCCATATTCTGCTCCGCTGCCATTACAATGGCTACATTTCTTTTCATAGATTTTTCCTTCGCCTTGACAAGTTGAACAAACACTTTGGATCTGGAAAGTTCCCAAAATCGTCTGCTGGCTAGAAGAAACTCGCCCGCTACCGCCGCAAGTTTTACAAGTGTTTATTTTTGAATCGGGTTCAGCGCCTTGACCCCGGCAATGGCGGCAAATTACCCGTTTGGATAATTCAATATTTTTTTCGGTGCCGAAAACCGCTTCTTCAAAAGTTATATCCAGCCGTGTTTCAATGTCAGCGCCTCGAGCTTGAGATGTATTAGAACCGCTTCTGGCAGAAAAAAAACTGTTAAAGATATCGCCCAAATCACCCAAATCGCCAAAATCTCTACCAAAGGCGGGTCCGCCTTTGGCGGAAAAATTACCAAAACCAAATCCATCTTGTCCGCCTCTGGCGGAGGCTCTGGCAAAATCTTGGTAATTAAAACCGTTGCCATTAGAAAAAGACGAGCCAAACTGATCATATTGCTTTCGTTTCTGTTCATTGCCTAAAGTTTGGTAGGCCTCGTTGACTTCTTTAAACTTGTCGCCACTGCCGCCATTTTTATCGGGATGGTGCTCGTGGGCTAGTTTTCTGAAAGCTTTTTTGATTTCGTCTTGGGAAGCGTTTTTTTTGACTCCCAAAATATCGTAATAATCTTTGGACATAAAAACTTAATTGTCATTGCAAGCGAAACGAAGTGAAACGTGGCAACCCCCTGGGATTGCTTCGTCGCTTTTAGCTCCTGGCAATGACATTAATATTAACCTTGAAAACCAATTTCTTTTTTGGGGCTTTCGGCCGCTTCAACTATGCCGAACTTCTCCTCGTATCTTTTCAAATTATCGTTGAGAGCGGTAATCATGCGCTTCAAATGACCGGGACTGGTAATAATTTTAGCACAGACCCGGCCTGATGGCGAAACGATATTGAAAAAAGTTAAGAGCACTTCGTCTTTAGTATGGGCCACTTGCATAGCATTGGCGTATTCCCCGCCGGTAAAATTGTCAGCGATTTTAATTTCCTGTGGTTGATTTTGATTTTCCATAGGATTTTATTTTTTATAAATATTAAGATAAAAAGTTTTTGTACAACTTTTGACAGTCAAAAAATTGCAAATGGGATTGCTATGTTTCTATTATCGGTTATATGCCATAGGCTACTTCTTCACTTCTTCAAACTCGCCTTCAACCGGTTCATTGGCAGGCCCTGCTGCTCCCACCCCCTCTGCGCCTTGAGGCGCTTCTCCCCCTCCGGCCTGGGAAGAATTAGCAGAAGCTGATTGATACATCGCTGCGCCAACTTTTTGGATTTCATTAGACAAGGCCTCATAATTCTTTCGGATCAAATCCTGATCAAGGCCGTCTTTGGCTTTTTTCAAATCCTCAACTTTGTCCATGACACTTTTTCTGGTTTCCGCCTCAACTTTATCACCGGCATCTTTTAAAGTTTTTTCCGTGGTAAAAATCAAACTCTCGGCTTGATTTTTAAGATCAATCAGTTCCCTCTTCTTCTGGTCTTCTTCGGCATGGCTTTCAGCGTCGCGCTTCATTTTCTCAATTTCCTCTTTGGCTAAGCCAGAAGAAGCGGTAATAGTGATTCTTTGCTCTCGGCCAGTGGCTTTGTCCTGCGCTTTAACATTTAAAATACCATTGGCGTCAATATCAAAAGTCACTTCAATTTGCGGCACGCCTCGAGGAGCCGGCGGAATGCCATCTAACATAAACCGGCCTAAAGTTTTGTTATCAGTTGACATCGGCCGCTCGCCTTGAAGCACATGGATTTCCACACCCGGTTGATTATCGGCGGCGGTAGAAAATATTTGTGATTTGGAAGTCGGGATAGTGGTGTTCCTTTCTATCAGCGGAGTGGCGACGCCACCCAGGGTCTCAATGCCTAAAGTTAATGGCGTGACATCCAAAAGCAAAACATCTTTGACATCGCCCTGAAGCACGCCGGCTTGAACCGCCGCGCCCAGCGCCACCACTTCATCAGGATTAACACTGACATTGGGCTTTTTGCCAAAAAATTCTTCAACTTTCTTCTGGACTAAGGGCATACGAGTCATGCCGCCGACTAAAATAACTTCTTCAATATCTTTGGTAGAAACTTGGGCGTCAGCCAAGGCCTTTTTGACTGGTTCAAACGTTTGATTAACTAAATCAGCCACTAAACCCTCCAATTGGGCCCGGGTGATTCTTAAGGTTAAGTGTTTGGGTGAACCGTCAATACCTTGAGTAATAAAGGGCTGGTTGATTTCCGATTCCATCTGGGTAGAAAGCTCAATTTTTACTTTTTCCGCCGCTTCCTTAACGCGCTGTAAAGCGGTCTGGTCTTTAACTAAATCCAGGCCTTCCTGCTTTTTAAATTCATTTAAAATGTAATTCATGATTATTTGATCAAAATCATCGCCGCCCAAGTGAGTATCGCCATTAGTGGATTTGACTTCAACTGTATCTTGAGATACATCCAAAATGGAAATATCAAAAGTGCCGCCGCCTAAATCGTAAACGGCAATCTGCTGTCCTTTTTTCTTTTCAAAACCATAAGCTAAAGCGGCTGCAGTTGGTTCATTGATAATCCTCTTAACAGTTAATCCGGCAATTTCTCCGGCATCTTTAGTCGCTTGCCTCTGGCTATCGTCAAAATAAGCCGGTACAGTAATGACCGCTTCGGTGATTTTTTCACCAGTTTTGGCTTCAGCATCAGCTTTTAATTTCTGCAAAACCATAGCGGAAATTTCCGGCGGGCTGTACTCCTGGCCACTCATAACTACTTTAACTCCCTCACCGGATTTTTTAATGGCAAAAGACAAGGTTTTTAAATCTCTCTGCACCTCTTCATCACTCCATTTCCGACCAATGAGCCGTTTAACAGAAAATAAAGTGTTGGCTGGATTGGTTACGGCCTGCCTTTTGGCGGAAACGCCAACCAATCTTTCGCCGGATTTAACAGTAGCAATCATGGAAGGCGTAGTTCTGGCGCCTTCGCTGTTTTCTAAAATTTTCGGTTGCCCACCCTCCATAATGGCCATGGCGCTATTGGTCGTGCCAAGGTCAATGCCTAAAATTTTTCCCATACTTATTTTATTATTTATTTATTTTAAAAATTTTCTCCTGGGCCAAAATACTAAAATATTAATAGCCTGGCCCGGAAGCGTCCGTTATTAAACGGACGTCTGGCCGATTTTATTTAACCTCAACTTTAATGCTCTTGGTTTTTGACTCCGGCGCTTTGGGCAAAGTTATCTTTAAAATGCCATTTTTGTATTCAGCGCTGGCTTTCTCACCAACCACCTGAGCCGGCAATTGCACCGAGCGATAAAAACTGCCGCGCCTGATTTCTTGGCGATAATAATCCTTGTCCTCAACCTCGGATTTCTTTTCGCTTTCGCCTTTGATGGTTAAAATGTCGTTTTTGACATTAATATCCACTTTTTCCGGATCAATGCCGGTCATAGGCGTCTCAACCACCACTTGGTCGTCATCTTGATAAATATCAACCGCCGGTGAAAAACTGGCTGTCAGATTAGCTGTTGGCCAATCAAAAAATTTGTCAAACTCATCGCCAACCAACGGTTCCAAAAATGGAGTCCATCTAATTAAACTCATATTTTTTTCTCCTTCCTCACCTCATCCTCCAAAAAGATGGGGTGAAATTAATAAATTTTAATAAATTTCTAATTTATAATTACTGATTTCAAAATTGATTCAACCTGCCTGTCGGCAGGCAGGAATTTTTAATTCTTGATTCAAAATTTACTTAGCCACTTTAACCTTGGCTGGCATTAAAACCTTGCCGTTTAAAGTATAACCGGGCTGGACTTCGGCAAAAATTGTTTCGCTTTTATAACCCGCTTGCTCTTCATGGGTTACCGCTTCATGCAAGTTATGGTTAAATAATTCGCCAATGGTCTTAATTTCCTCAATTTTATATTTTTTCAGCCAATCCTGGAATTGCTTTTTGATATGCCTGATACCGATTACCCAGTCAATTTTTCTTTGGCCCTCGGGCATATGCTCTAAAGCCAGTTTGAAATGGCTGTAAATCGGCAAGAACTCGGTCATAAAAGCGGCATTGGCGAATTCAAATAAATCTTTTTGGCGCTGGTCGGTTTCTCTTTTGAAGTTAGCATAATCGGCTTGGGCTCTTTGCCAGCCGGCTAAATTTTCTTGCGCTTGTTTTTCGGTTTCTAAAAGCTTCAGTTGCAATTTTTCCATTTCGGCCGGCAAATTTTTTTCTTCTTGACCCATTTAATTCTAACTATTAATTAATTAAAAGTCCTTGAGCATAACTGATCAAACCCAGACCCTGCTTATAATCCAGACGATTGGGACCCAATAAGCCAATTAAACCAGCTCGGTGGTGGCCATACCGGGCAATAATAACCGAGGAAAATTCCCCGAAAGGATTATCTGAACCAACTAAAATTTTTACCTGATCCGATTCTAAACTGCCATTAATTTTAGTTAGGCCTTCGCCCAAATGATCAATGATTTCCGACATATCATAAAGATAGGCGCTTTCCCTAAACTCCGGCTGGCGGAAAAGATTAGCCAAACCGGTATAAAAATAATCGTCTTTCCCAAAACCGACAAAGACAGCATTATTGGCCAAGTCCGCCACCACTTTGGCGACTTCTTTGATTTTTTGCCTTAAATCAAAGGCCGCTATCTTATCCAAAGCGGCCCTTTCTGCCTTGGTGATTTCGCCATTGTCAACAAAGATAGCCAGGTATTCCTTATAACCCTCAATGGTCGGAATCCGGCCGGCTGAAATATGGGGTTGGCAAATTAAGCCGCTGGCTTCCAATTCAGCCATATCATTTCTGATGGTTGCCGAGCTCAAGTTTTTAAAATACTTTTCCACGATAAAACCCGAGCTGACTGGCAGAGCCGATCTGGCGTATTCTTCCACTATTATTTTCAATAAATTATTTCTTCTATCAAGTGAATCCATAAATAAAACACCGAGGGAAATTATATTCTCTGCCTTAACTATTAGCACTCAATAAGGCAGAGTGCTAATTACAATATAAGGTCTTTTTAAAAAGATGTCAAGAGTGATAAAAACAGCCCGATAATAGGCTGTTTTAAATTATGGCTAACTACTTTTTGTCTTCATTAATATAAAATATATCAGAATTCATATTACCCCTAAGTGACTTAAAAGTTTGGACAAAGAACAGAGTCCTACCGTCATCAGTTAAGGTTGGCTCCCCGACTCCATGCTGGCTAGCCACAACGACTTTTGGTTGACTCCAAGAATCCTCATTAATCCTTTCGGACTCAAGTATCTTGAAGACACCATTGCCCCGATTGGAAGAAAAATACATTTTTTGGCAATCGGGAGTTAAAAACGGCTGGATATTTTGGTTGCCATCATTTATCGGCCAGGTCAAATTCTTAACCAAGCCAGCTTTATAGATATAAATAATGCCAGCCATTTCAAAATAAAGCTCAGCTTTTAAAGCGCAGTAATGCGGATTTTTTTGGGACTCAGTGAAATTACCAATAGCAATTAATTTGCCATTTTTGTATAAATTTTCCGTCCCCGGACTATAACGATCAGACATGTAATAAATATCACTGCCCGCCAGCATGACTCCGCCTTCCGACCAGGCATCTTCTGAAAGAGGATGTTTTTTGGCTTTAGCAAATGGCTTTAAGCTGTAATAAACATCAATATCGCTCGGCAATCGGCCTAAGCGTGCTTCCCGCTCTAAATCACCAGGATAATAAGCATAATAAAGAGCAGTGCCATCGCTGGAGATGTAAGCCCCGCCTTCCCAATTGCTGGTATTTAAGCCGACTCTTATCGGCCGGCTCCAGTTGGGGGCTAACTGGGCCTGGTCGCTTATTCTAATTAGCGGCCAAAAATTCGGCCCGAATTGCCAATAAACAAACAATAATAAAAAAACAACCATTAAGATTACCAGCCAACTTGAAGAAAAAACATTTTTCATATTAGTTATAAATGACTGGTTATTTTATTGGGAAGCTTGGGGCTCAACCGTCTGGGGCATAATATTGCTTTCATCAAAAACATTGACTTCGGGAATAATTTCAATCTTACTTAGCCTGGGTAACTTACCGCTCCAATTAAAAGCCACCAACCGTTTTTCGCCTGATTTTAGCTGTTCTAAAACTAAATAATCAGCTGAAACAATATTGCCGCCGCTATAAAGAAACATCTGTACTCCAACTTGCCAATAACTGAAAGGCGAACTATTGGTGATGTCAAAAACCAGCTGGCTGGGTTCGCCGGCTTGCTGACTGGCTAAAAACTTGTCATTTTCTATTTTAAACCGGTAGCGATCTTCATAAACGGCTTGGGCCTTAACTAATCGCTGCCAGCTGACATTGGAAATTTTTAAAGTTGAAACATTGCCTTCAGCTCCTAAGCTAACTAGAAATTTTTTCTCCGTTGGCAAAATAAAGCCCTGTTTAGATCGGGTTTGGCTGCCGCCGCCATCAAAAGTATAATCAAAAACCGCCAGCCAACTATCATTGCCATTAGTAACTTCGGCTAAATAATCACGGCGATCATTTTCACCTGCCAAAGCAAGGGGATCGCTTATCTGTAATGGCCGGGGTCTGGCTGAATCAATAGCCGTCAAACCGGGATTGTCGTTAAAAATCAGCTTTTTTATCTGGTATTGCTCAAGTTGGAAATAAGCGCCCCAAAAAGCCAATTGCCAAATTACAAAAAACCAGATTAAAAAACCGGTGGCTATTAAGAAAATTATAAATATCCTCCGGAGCAACAACTTATGAGTGATATACCAATAACTGAATTTTAATTCTTGATCGGTAAAATTTTGCGTTTGATCTTTTAGCATATTTTGATTATATCATAAATCTCAGTTTTATAACACCAGAAAAGCGTTTTTTAAATTTGCTATCGGTCTTAAAATATGGTAAAATGAAGGCATAAATTTTTGCTAACCAATCATAAAAACATTATCCCAACTATGCTCAAAAATAGAAAAACCAATACCAAAAAAAATGTCTCGACAACCACTTATGGGGCGGAGCAAATACAGGTTTTAGAGGGCCTGGAACCAGTTAGAAAAAGACCGGGAATGTATATCGGCAATACAGCCGAGGCCGGCTTGCACCATCTGGTCTGGGAAGTTGTCGATAACAGCATTGATGAAGTCATGGCCGGCTATTGCGACACCATTAAAATAAAACTTCTACCTGACGGCTTAATCTCGGTTGAAGACAATGGGCGGGGCATTCCAGTGGAAAAGCATAAAGCCACTGGCGTTTCCACCCTGGAAACGGTTCTAACCACTTTGCATGCCGGCGGTAAATTCGGTGGCGGCGGTTATAAAGTTTCCGGCGGTTTGCACGGCGTCGGCGTCTCAGTTGTTAATGCCTTGTCCCAATACCTCAAAGCAGAGGTTAAAAGAGACGGCCAGCTCTGGCTGCAAGAATATAAAATCGGTCAGCCGCAAAAAAACGCCAAAGCCGTAGGTGCCGCCAAGGGAACCGGAACCAAAATAACCTTCAAGCCCGATGAGAGTGTTTTTACCGTCACGGAATTCAAACTGAAAATCATTATGGACCACCTAAGGCAACAGGCCTATCTGACTAAGGGAGTGAAATTGGTCATTACTGATGAAAGAGAGAAAGATAAAACCAAACACCTGGATTATGGCTTTTATTTTGAGGGTGGCATCAAATCCTATATCAAGCATATCAATCTGCATAGCCAGCCCAAACACGAAAATGTCTTTTATGTTGAAAAGGAAGTTGATAATATCCAAGTGGAAATTGCCCTGCAATACAATGACGAATACAACGAGACCATAATGCCTTTTGCCAATAATATTTATAATTCCGAAGGCGGCATGCACGTAGTTGGCTTTCGGGCCGCTTTAACCAGAACCATTAATAATTACGCTCGGGCTAAAAATATCTTGAAAGAAAAAGATGCTAATCTCACCGCTGAAGATGTACGCGAAGGCCTGGCAACAGTTATTTCCATAAAATTGTCAGAGCCCCAATTTGAAGGCCAAACCAAAGCCAAATTAGGCAACGTTGAAGCCAGGTCGGCTGTAGAAAAAGTTATGTCCGAGGGTTTGCAAGCATTTTTAGAAGAACATCCCAAAGACGCTGACAATATAACCGGCAAAGTTCTTTTGGCCGCCAGAGCCAGAGTGGCCGCCAGAGCCGCTAGAGAAACAGTTCTGCGAAAAGGAGCTTTAGAGGGCTTTGCTTTGCCCGGCAAATTGGCCGATTGCTCTTCCAAAGATATGGAAAAATCAGAGCTTTATATAGTGGAGGGCGATTCAGCTGGCGGCAGCGCCAAGCAAGGACGAAACCGCGAATATCAGGCCATCTTGCCTCTGCGCGGCAAAATCTTAAATGTGGAAAGAGCCCGGCTGGATAAAATGTTTGCCAATAATGAAATTAAATCGTTGATTATCGCTTTCGGCACCAATATCGGAGAACAATTTGATATCACTAAATTAAGATACGGCAAAATAATCATTATGACTGATGCTGATGTTGACGGTTCCCACATCAGAACCTTACTCTTGACCTTTTTTTATCGCCATTTTCCAGAATTGATTCTTAATGGCCATATTTATATCGCCCAGCCGCCGCTTTACCGGGTCCAGTTCGGCAAAGAAGTCAGCTGGGTTTATACCGATGAAGAATTGGAAAAAACCAAAAAAGAGATGTCGGAAATTGCCAAAACCAAAAAACCGTTAGCTCTTAAAAAAACAGCTAAAAAAGAAACAGCGGCCAGCGAGACAAGGGAAACAGTTGAAAGCGAAGAAACTGGAGAAATAAAATTAAATGTCCAGCGCTATAAGGGTCTGGGAGAAATGAACCCGGATCAATTATGGAATACCACTATGGACCCCAACCAGCGCCAAATGAAAAAAATCACTATTGAAGACGCCGAACAGACCGATGAGATATTTGATGTTCTGATGGGTGATGAAGTGGCTCCCAGAAAAAAATTCATTCAAACCCACGCTAAAAACGTCAAAAATCTTGATATTTAATTCTCCATTGGAATAAAAAACTCCCCGTTGATATTTCGGGGTGTTTTTAATTGACTAAAACCAGACGCGGCCTTATTCAACCTTATCAATCTTGCATTTTAGCTTGCCAGCCGGTATAACTAATTCAAATTCATGACCGACTGATTTGCCGATAAAAGCCCGGCCTAACGGCGATTCATGGGAAATCTTACCCTGGGCAGGATCAGCTTCAGTTGGACCGACAATAGTGTATTTCAATTTAGTCCCATTATCACAAGTGGCGTGAACTGTTGAGCCCAGCCCGATAATTTCGGATTTCTTATCGCTTTTTATAACAATGGAATTTTTGATTAAATATTCCAATTCCTGGATTTTACCTTCAATAAAGCTTTGTTCTTCTCTGGCTTCATGGTATTCGGCATTTTCCGAGAGATCGCCCTGATCTCTGGCTCGAGTAATTTTTTCAACCGTCAGCGGTCTTTTGATATTTTTCAACTCTTCCAATTCCTCCTGTAATTTTTTCAGGCCTTCTTTGGAAATATAATTTTCTTTCATTTTTTGTTTTGGTTATAGTGAATTTCTAAAATCAATATAATTTACAGTATAGAGGTTGGGAAAATTTATGTCAACCCGTCATTATCGGCTAAACCAATAACTGATTATTTCACCAGCCAGGGGAGCGGCGATGCTGCTGCCTTCGCCTCCCTCCTCAACTAAAACCGTAATAGCAAAATCAGGATTGTTATAAGGGGCAAAAGCCGTAAACCAAGCATGATTGTTTTGGCTACTGCTCCACTGGGCAGTGCCTGTTTTACCAGCTATTTTCACCGGCAAATAATTCAGACCTCTGGCCGAACCAGAGACAACAGTTTCTCTCATGGCTTCACGGACCAGGCCAATATTTTCAGAAGCAATGAAATCTTTTCTGATGGTTTGGGGCATAATTACTTCTCTTTTGCCATCACTGTGGATTATCTCCTTGACCAGATACGGCTTATAAAGCGTCCCGCCATTGGCTAGAGCCGCAGTGTAAGCATTGACTTGCAATGGAGTCACCAGCAAATCGCCCTGGCCGATTGACAAGTGATAAGTATCGCCGATATACCACAATTCATTCTTAGTTTTTTCCTTCCATTCCTTAGTTGGAACAAACCCGTCTTCTTCCCCGGGTAAATCAATGCCCAGCTTGACACCTAAACCGAAAAGGCGCATATACTTAGCCAGTAAGTCCACCCCCAAACCTTGGAAATCGTTATAACCGCCGCCAACGTAGTAAAAATAGGTATTGACCGACTGGGCAATGGCTTTGATTAGATTGGTAGCGCCATGGCCGCCAATCTTCCAATCCGGAAAAAACCATTGATTGATCTGTAGGCCGCCAACACTATTAATGATGGTATTTTTATTGACAATGCCCTCTTCTAAAGCGGCGGCGGCAATAACGATTTTAATCGTTGAACCTGAAGGATATTCGCCGGCGATAGAACGCATAAAAAGCGGCTGGCGCTTATCTTCAATCAACTCCCGATATTTTTCCAAACTAATACCGGTAGTAAAAAGATTGTTATCATAACCGGGATAATCAACCAGCGCTAAAATCTCCCCATTCTGCGGATTGGAAACTACCACCGCAGCGGTTTTTTGGTTCTTTAGTTTACCAGCCAGTATTTCATAAATCTTCCTTTGCAGATCAGCGTTAATTGATAAAATCAAATCTTGTCCGGGTATAAAATCAGTTTGCGATACTACCTTTTTTTCTTGGCCCAAAGCGTCAACCTCCACGAGTTTTTTGCCCTGCTCTCCGCGCAACAGATCCTCATAGGATTTCTCCAAGCCGGTTTTGCCTATGTTGTCAGTTAACAGGTAACTGCCGCCTTTAGCCTGGTATTCCTCGGGGCTGATTTTGCCGACATAGCCCAAAAGATTGGAAAAACTTTGGCCGGCTAAATATTGCCGCCAAGTATCAACTTCCAGAGAAACTCCCGGCCAATTGGTACTGACGATTTTAAGAGCCATAGCTTTTTCATAATCAATGCCGGTTTTAATGACCATTGGCTGAAAGTAATATCGGTAGTCGCTGATTTTATCCGTTATTACCTGAAAAGACAAGCCAATAATTGAAGAAATTTCTCGGATGACCGCTTCTCTTTTAACTTGATCCCTGGGCAAATCAGCCGGTGTCAGAAAAAGCGAAAAGCCGGAAACGTTGCGCACTAAGACCTCTCCGCTATTATCATAAAACACTCCTCTTTGGGCCTTGACATATTTGGTCCTGATTCTATTTTCTTCCGCTAGGGCAAAATAATGACGGCCGGAGATAATCTGGAGATAAAAACTTTTTCCTAAAAGAACAGTCAGACCGATGATTAAAAGAATAAAAAACATTTTCAGTTTTTTTTCGGTCAGTGAGAGCCCTAAAAACTGGGCTCGGCTGCCGCCGGCTTTACCGAATTCCGAAATAAAGCTGTCTTCAACCCAGCCCAAAGAATTTTTACGGCCAATATTTATATCTTCAACGATAAAAAAATCTTTATTTTTTCTCATGAACTGATAAAATTCGGTTTAAATTTCCTGGACAATTTATTGATCGGCAAAAATAAAACAATTAAAATCAGCCAAGTGTTTATCAGTTGATAAATCAGCTGCCGCCAATAACTGCTATCTAAGTAAAAATCACTAAGATTGAATAAATAAGTTAAGCCGCTAAGAGTTAAAAAAGCGGCATTAAAAGCCAGCACGGCTGCCAGACCTAAAAAAACAACGGAATAAAAAGAACGGTTGGTAAAAAAATTAAAAAGCAGAAATTCAGCTGTTAAAGCGGCGGTAAAAACCGAAAGCATAAATATGCCAAAAGGCAGGGCCGAGTAAAGGTCCAGCATAAAGCCAGCGGTGACGGCAAAAAACATGATCATCGGGAAATCAAGAAAAAATAGCAAAATCACCAAAATTGCCAAAGCCAAATTAAAATTGCTCCAGTAGGCGCTAAAACTTCCTAAGAAAGTGACTTGAATTATAATCAAAGTTATAATGGCAATTATTGACAATAATATTTTATACCACATGCGATTGGGCAGTTAGAATAATCATCTCAAGATGACTAAAACGTAGCTTAAATTATCAAAAGGGATGATCGGAGTTAAAAGCGCGGTTTTAAAAATCTCGCTTTCCACTTCATTGACGCTTTCAACTTGGGCAATCAAAAGGTCCTTGGGTATTTTTCCCTCCAAACCGGAAGTAACTATTAAGTCGCCGTTTTTAACTTCCTGGTCTTGGGGAATATTGGTCATGGCAAAACTTAGGCCGAATTGGCCTTCTACCAAACCAGTGGTTTTATTTAAATTCTGAATAGTGGCCGCCACCCGGCTTTGGTTATCGGTTAAAAGCAAAACCTTGCTATGGTCGGCATAAACATCATAAATCTTGCCAACCATCACTCCCGGGCCGGCTACCACCGCCAAACCATCTTCTACTTGGTCATTAAAACCTTTATTTATTATCACCGACTTAGATAAAGAATCGGAAACACCGGTAATTATTTTGGCCGTAACGGTCTTAATTTCCCGTTCTTGGGTAAAGTTTAGTTCCTGTTTTAAAAGATCATTTTCGCTTTTTAAACTATTAAGACTGGACTGATCAATGCGTAATTCCTCAAATTTTTTTCTCAATTCCTCATTTTCTTGAAGCCAATCCCTTTTAATCAGCCAGCGGGTTCGAAAATCTTTAATATCTAAAACCAAAGAATAAATCTTTTCCTGTCCTGGACCTAAGACCTTGATTAAGGCATTTTCAACCGGCTTAAGCCAATTAATATAATGGAGCGCGATTATTAAAAAAATAATCATTAAACCTAACAACGCTAATTTGAAAAAATTATCCATCTAATTTAAAAATATGAAAACAATAATATAAATTATAAATCCGAAATTTCAAACCCGAAATAAATTATAAATTATAAATTCTAAAATTTTTGGAATTTAGTTATTAGGATTTGTTTAAGATTTCGATATCAGATATTTAAGATTTATTTAATTTAAATATTTAATATCTAATAGCCAATATTCATTTACTGCGATGAGGGAATAATAATGTCTTTAAGCAGATGTTCGTCGTCAATGGTAACACCCAGACCCCTGATAGTGCAGGTCTGGGGATCATCAGCCACGTGAACGGGAATCTCAATTCCCTGAGCGATAAATTTGTCAAAATTTTTCAAGAGAGCCAGACCGCCGGTTAAAATTATACCTTTTTGATAAATATCAGCCACCAATTCCGGCGGAGTGGTTTCTAAAGTGGCTTTAATCGTATCTAAAATATGCTGGATGGATTTAAAGATAGCTACGCGGATCTGGGAATCATTGACATCAAACTCTTTCGGCAAGCCGGAGATGATATCCCGGCCGCGCATCTGCATCGTCAAAGGTTCAGTTAATTCCAGGGCCGAGCCGATTTTTTTCTTGATATCTTCAGCCACTATTTCACCCAAAACCAGATTGAATTCATCTCTGGCGAATCTGATAATATCCTTGTCCAAAGTCAAGCCGGCAACGCGGCTTGATTTCCAGTTAACGATGCCATCAAGCGAAATAACAGCGATTTCTGTCAGGCCGCCGCCTAAATTGACAATCATATTGCCCGAAGGGTCTTGAATGGGAATCCTGGCGCCAATGGCCGCCGCCATAATGTTTTCCACTAAAAATACCTGGCTGGCACCGGCTGACAAGACAGCATCTTCAACCGCTTTTTTTTCAACTTCTGTAATATCCAGCGGTATGCCCACTACCACCTTGGGCTTAACTGCTAGGGCAATTCGGCCGGCAGCCACACGGTCCATAAAATATTTGAGCATTTTTTCGGTTATTTCAAAATCAGAAATAATGCCATTATCCAACGGAATGGTGGCAACGATATGCGGCGGGGTCTTGCCCACCATCTTCATGGCTTCATCGCCGACCGCTAAAATCTGGTCGGTTCTGATATTGACCGCCACCACTGATGATTCGCTGACCACAATCCCCCTATCCTGCTGATAGACGATGGTCTTGGTGGTGCCCAGATCAATGCCCAGGCCTTTATTGAACTGGCCAAAAAACTTTTTGAACATGATATTATAATTTTTAATTTTGAATTTCGATTGAATTTTTAATTTTAAAATTTGAATTTCAAAATTGATTCAAAATTCATAATTCAAAATTACAAAATTTTATTCACTTAATAATTTTAATACTTCATTTAAACCCACCAACTCGCTCTTATCGCTACTTCTCTTCTTAACCTCAATCTTATCGCCGGATTTTGAGCTGACCACTAAGCGGTAAGGCAGGCCGATTAAATCGGCATCAGCAAATTTTTCACCAGCCGAGATATCACGGTCGTCATATAAAACATCGGCACCTTTCTTAATTAATATTTCATAAACCTCGTCAGCCGTTTCGTTTTTATTCAAAGAAATCAAATGCGCCGCAAACGGCGCCACGCTTTTAGGCCAAATAATGCCCTTCTCATCATGATGAACTTCTACTAGAGCCGCCGCCAAACGGCTAATGCCGATACCATAACTGGCCATTAGTATCGGCTGCTTCTGACCGTCTTTAGTGGTGGCATAGCCATTCATATCTTTGGCATACTTATCGCCAAATTGGAAAATATTACCCACCTCAATGCTTTTGCCCGCTTTTAAACTCTCGCCGTCTTGGGGGCAAGCATCGCCGGCTTTTAATTTGGCAATTTCTGAATTCTGGCCAAAATCGCACTTAGGACAATAAATGATGTTATCTTCGCCGGCTTCGGCTATCACTTGAAACTCGTGAGAGTATTTCTTGGTAAAAATGCCGCCCGAGGCCTCCACCACCTTAACCTCTAAGCCGCAACGTTGATAAACTTTTTTATAGGCCTCAATCATCTGGTTATAATAACCATCCAAATCTTCCTGGCTCAAATGAAAACTGTATAAATCTTTCATCATAAACTCTCGGCCCCGCATCAGTCCGCCTTTGGCGCGTAGTTCGTTTCGGAATTTATTCTGAATTTGATAAAGAGAAAGCGGCAAATCCTTGTAAGAACTGACATTGCGCCTAATCAGGTCATAAATCACTTCCTCATGGGTAGCGCCCAGACCCGTCTCCTTGCCAGAACGGTCTTGGAATTGATACATCACTTCTTTTAGAGTTTCCCAGCGGCCGGTTTCTTCCCAGATATTTTTGGGCTGCAAAGTCGGCATCAGCATCTCTTGACCGCCGGCTGAATTCATTTCCGCTCGGATAATATCGGCAATTTTATTCAGCACCCGATAGCCCAAAGGCAAATAAGTATAAACACCGGCCATTAGCATATCAATAAACCCGCCTTGGGTTAAATATTTATGGGAGGCGCTTAAAGCGTCTTGGGGTGGATTTTTTTGGGTTTTAGTGAAGAGTTTTGATTGTCTCATGGGAGTATTTTATAGTATTTATAATAATAAGCAAGGGGGCGACGATTTAAGATTGCCGATTGAAGATTGCCGATTAATTTAAAAAAGTTGTTATTTAATAATACCTTAAAACGCAATAATATTCAAAGAATTTATTTTGGCTTAATTTAAATTAAATACGAAAAAATCATTGACAAGTTATAAGTTATATGATATACTTATATAAGTTAGCCAAAGTGGCGATTTGTACCTAAAATAAACCAACATCAACCAAACAAACAAGGAGAAAAAAAATGATTTTTTTTGGTCTTATATTATCGTTAATGATAAGTATTGCTCTTCTGGTTTTGGTCAGTTTGGTCAAACCCAAAGAAAAAATTTCTGATTTACGAGTATATTTTGTATTTATTGTTCTTTTAATAATATGGGCAGGCGTGGCATTTTTCCTAATACCCACACCCGATCATGAAAATCAACCAATTAATCCACGCTTTGAAATCCTTAAGGATTTCTATGACGGTAAGCCAGTCAAACGCAGTGAGGCCTTTTGGGAATGGGAACGTGTTACGCCTGGCTATATAGTCACACCCGAACTTATGGCCAAAAAATATGGCCTGGATGTGAAGAAAGTACTGGATACGCTTAATAATTTAGACGAGCAATACCTAATCTACTCCCCTTCTGGCTCCTCAATAATTGCTTCAACCGAAGTTGAAGCTAAGAAATAGACACAATAATAACACCGGCAGTCGCCAACGCGCGATCAGCCGGTTTTTTTATTATCTAAAAATTTTAAAAAATAATGTTACGTAGCAAGCTACGTAACAACTAAAAAAACTTCCGCCAAAAACCTTTCTTGGCTTCCGGCTCGGGCTCATTTTCAGAAACTTCTAAGTTAGCCATCACATTCTTTATCCTCTCCCCTTCTTGCTCCACCACTTCCCCGTCATACTCGCCGCTATGGGTCAATGAGCCCTCATAACTCGCCTGTTTTTGATCTAAATGCAAGTTAATAAAATCGTTTTCCAAATAAACATGGAAGCGCGGATAAAAATTATTGCCCAAGCGCCGAACATAACTGCCACTGCCGGTATTTTTATCGCGTAAATAGCCATAGCCAGAACGGCGTATCACTAAATCGACATTTATATTTGATGGAATTGATATTTTCACAAATCAAAACAAGAATTAAATTACAAATTCAAAATCATAAACTCCAAATAAATCTCAAATTATTAAATTCCAAATTTACAATCTTTTATAATTTGAGATTTTGATTATTGTAATTTATTTGATATTTGTAATTTTGAATTTGTGATTTTTTATTATTATAAATCTCAAAAACCGACAGAATTTCTAATAACTCGCCATAAACCACCGCCATATTTAGTTACATCGCTAAAAGTGACAAACAAAATTAAAATCATCAACAGAACAAAGCCGATGTTGTGCACTAAATTTTCCCATTCCCGCTTAATTGACCGGCCCCGGATTTTTTCAATGACTAAAAACAACAAACGGCCGCCGTCTAAAGCCGGGAAAGGTAAAATATTGATAATCGCCAAATTCAGAGAAAGCAGAGCGGTAAATTGCAACAAATGAATAAAGCCCAAATTAACGGCTTGGCCGGTTAAAACCGCAATGCCGACCGGCCCGGCCACTTCCACTCCGGTCGGCGCGCCAATTACCAAATTTTTAATGACAGTAGCAAAAGCCACCACAATAGCCGCTAACCAAATAAAAGTGGCGATAATACCTTTATAGATTGCCAGATACCAGGGATAACGCACGATAGCGGTTTCAATTAAGCCGACGCCAAAGCCAATAATTTCCCGATTTTCAAAAGAATATTTTTTTACTTTAATTGATTTGGTTATTTCTGTCTGACCTCGAGAAATAATTACTGAGAGTTCTTGGTTTTCATTTGAAGATAAATAACTGTTTAACTCTTTGATATCGGAAAATTTTTGTCCGCCAATGGAAACAATAGTGTCCCCGGCTCGCAAACCAGCTTCTTTGGCTGGGCTATTAGCTATAACTTCAATCACTTGGATATTTTTATCCGAAACTACTGCCCGGCTGTCAACCTTATCGCCCAAAGCCGAAGGCAGACCAAAGCCGAAACCGATAGAAAGCAATACCATGCACAAAACCACATTCATAATCACTCCAGCCGATATGATGGCTGAACGGCGCCAAACAGCTTTACCGGCAAAGCTATCGGGCGACTGCGCTTCCTCTCCGCCCTCGCCCTTTATTTTGACAAAACCGCCAATGGGAAACAAATTAAGCGAATAAACTGTTGGGCTGTCCTTATCAATTGCTGACCGGCCCCAGGTAAATTTGAAATGACCATCAACTTTTCTAATGCCAAAAATTCTCGGCGGCAGGCCAAGGCCGAATTCTTCTACTTTAACTCCCAATCTCCGGGCAGTATAAAAATGGCCGATTTCATGGACAAAAACTATAACTGATAGAACCGCGATAAATATTATGAGGGTGATGAGCATAGCTAATTAATTTCTAATTTAAAAATTTCTAATTTCTAAAAAATTTTAAAATTTAAGAATTAATTAATTGTTTCTTAAATTAGAAATTAGAAATTCTTAAATTAAACCGTCATTATCTCTTTCTCTTTTTTCTCGCCGATTTCTTTGATTTTATTATTGTAATCGCCGGTTATTTTATCCAATTTCTCTATCAAATTGTATTTTTCATCTTCGCCGAATTTCTTGTTTTTTTCAGCGGCTAAAATTTCCTCTTTAGCTTCGTCTCTGACGCTTCTAATAACGATTCTAACTTCTTCCATTTTCTTATGCAAACTTTTAACAATTTCTTTCCTGGCTTCTTCGGTCATTGGCGGAATAACAATCCTAATTGTATCGCCTTCATTGGTGGGACTCAAACCCAAATCTGACCCTTGAATAGCTTTATCAATATTATTGATCAGGCTTTTGTCCCAGGGTTGGATTAAAATTGACCGCGGTTCGGGCACGGCAATGGAAGCTAACTGATTAATGGGCAGGAAAGTGCCGTATGATTCCACCTTAATTGAATCCAAAACTGCCGGGTTGGCTCGGCCGGTTTTTAAAGCAGCGATATCGCTGATAAAATGCTCAACCGCTTTATCAAAATCTTTTTGGTGATTATTAATTATGCTCATAAATTATTTACCTTATTAAAATAATTATCAACTCTTAAAGCCGGAATTTTAAACCTGAATTATTATTTATTCCGTTAATTTAAAAGTTCCGATATAAAGTACAGAGGGATTCTGGGGGTTGATAATTATTTGGTTGGCTGACCGAGAAAATGGCAATTCTTGAGACGACCAGGTCCGGCCGCCATCAAGCGATTTTACTAAAGTTGTCCGAGTAGCATAATAGATTTCATCGCTATTTTTAGGATTGACCGCCACGGCATAAATCGTGGTTTTTTTAGCAGCCGGCAAAAGCTCAACCACGGTCCAAGTAGCACCGCCGTCAGAAGATTTCAGCATACCGAATTTAGAAACCAAAATCAAGCTGTTGGCAGTCGCTTCGTCAACAATTAACTTTTTATATTCCTGGCTGCCGGTATAGCCCTTTAAACCCTCGCCCAAACTCGCCCAGGTCAGACCGCCGTCAGTGGTTTTATATATCCCATTCTTTTGGCTGGCCGCATAAACTAGCCGGCTGTCTTTTGAATCCATAACCAAATCTAAAAAAGTCCCGCTTTTTAGCCGATAAGTCGCCACCCAGGTCTGGCCGCTGTCAATACTTTTTAAAACCTCACCGGCGTTAGTGGTCAGATAAACAATTGAACTATTATTATAATCAATCAAAAGATCAGTTAAAATAACTTCCGGGTTCTGGTGAAAATAGATGTTATGCCAGAAACGGCCGCAATCGGTTGATTTATAAAGCTGATTGGCTAAAAGAACGTATAAATTACATTTGTCAGCTGGATCAACCGCTATCGCCCTGATTTTAGCGCCGATAAACTGCTTGAACTGCCGCCAAGTGGCGCCGCCGTCATTGGTGTAGACCAGGCCGTTATCTTCGGTCGCCAAATAAATGGTCTCATAATCATTAGGGTCAAAAGCCAGCCGACGAATATTAACATTGGCAATGCTGGCAATTTTGCCGCCAGAGGCCGGAACATCCGCCACCTGTATCCAAGTAAGGCCGCTATCGCTGGATTTCCAAACGCCGCCGTCAATGACTTTGGCTTTATTGCCACCGATCCTAATGGTGCAGCCGCCCAGGATGACAGCCGCTGAAATTAATAAAGCCCAAACCAGTATTTTCTTTTTTTTCATAAGTTTATAATTAAATTTTCTAAAATGGATTTGGAATTGATATTATGCCGGCTATAATCATAGGCCTGGCTTATCTTAGCCAAGATAGCCCTAATTCGGGGAAAATCTAAAGTTAGGACTTCATTTTTTAATTCCGGCAGTTGTTTTAGATTGGTAATTAAGGACTCGTTATCACTTTTTATCAGCACCAAATCCCTGATCATCAGCTGCCAATCCTCTAATAGATTATTAAGCAGGAAAATATTCACGTTTTCATCCTTATCCCAATTAATGATCTTATCAACCAGGGTAAAACGGCTGTTTAAATCCGCTTTCAGAGCCTGAAAAAAATTATTGGCATTATCTTTGGCGGATTTGGCTAACTCCTGATCGTTTAAAAAATTAAGAGCCAGCCCCGGACAATGATGAGATTGCCTGGCTAACAAATCAGAATTAAAAGCGCCGCTGTTTTCCAAATACGACTTGATGACCAAAGTCGGAACCGGCAGAAATTTCAATAGCTGGCAGCGCGATAATATGGTCAGCGGCAAATTAGAAATATCATCAGCTAAAATAATTATGACCGTTTTTCTAGTTGGTTCTTCTAAAATTTTCAAAATGGCATTGGCGGAGCTGGCATTCATTAGCTGCGCTTCAGTTATTAAAGCCACTTTATAGCCGTTAAACAGAGTGGCCTGCTGTAATTTGTATTTTAATTCCCTGACCTGATCAATGACTATTTCTTTCCGCGCTTTTTCGGTTTTAAGATTGATTTCTTTGCCCACCACATAAAAATCCGGGTGCAGGCCGTTTTTTAATTGCCGGCAGTTAAGACACTCGCCGCAAGGCAAATTTTTTCCTTGATCGGCGCACAACAGCGAAGCAATGAATTTCCTGGCTACTGTTTCTTTACCCAAGTGACTGGGACCGGTAAACAGATAGGCCTGGGCTAGATGGCTATGGATAATCGCCGATTGCAAAAAACGGACAATTTTTTCATGCCCGCAAATATTCCAACTAAATTGGCGATTATTGGACTCCTTCATTACTCTAAATTCTAACACAAAATCAGGTAAAAATAAAAAAGTCCGGTTAAGCAAAAGGCCTTTCTATTCCCTTAGCGAGTTATAATCAATAGGGTGGTAGCGGCCGTCTTGGCCCAGGAAAATTCACTGGCTCTTTTCAGCCCCTGATTTTTAAGTTCGGTGGCAAATTCCCGGTCTTTGAGGATTTTATTGATTTGCTGGGCGATACTGACTGGATTTTTAGGGTCAGCCAAAGCCGCCGCGCCGCCAGCCACCTCTTTATGGGGTTTGAGATCAGAAGTTACTACCGGCGTACCAATAGCCAGGGCTTGTAAAATCGGCAAGCCAAAGCCCTCATAAAGAGTGGGGAAAAGAAATATCTCCGCCATTTTAATGACTGCTGGCAAATCAGCTTCAGCGATATAACCGGGTAATAGAACTTCCTTTTCTAATTTATTGTCAATAATTATTTTCTTAATATTTTCGTATTCATTGCCAGAATTGCCGGCTAAAACCAATTTCAATTCCGACTTAGCAACTTTGATATAAGCCAGGGCCTTAATCATATTGCCGATATTCTTTTTTCTTTCCAGACGGCCAAGGTATAAAAGATAGGGCTGGGTGATGTTATATTTATTTAAAATATTTTGGTCAGCCAAGACCTTGTCATTATAACTGTCTTGATCATAACCTAAAGGAATGACCACTATTTTAGCCGGCTTAACTCGGTATAAGTCAATAATTTCTTGCTTGGAAAAATCAGAAATAGTGATAATTTTATCAGCCCGATTTCTTAGCCTTTTCATCGTCAGCTCGTGATAGTAAAACTGGATTTTTTTGTAAAGTTTCGGGTATCTTTTAAAGCCCACATCATGGACAGTTACATAGACCTTGGTTTTCTTTCTGATTGGTAAAAAGGGAATGGTGTGGGCCGGGACAAATAAAACATCCGGCGGCTTGATGATTAATTCCCACCAAAGACGGATTTGCGTCCACAGATACTGGCGCCTGCCTGCCGGCAGGCAGGGCCAAGATAATTTTTTTTCAGTGAAATTCTTAGGGCAATTTTCCAAACCGCCTGTTAATTTTCCGTTGGTATACAAAATAACGTCAATATCGTCAGGCGTAATTTTTTTAAGTTCTTGGATTAAATAATAAGAATACCACTCAACGCCGGTTTTATTGGGCCGATTGGCGCGCGAAGCATCAAGGCCGATGGTCATAAGAGTTGGAAATTATAAATATATCACCGTACACCTCTCCGGAGAGATATACGGAGATATGAATATAATGATTTTCAATTATCAATACCATTTCAAAATCCTATTTTTTATCTTATAACTATTTCCATGTTTTAACAACCCTAAATAAGAATTATCGGTAAAATGCTTGGCGGTTGGAAAAAGGGCATAATAGCAAAAACTTCCGCCAAAAAAGCGGAAGAAAGAAAATAGTAGCGAGAAAGGACCTGGTTGCCAGCGTTCCACTCATTCGGAACCTCAACCGAGTTGGCATTCACGTTCCAGCAGCCATTGTCGGAGTTCCAGTTCGCGTTCATGGCCCAGACTTATGTGCAATATGCCATCTCTACCACTGCCCTTTAAAGCTTTCGCGATTTTAGGGCTGTATATTATTTGGGACCTCAAAGTCCGCCAACACGTTGCACCGATTCTTTTCTTTTTTTGAAAAATATACATCACCTCTTGCCAAAAGCATATCTGTGGCAATTCTCTAACATATATTTCCAAGGCGCTGCGCGAAAGCCGTAACCGTCGCACTAGCTGTCCCTAACTTCATTTTACAATATTTTTGGCAAACAAAAAAGGCCCTCATCCACTTTCAAAGTTTCAGAGGACCTAAGATTCATAAATTCACAGTGATTTAGTCCCCAAGGGACATAATCACAAAAAATCAAGAATCGCGAGAAAGGACCTGGTCGCCAGCGTCCCACACATACGGAACCTCAACCGAGAGGGCACTCACGAGCCAGTAGCCGTGGTCGGGGTTCCAGTACGCGCCCACGGCCCAGACAGTGCCGTTATCGTCTTCGACATACACGATATTCGCATAGCCGTTGACAAGAAGCACACCTTCCTCACCCTTACTCTGCTTCTCCATAAGCTGGAACAAGTGGGCGAGCTTGGTCTTGGCCTTGTCGCCGAGCTCGGTAAGGATGGAGGCGTCCGGCGAATTCCTCTCAAGGCGCGAAACCGCGAGCGTGGCGTCGGGCACATTTTCTTCAACGAAGTTGAGGAAAACCCGGTTGAAGTTATCGCCCATCCAGCCGACATTGGCTTCCTTGAGATGCTCGCTGACGACGAACTTCTTCGGGCCGCTGACCGACATGGTCGTGACCCTTTTGAGCAGGTTTGCCATCTTGACAACCCACTCACCAGCGTTGATGCACCTGATAGCTTCGTTCGGGTCATCGGTGCTCATTTGTGCCATGATATTCTTTAACATGGCGTTAAGCTGACCCAATGCTGGCAGGACATTCATAATCAACAGTTCCGGCTTATCCATCTCAGTCTCCTTTGGGCTAAATTGCCCATTTAGGATTTCCCTCTAATCCGAGGAGGAGCTAACCGCCACCTTGGCAGTCGCAGCCAAAAACCACGCATTGTCATCCCCGACCTGCCTGCTGACAGACAGGATTGATCAGGAATCCAGATTATTTATCTCTAGATTCCCGCTTTCGCGGGAATGACATGTTTTAAGTGGCTTTTGGCTATGGCTAGCTACTATATATAAATAAACTTTAATGTACTAATTATGGTAATAATTAGCATATATAATAAATTTTGTCAAGAGACAAAAAAATATCTAATTTTAAACAAAAATTTATTATTTTAACAAAAATTCCTTCAAAATCATTAGACCAAAAGTGGCAGAAAGATAATAAATATGGGATTGCTTCGTACCCTGCCTACTGGCAGGCAGCTCGCAATGACAGTAAAAAAGAAGCAATAAAAAATTTACTTAGTCGCCAAAATAGACCGTTTATAACTTTCCAAATTATCCAGCGCGATGCCTGTGCCCTTAGCCACGCAGTAAAGCGCGTCATCGGCCACATAAGCCGAAACGCCGGTGGTCTGGGTAATCATCTTATCAATATTCCTCAATAAGCTGGTGCCGCCCGACATCACTATGCCTCGATCAATCACATCAGCCGAGAGTTCCGGCGGGGTTTTATACAAGACATTTTTCACCGCGTTGCTAATGCCCTCCAATTCGCCTTGGATAGCATCAGTCACATCATCGGAAGAAACATTAACGGTCCGAGGCAAACCGGTTATCATATCCCGGCCTTTAACGTCCAAATAAAGCTTTTCCTCCAGATAAAGCGCCGAACCGATATTTATTTTTATCAGTTCAGCCGTCCGCTCACCAACGGCTAAGCCGTATTTTTTCCTGATATGTTCGGTAATGGCCAAATCCATCTTATTGCCGCCGATTCTCACTGAAGTGGAAGCCACAATACCGCCTAAAGAAATCACCGCGATTTCCGAAGTGCCGCCGCCAACATCAATGATCATATGGCCGGAAGCCGAGCCAATGGGAATATTGGCGCCGATAGCGGCCACAATCGGCTCTTTGATAATATAAGCGGCCTTGGCTCCAGCCGCGATAGTAGCGTCAATCACCGCTCGCCGTTCAGTAGAGGTAATGCCAGCCGGCACCGCTACCATGACTTCCGGCCGAAAAAGTCGCACACCGCCCAGCGCTTTATTAATAAAATAACGCAACATGGCCTCGGTGGTTTTATAATCGGCGATCACTCCGTCTTTGAGCGGTCGCTGGGCAATAATGGTATCGGGCGTGCGGCCTAGCATCTCTTTGGCTTCAACGCCGACAGCAATGATTTTTTTATCTATAGTAGAAATAGCCACCACTGATGGCTCATTGATAACTACGCCTTTTTTAGGCACATGCACTAAAATATTAGTGGTGCCCAAGTCAATGCCGATCCTTTTTAAAAACATAAATAAATAATTTTCAATTTCTAATTTTAATTCCTGCCGGCCGGCTTGTCTGCCGTAGGCATGGCAGGCGGGTTCAAATAATTTTAAATTTTTAAATTAATTAATTGTTTTTGAAATTGAAAATTGAAAATTCTAAAATTTAATAATGTATTCCCTATCCACGCTCAAATCCGTTTTCCAGCTGATTGACTGGCCGTCAAAACGACTGGGAAAATTATCGCTTTTATAAGCCGCGATGTCACGACTGAAGTTTAAATCAATTTCCAGCTTATGTCCACTGGTGCCTGGTTGCTTTTGAACAGTTAAACTATATTGACCTTTTTCAGACTGATTTTTTAAGGTGGCCGGCAATTTATATTCCAGAATAATTGTCTTAGAATGGCCCGGCTCAATAACCAGAAAATAAGCCGCATAGGACTTGCCGAATTCATTGCCATATTCCAAATCCTTGGACATATCAAGTGCTGTCTCCTTATCGCCAGCTTTAATCCAACCCCGCTCAAACCAAGAACCTTCAGGCACATAAACTTTGGCATAAGTGCGATAACGGGTTATCAAGTCAGTTAAAAATTGGCCGTTATGCTGATAAGTTATCTCCAACTGGGCAATAAGATCGCCGGCATTATTTATTTTAAGCGTCTGTTTAATTGACCTCTCCATTACCGAATCGGTCTTAAGCGAAGCCAGATTGCTGTCTACTATCATCAAATAATCGCCAGCAGTCGCTTTCACTTCACCCGACCACTGGCGGTCAGAAAAATATTTTTGCAATTTGTCGTCAAACATATAAACCAAAATCTGCTTCTGATCAATATTCTTTTTGACAGCCAGCCACAATTTAACCAAATCACCGGTTGGAATATTTTCCATTCTGGCGATTAAAATGTCAGCTAAGTCACCGATAATTTCTTTGCGCTCGCTATAAGCCACGCCGTATTGGCTGAAATCAAACTCCACGAATTTTTCCAAGTCCAGGGCAAAATTTTTAGCAGAAAAAGTTAAGCCCTGACTCTTAATCGGGCCAATTACTGCTAAAAGATTGGCGATAAAATCAGGAGTAATAGCGATAACACCGTCTAAGGGCTGGTCGGATAAATTGGCATTAATTCTCTCTTTATGAAAAAACTCCGTTATTTTCTTGGCTGAATCGGGCCAATTGGCTGACCAGTTGGCATCGCGCAGATACCAATATTTTTGATTGTTATATTTTTGCATAGGCAGCGGAGCCAATTCTTTCATTTTGCCTGCTGATAACTTATCCAAGTTATAAACATCATCGGTAAAAATTTTCTTGACCTCGCCACTCTCAATAGTGATAATTCCATAAGAGCCGATGAAGCCGCCGGTCGGACGCAGTTCCATATTATTTTCAAAAATTAAAAGGTAATGCTTAGCACCGTTAAAACCCAAAAAATCAACTAATTCGGGTAAAGCCGGAATAGCCAGATCGGTGATAGTCAAAATTTGGCCGAGTTGTGCATGGGCTAAAAATAAATACTTAGAAAACAGGCCGGAAAATTCATTAGTATTAATTTCGGCAAACCTTTTCTTGGCTTGGTCAACATTGTTTTGGGCTAAAGTCAAACCAGCGTTATTGGCGCTGATTAACTTCAGGGCTTCCTTATTCTCCAATAAATCCAAGGGATCAATAACAGCGCCAAGTTCTTCTACCTTGGCAAAAATTTTAAAGGTCTCCAAATAACTGCCAGTCAAAGAATCGGCGACTGCCAAAAATTGCCGGCTGATTTTTAAAGCCTGATTTAATTTAGGTAATTTGGTGATTAAACCCAGGCGGCTGATTTCTAAATCCAACTTTTTTAGGTTGACTTGAAGATTGGCAGCGGTTTTGACACCAGCTGACCAATTTTTAGCCTGGCTATCACTAACCAGATTTTTAACTTGCTGATAAGAGACCAGGGCATAATTAGCCGCTTTGACTCCGTGAAAAACTAAAGGCGCCAAAACAATGATTAAGCTGGTTAAAGAAATGGCAATAAACAAAATAGACCCCTTTAAGGATAAGAAGCGGACTGAATTATTCGATGAAAAATGTGAATTGCCGTTTTTTTTCATTGCCGAGAATATTTTTTTAAATATTTCAACCAATCAATGATATGTATCCAGAAAACCAAGGAAAAAATGCCGCTTTGCGCTGATTCGCGCTTATGGTAATGGACAATATTGGCAGCCGCAAAATAATAAACTTTATAGCCCGCCTGCCAAAACTTCCGACACCAGGCAATGTCGCCAAAATAAAGGAACAAATCCTCATCCATCAGTCCCACTTCATCAATCACCGACCGCCTGACCATTACGCAAGCCCCCAATATCCAATCCACCGGCCGAGTTGATAAATGGTCAAAATCTTTCATCAGGTAATAATCTATTTCTTTTTTAGCAAAAGGAAAATTGCCTAAAAAAGTGCGGCGATAAATAGGCACTAATTTATTAGGAAACCTCATACAAGACATTTGTATTGAGCCATCAGGATTTTTTAATTTCGGTCCAACCAGAGCCACCTGGCTATGATCTTCCATAAAACGGTAAATCTTATCCAGGGAGTCATCCAAGAGAGCAATATCGGTGTTGAGTATCAAAGCATATTTGCCTTGAGAATTTTTAAGGCCTAAATTATTGCCTTTATGATGGCCAAGATTTTTAGGGGCCTCAATTAATTTGACTTGGGGAAATTTGGCTTTAATCATGGCTGCCGAGCCATCACCGGAATTATTGTCAACGACAATTATTTCATATTCAACACTGGGCGGATATAGATAAATGCCCCTTAAGCATTGCTTTAGAAGTCCTTTAGTTTTGTAATTATTGATAATGATTGATATTTCCATATTATTTGGTAACTGGTAATTAGCAACTGGTAACTGGTTTTTAAAAATTTCATCAAATCACCAATTACCGATTACCAGTTACCAATTACTAGTTACCAGTTACTATTTTATCCAGCGCGCTATATCTGATGATTTAATGCGAACTTTTTTGAAGATTGCCTTTCTTTTGGCTAGCATAAGCGGCAACATTCTTATTACTGCCAGCCAGGCCTTGATGTTTTTGCCTTCAAAAATCAGCATATAGCCGGCTTTTTTGGCTTCAAACCATTTGATTAGCCAAAAATCCCTAATAAAATTCTGACTGAATTCATTTTTAATCAACAATAAAAAATGGTTGCGGTAAGAATAATACCTGGCTAAAGAAGATTGTTTTTTCCGATGGCTAATCATTTCAGCTAGGCCTTGACTCTGGGAACCGGCTAAAGAACGGATATGATAAGCCACTGCTTGACTTATAAAAATCGACTGCCAGCCCAAAAGCCGGCTGCGCCAAGCCAAATCAATATCTTCTTTATAGGCAAAAAAATCTTCGTCAAAATATTCTCCTTGGCTTTGGTATTTAGTTTTGACCAGGCAATCTTCCAGCGTTGCTCTTTGGTATAAAACCAGGGCGCCGGAATGGCCAAAGACCTCTAAATCTCGGTTGAATTTAGAACTGTCTTCCCCCGCTCCGATTTCCACTATTTTCCGATTTTTCAAAATTTGCAGGCCGCCAGAATCAATAATAGTGGTCTGGCTGTCAGGGCCGATTTCACCGTCAATTGGCTTTAATTTCAATAATTTACCCCCATAACTGCCCACTTGGGAGTTTGCCTCGTCTTCGGCTTTTGGCATAACTTCCGCCAGCCAATTGGCTTCTAAAATAATGTCAGGGTTGCAAAAAAGAATATAAGGAGAATGAAGCAACCTGATGCCCTGGTTATTGGCTCGGGCAAAGCCCAAATTCTTCTTATTTTGAAAAACAGCGACTTCGGGGTAATCCTGCCTAAGAAAATCAATCGTGCCATCTTGAGAATTGTTATCAATGACTAAAACCTGGAAATCACGATAAGTTTGGGAAAAAATTGACTTTAAAGTGAAAGGCAGATATTTCAAGCTGTTCCAAGTGACTATTTGAATTGTAACTTTAGGTAAAGACATGTCCATTAATTTCTAATTTAAAAATTTCTAATTTCTAAACAATTATTTAATTTAATAAATACTATAAACTGGAAATTATCTTGCTAAATATTAATAGTAGTTCATGGGCTTCCTGCCAAAATAATCTTAATTGAATAATTTTTTCTTTATTAATTTCAGCTAATAATTCAAGACAATATTTAGTTTCTTGCGACTCTTTTTTACAAATAAATATTTTATTTCTAAAATCTTTCCTAAAACTAGCATTATTAGCTTCGCAGTAATCAGCCCCGATACTAGTAGTTGATTTGATTAATTGAGATATTATATTTCTATTGATTTCTCTTATTCTGATTTCTGACAAGAAATTCATCATATGCTTACTAAATATCTTAGTTCTGCTTTCTAAATCATAAACCATTTTTAAATTTTAAAATTGTTTTTTAAATTAGAAATTAGAAATTTTTAAATTAAATCAGGTTTTCTTTTCCGTCACCCAAAAACCCAGTTTATAGCGGCCGCCGATCATTAGCCGGGTTTGAGCGTCAAGAGCCGGAATGGAACCGAAGATTATCATAGTCACGGGAAAAACCACCCATTGCGCCAGCATAATAATATAATTAAGCCAGGAATAACCTTGAGGTCTATTCGGCAACATCAGCGTATACATCACCGAATTGGTAATTAAACCAACCATACCGATAACCATTAAATTTTCCAACATACGAGGAGCGTTCTGGAAAAAAGCCGTCGCCTTATCTTCGTCAGAGGCCAAAAAAAGCGGCAAACGGCCAATGACTAAAATTAAAAGAGGGGCTACGGCCCAAGAATACATGCCCTCGGTTTGATTCCAAAGATATTGAATTCTTTTCTTAAGAGGAATATTTTTATTGGCCTTTTGGCTAAAAAAATTCTGCCACATCCAAGGAAAATGTTCTACCCCCCAGGCCCAGCGCCTCATCTGCTTGTATTGGTTCTTCAAGCTCTGCCAGAATTTACCGATGTAAACGGTATCCATTGAAAGAGTGACAAACATCGGCACAACTTCATACTTACCGTCGTACTGCACCAGGCCTTGTAGACAAATACGCGAGTCTTCAGTCACAATGGTCTTGTCATGAAAACCGACATCAAAAAGCATTTTGAAGCTCATGCTATGGGAAGAAAAAGTCAACAATTTTTCCGGTCGGGAAAGATCAGTTAAAAGCCAGAAGGTGGTAGCCGAAGCGACCACGCGAATTATCGGATTGGACTCCCAAATATTATTGTTATATAAAATAAGCGGCTGATAGCTGGCATGGGTGGGATTGGGGTGAGTCAAATATTTATAAGCCAAGTAAGAGAAATACTGGCGGTGGGGCAGGGTTTCTATGTCAAAAGAAGAGACAATTACTTTTTCATAAGGAAGGTTAAGTTCATCAATCAGTTTTTTAATTTCCCATTCCATATAATGGACATTAGCTCCTTTGCCGGGCAATTCATCGGGCTGCAATTCATGGACAGTAATAAGCAATTTAAAAAATTGGCTGCCAAATTTTTCCTTAATCTCTTTAGCCACTTTCAAAAATTGTTCACCCTTCCTCTCCTCACCGCCTAAAACCACAATCATTTGATCTTTAGGATAATTGGTTTTCAGCAAGGCCTCAAAAGATCTGGCTACCACTTCATACGGTTCGCCGCAAGTGGGATATTCAATCACCTGGTAATACTCCCGATAATCTTTAGGCAAAATTTTAATTTTTTCCAACCAATCAATTTTGATGTCTCTAAGATATCTCACCCAAGAAATCACCAGCCAGACCATCATATAAAAAAGACGGACTATCCAATAAACCACGAAAACCAAAATAAAATAAATCGCCCAAAGGGGGCGGGCAAAAGATAGGGTTATAATAACTATAAAAGTCAGCCAAACCAGGGCAGCTGGAAAAACTTCGGTTATTTTCTTAAGAGTTTTTTCTGGCATAAGACCAAGTTAAATTAGCATTTTTAGAAGTAAAAATCAAGATTAAAAATAAAAACACAAAGAAATAAGTTGTGCTTTTGTGGTTTAGTGTTTTGGTGATTTAGATCAAGCTCTGGCCAGTCATCTCCTGGGGCTTTTCAATACTCATGATTTTGAGTATCGTCGGCGCAATATCAGAGAGAAGGCCAGAGGGCTGGACTAAACTCAAATCAGAGTTGGGACCTTCCGGCAGACCGGCAGTTTTGCCTGCCCAGTCCCGGCCGACAATAATAAACGGAACTGGATAAGTGCTATGTTCCTTGTCTATCTTGCCTGACTGCAGATTCAGCAGTTCTTCAGCATTACCATGATCAGAAGTGATAAAAGCTAAGCCGTTTTTGGCCAAAATAATTTCTATCAACTGTTTAAGGGAACTGTCAATGGCTTCACAAGCCCTGATGGAGGCCTTAAGATTGCCAGTATGGGCCACCATGTCACTATTAGCATAATTGACAACTATAAAATCATATTCATTTTTAATTATCACTTCCATCAATTTTTTGGTGATTTCTTTGGCTGACATCTCCGGTTTTTTGTCATAAGTAGCAACACGAGGCGAGGGAATAAGCAATCGGTCCTCACCGGCAAATGTCTCTTCTTGGCCGCCGTTTAAAAAGAAAGTCACATGGGCATACTTTTCGGTTTCAGCAATATGCAGTTGTTTTAAGCCGGCTTCAGAGATTACTTTAGCCAATGGCTGGTTGATGACATCAAGAGGAAAAGCTATTTCCACCGGCAAATCTTTTTCATATTCGGTCATAGTGACAAAATACAGATCTGGCAGATATTTTCTTTCAAATTTTTCAAAGCCCGGCAAAACAAAGGCCTTGGTCAATTGTCTGGCTCGGTCGGAACGGAAATTAAAAAATATTAAGCTATCACCTTCACTTACAGTAGCCAGTGGACCATCTTTATTAATGATAACGACCGGCGCCAATTCTTCATCATAAATTTTTTTATCATAGGAAACTGAAACCGCTTTTAGAGGATCATTAAATCTATCAGCCGACTGGCCATTGGCAATGGCTTGATAAGCCAGAGCTATCCTTTCCCAGTGATTATCGCGATCCATAGCATAAAAACGGCCGTTAATACTGGCAATTTGTCCGATTTTAACTTCTTTAATTTTTTCTTGCACCTTAGCAATCAAATCCAGGCCGGAGTTATAAGGCATATCACGGCCGTCTAAAAAAGCATGGATAAAAACATTTTTGAATTTTTCTTTATGGCAGAGTTCCAGTAAGGCGTAAAGATGATTTAAAGAGGCGTGAACGCCGCCAGTGGTCAATAAACCCATTAAATGCAACGATTTCTTTTTTCTTTTGGCGGTATTGATGGCAGTCAATAATTTCTCATTGGAAAAAAACGACCCAGTGGTGATGTCTTTATCTATTTTAGGCAGATTTTGATAAATAAGTTTGCCGGAGCCGATATTTAAGTGGCCGACTTCTGAATTGCCGATTTCACCCCAAGATAAACCGACGGATTCACCCGAGGCCTGCAAAGTCATGGCTGGATAATTTTTTACCAAAGCATTATAGGTTGGCATCTTGGCTAGGGTAATGGCATTGCTGGCAGAAGCTGGAGCAACTCCCCAGCCGTCTAAAATGACTAAAACTATGGGCTTAGGTCTAATTGTATTAGTAACAGCCATTGATCAATTAAATAATTAAAAAATAATTAACTAAAAAATGAATTTGACTGCGGTCTAAAAACCGCAGTACCTGCCTGCCGGCAGGCAGGTCTGGGCAAATTCAGAATGACTGGTAGAGACGGGGCATGCCCCGTCTCTACCGCCGACAATATTTTTTCTCACACTGGCCTTCATCCCCTGGCTTAAAAGCCAGGGGTATTCGGCCAGCAACATTATAAAAACTTCGGTATTCTGTCTTCGGCGGTATTATTTTTAGTTTTAAATTGTAGTTTTGCGCTTGGCATTTTGAGTTTTAAGTTTTCAAATTAAACTGTCTCCTGTCATCAAGCGGCTCTTTTTAATGTTAAAAAGTTTAAGAATAGTAGGGGCAATATCAGCCAAAATACCATCCTTTTTCAATCTTTTAGCTTTTAAATTTCCCTTAATTACCAAAATAAACGGCACTAAATTATGCGTGTGTTCAGTTATAACTTCCTTGGTTTTAACATCAAGCATGGATTCCAAATTACCATGATCAGCGGTAATAATCAAGATAGCTTTATCTTTTTTAGCCGCTTGATAAATTTTTTTAAGGGCTTTATCAACTATTTCCGCCGCTTTAATGCCGGCTTTTAAATTACCGGTGTGGCCAATCATGTCTGGCGAGGAAATATTGGCACAGATAAAATCATAATTTTTAAGGTTTTTGATAACCGCTTGAGCGACTTTGGGCGTGGCCATAGCCGGTGTGGCCTCATAAGATGACACAGGGGGTGAAGGAATAACCATTCTTTTCTCGCCATTAACCGGATCGGCATAGCCGCCATTGATAAAATAAGTGACATGGGCGTATTTTTCTTTTTCGGCGATATAAATCTGCTTTTTATACTTTAACATTACCGGCAACGAGTCCCTAATATCTTCAGATGGATAAGCGGTAAGGATATTATCCAAATCCGGTCCAAAATCGGTCATAGCTACAAAAACAATATTTTTTAAAACTTTCTGGCGTTTGAGCGCCTGAGGATTTTTCTTTTCAAATTCTTTTTGGATAAAGGGCTTGGCCATTTGCCTGGCTCGGTCAGACCGCAAATTAAAAAATATGATAGCGTCATTATCGGCAACCCTTTTGATCATTTTATTCTTCTGATAAAGCACGATCGGCTCAATGAACTCATCGGTAATGCCGGCATTATAAGCCCGGGTAATGCCCTCTTGGGGGCTTTTGGCTTTATGGCCTTTGCCGGTAGTCATGGTTTCATAAGCCCACCAAGTGCTGGCCCAATTCTTCTTTCTGTCCATAGCATAGAAACGACCAATAATCGTAGCGATTATTTCATTGGGCCTTAAATTTCTTTCCAGCGCTTCCACCGCTTTCAGCGAAGAACGCGGCGGCGAATCGCGGCCATCGGTAAAAAGATGGAGATAGATATTTTTAATTTTATGATGGCGAGCCAATGATAAGAGCGCCAATAAATGATCAGGGTCGCTGTGAGGACTTTGATCATTGGAAAGCATGCCCATAATATGCAAATTGGACTTTTCTTTCTTAACATGATTTAAAGCCGCTATAAAAGCCGGATTTTTAAAAAATTCTCCGGTATTTATTTGTTTAGAAATTTTCACCACATCTTGTTCAATAATTCGGCCGGCGCCGATATTCAAATGGCCGGCCTCGGAATTGCCAACTTGCTGGAGCGGCAAACCAACACATTTGCCGGCCGCGCAAAGCTTGGTCCAGGGATATTTCTTATACAAAGAATTAATAAACGGGGTTTTGGCCAAAGAGATGGCATTGCCGTTGTTTGATTCGCCCAAACCCCAGCCGTCTAATATGATTAGAATTATTCTTTGATTATTATTTTCTTTGTTTTTCACTATTATTTATCTTGTTTATAAAATTCCAAAATTACTAATTTGACTGTATTATTAAAGTTATAAAGTTTATAAAGTTAAAAGTAATCTTTAAAAATACTTTATAAACTTTATAACTTTTAACTTTCTAACTATTATGTATATTATAACATAGTTTAATAACTAATTAAACTTGACACTGGCCAAAATAAAAAGCTCGCTTATTGCTAAGCGAGCTATAAAATCAACTAAATTATTTACACAGCCATTTTTTATCCCGCAGGATCTCTCTAGCCGCATTGTGTCCAGGAAGGCCGGTTAAGCCGCCACCAGGATGCGTACCAGAGCCGCAAAGGTACAAATTTTCAATCGGCGTCCGGTAATTGGCAAAGCCAGGCACAGGACGGAAACTGAACAAATGATTAAGATTCATCATGCCATGGAAAAGATTGCCGCCAGTTAGTTTAAAATCATTTTCCAAATCAACTGGAGTAATCACATCAGAGGCCAAGATATCTAAATCAACAATATTGGTATATTCAGCCAACCGAGCAATTACCTTGTCTAATAATTCTGATTTCTTTTCCTGCCAGGAACCTTCAGCTAATTTATATGGCGTATACTGGACCAATAAGCTGATGACATGGGTGCCTAAAGGAGCTAAGGTATCATCAACGACTGATGGCACGCACCCTTCCAAAATAAGCCGGTCGGAAATTCGTCCATATTTGGCGTCATCAGCCGCTTTTTCAATTTCCTGCGAAGTTTCACAAAGATGGAAAGTTCCAGGCACCGGACCAGTGTAACAATTAAATTTAAGTTCGCCTTTAACTACCAAATTGACTTTAGAAGTGGCGCTTCGGTAATCAATATCGCTTAGAGCCAGCCGAAAATCTGCCGGCAGCTGATCGGGTTTTAGCATTAAAGAAAAAGTATTGTGCAAATCAGCGCCGGAAACAACGATCTTAGAATAAAAAGCTCCCTGCTGTTTAGTCATTACCCCAATAGCCCGATTATTATAAACCAGAATTTCTGAAACATCACAACTGGTTTTATAATGTCCGCCATTTAAAAGAATGGTTCTTAAGATGGCTTCAGCCAAAGAGCCCAGGCCGCCTCGGACATAGCCCCAACGGCCGCGGTGGCCATTAATTTCCCCCATCACATGGTGCAAAAGCACATAAGCCGTTCCTGGCGACATCGGCCCGCCGATGCTGCCAATAATGCCATCGGTGCACAAAGTGGAAATCAAAGGTTCACTTTCAAAATATCTGGACACAAAATCATAGGCGCTTAAGCTGAAAAGATCCACTAAAACCGGAAGATCTTTCTTCAGCTTTAATAATTTAAAACCCAATCTCAATAATTTCAGCCAATCCCCTTTTTGGTTGAAATCGGGCGGCGTTTGATGAAGAATCGGATCAATGAATCTAACAATGCGATCCAATATGGCTTCATATTGGGGATAAGCTTGGGCATCTTTTTTAGAAAACTTGGCAATTTCTTCTTGGCTACGCGCCATTTCCTGGTAAAGCAACAAGCTGCGACCAGCCAACAGGGGTGTAAAAGAAGGCGGATTCCTCTCCAGTAATTCCAAGCCCTGGTCTTTAAGCTTCAATTCCTTGACTACCTTGGGGGAAAATAAACTGTAAACATAAGAAGTTCGACTGACTTTACAACCAGCCATTTCTTCAGTCACACAAGCCCCGCCCAAAACCGGTCTTTGTTCCAAGACCAGCACCTTCAAGCGTTGCCGGGCCAGATAAGCGGCGCAAACCAAGCCATTATGGCCGCCGCCGATAATCACGGCGTCATAATAAGTCATCATTATCAGATCCTCCTTCTAAGCCATTGTTCAATAATGGCAGTTGTTAAACTTGTCAATGAACCAACATCGCTATTATAGCTATGATGATTTTTTCACAGAACATTTATTATGTCAAATGAAGATGTTATAATTACGGTATTAGATATTAGGAAAATATATGGAGGTTCTTAATTATAGCGCTCAAAGCTCGGAGGCAATTATTAAGGAATTGCAATCAGACGCTTTTAAGGGCTTGAGTTCAAAATCAGCCAAAGAGCTGCTAAAAAAACATGGCCCGAACATCCTGTCTGAAATCCAATTAAAATGGTGGAAAATTTTAAGCAGGCAATTTAAGTCATCTTTTATTTACCTGCTAATAGCGGCCTCGCTGATCACCATCGGCTTAGGAGAATATCTGGAGGCCTTGATGATGATCTTATTTTTATCAATTAATGCCGGCTTGGGATTTTTTCAAGAATACCGAACAGAAAAAACCGTTCAGCTTTTAAAGCAATATGTAGTTTCCCGGGTTAAAGTTTTACGCGATGGAATAAAAGTTGTTATTAAAGATGAAGAACTGGTTTTGGGAGATATTATTTTTTTAGAAACCGGCGATAAAATTCCAGCCGACGTCTATTTCCTTGATTTAGAACATTTATCAGTTGATGAAAGTATTTTAACCGGCGAATCAACCCCGGTTGACAAGCAAGCCGGCAGCCTTAAAAAACCAGCTAAGGATTATTATCAAGCCGTTAACTTGGGCTTGGCCGGCACGGCCATTTTAATCGGCGAAGCTAAAGCCGTAGTAATCGGCACGGGCCGACAAACAGCGGTGGGTAAAATCGCCAGCTTAGCTACCGAAGTTAAACACACCAGTAATTTTGAAAAAGGTATTTTAAAATTTTCTAATTTTATTTTGAAACTGGTGATTGTCACCTTGATAATTGTTTTTTTAGCCAATATCTTAATTAAGGGCGAGAGAGCCGACGCGGCTGAACTTCTAATTTTTACCATTGCCCTGACTGTCGGCGTTATTCCTGAGGCCTTGCCGGTAGTAACAACTTTCTCTCTGTCGCGCGGCGCCAGAAATTTAGCCAAGAAAAAAATAATCGTTAAAAGGTTGTCGGCAGTGGAAGATTTAGGCAGTATTGAAATTCTTTGCGCTGATAAAACCGGCACTTTGACGCAGAACAAGTTATCAGTGGCTAATATCTATGCCCAAAAAACTACTGATAAAGAAATTTTATTTCAAGCCAACTTGGCTTCAAATTTCAAACAGCCCAAAAAACTTGAACCCTTTGACATCGCCTTATGGAAGAAATTAAATAAAAGCGAGCAAAGAGAAGTTGGCCGCTATCAATTGCTTAATGAGGATGTTTTTGATCCAAGAATCAAAAGAAATATCGCTTTAGTAACTAAAAAAAATGAAACCTTATTAATTACCCGCGGCGCTGTTGAAGCTATTATCCCGCTTTGCCCTAGTTTAACCCCGGTTGAAACAGACAGGATTTACAAGTGGTTTAGAACCGAGGGCCATCTTGGCCGCCGGACAATAGCTATCGCTATCAAAACTAATCCTGAGTCAAAAAATAATTTAAGCAATGAAAAAGATTTTGATTTTTTAGGCATTGTTTCTTTTGCCGACAGCATCAAGCCCAGCACTTATCAAGTGGCTAAAAAAGCCCGATCTCTGGGAGTAAAAATAAAAATCATCACCGGCGACAGTCCGGAAGTGGCCGGGGCAGTGGCTTATAAAATCGGCTTAATAGAAGCACCGGCCAATGTCTTATTGGCCGAGAATTGGGAAAAATTTAATGCCAAGAAAAAAATAGAGGCCTTGGAAAAATATTCTGTTTTCGCCCGGGTTTCACCAGAACAAAAATATTCCTTGGTTGAAGCTCTGCAAACCAGGTATGAGGTGGGCTTTTTGGGTGAAGGCATCAATGACGCGCCAGTTCTAAAAGCGGCTGGTGTTTCTTTGGTGGTGGAGAGCGCTTCAGACATTGCCAAAGAAACAGCTGATATTTTGCTTTTGAAAAAAGATCTAAGCGTGATTTTAAACGGTATTGAAGAAGGCCGAAAAATTTTTGCTAATACCACTAAATACATCAAAACGACTTTGGTTTCTAATTTCGGCAATTTTTTTGCTGTCGCCGCCGCTTCTTTATTGGTTGACTTCTTGCCAATATTGCCTTTGCAAATACTTTTAATTAATTTGCTCTCGGATTTTCCGATGATTGCCATCGCTTCCGATTCAGTTGACACCAGTGAACTGAAATCGCCAAAAAAGTACGAGATTAAAGACATTATAATCTTTTCCATTGTTTTGGGACTGCTTAGCACGGTTTTTGATTTTATATTTTTTAGTTTGTTTTACCGCGTTTCACCGGCGGTCTTGCAAACTAATTGGTTTATCGGCAGTATTCTAACTGAATTAGTTCTGATTTTTTCCATTCGCACCAAATTCTTCTTCCTGGCGGCTCAAAAACCGTCAGTTCTGCTTTCTGCCTTATCCCTGGTCGCGGCTTTAGCCACAGTTTTTATTCCTTTAACTCTTTGGGGACAGCAAATATTTTCTTTTAGCCGGCCGACTATTAATCACTTGCTAATAATTTTCAGTGTGGTTATAGCTTACTTTATCGGCACGGAAATATTGAAATTGATGTTTTATAAAAAGTTTGGCGGCAATGGAGTAGAAGGAATGGCGACAGTGAAATAATTACAAAGTTTTCACTTTTAAAATAACACCCGGCCGGGTGTTATTTTAAATCAGGAAATTTTGTAACTATCTTAATTTTAACAAATAAAAATTTTAAGCAATAACAACATTAAAAATAAATACAAAGTCAGGGCTAAGCTCAAACGCCAATAGTTTGAAGATAATAAATCATAACGATAATAAATTAAAACAATACCATAAGCCGCCAAAACAATCAGCCAAACCCACCAAGCAAAACCAATGGTGAAAAAATAAACCAAAACCGGCCAAGCGGCTAAAAGCAAAGCAAAAATAAAACTCAAACGTTCTTTAAGATTGGTTAATTCCTTGTTAAACCTGTCTAAATAATTTATAACCATTAAAATCAAGTAACCAATAATCATAGTAGCTAAAAGCCACCAAGGCCGGGATCGGCACACTTCTTCTTGGCCAGCCACTTGGCCATTTTGTTCCTGATTCGTTTCGGTGATAACCGGTTGCGCAACTTCATTAGGGCTTTCATTGCCAGTAGCGCCTGGTGGTTGACTTGAACCTGGCGGTAAGGACGATAATGCCTCTGATTCTGGCTGGAACTTACCTGGTGGTATTTGATCAGTTAAAGGTTCAGGTTTATTTCCGGCAGTGGTAAAACTTTGGTTTAAACCGACAGTATCCGGTGAAGCCTGGGAAACCGCTCGGTAATAGTATAAAGTGCCGGGAGTTAAGCCGGTTAATTCCACTTGATGGGAAACTACTTTGGATAAATCATCAGTTGTAGAATGGGCATAGCCATAATTGGGCGGATTAGTATAATCAAAGTCGTGTGGTTCGTTTTCCGCGCTGTAAATAACGCGGCTGGTAGCCGAATAATTGGTCAGCCAAGTAATAGTAGCCGTAGTTGCCCCAACATTAATTTCGGCTTCATTATAAATAATCAAACCAACCGGCCAGCCGCCGCCGCTACTGCCAGAAATCGTTACTGTGCCACTACTATCATCCACCACATCACCGGTGCCCAAAAAACCAATCACCAAATCAAACCCTAAGGTCTTGCCTTGAAAATCATTACTGGCGCCATTAACTAAGGAAACAGTATAATCATATTGAATAGTTTGCTGGGCATTAATGGACGACAACGGCGTTTTATCAGTCGCAAAAAAATCGGTTAAACTACCATTCCAAACAACAGCACCGCCCTGCTTGATAACCAAATCAAGAACATCACCAAAATTATCAGAATTTAATTCGTTGTTGGTTTCGGTAAAAACATCTTGCGCTAAATCAGTGTTATTGGTTACTTTTACAAAGCGCGTCACCGACGAACCGGGTAAAAAATTATTCTCACTAAAAAGCGGAGAATTCTCAAATTCAACAGATAAATTGCCGATTGCCGCTGCTACTGGTGCAGACATAGCCGAGACCGAACTACCAACCAATACCAAAGCAGCCAAGAAGCCAAAAAATTTTATTTTCTTGATTTTAATCATATTGATATTTAATCAGTCGGAATTACCGTTGGCGCTGGCGCAGTCAAATCGGGCACCGGCGTCGGCTCTAAAGCCGGCTCCGGCTCCGATATGAGCTCGGGTTCCGGCTCGGGCACTGCCTCACTTGATTCTTCTATAGCAGCCGGTTCTTCAACACCTGTATTATCATTAATGGGCCGGTTTTCATTAAGATTTTCTGTATTTTCATTGCCTGGCCAATTTTCGCCAAGATTTTCAGTTGGCAGTTCTAATAAGCCTAATCCCGGATTGTTATCTGTCAAGACCGCCGGTAAATTTAAATTATTAACTGACAAATTACCGGCGCCCGGTGTGCCACAATTGTAATTTTGAGCATTGATTTTCCAGTAATTAGACATTAAAGTTAGCTCTTCAAAAGTCAGGGCAGTCGGATCGCAAGTATGCCAGCCGGTTGTCGGATCTAAATTCCTTTCCATTGACCATTTCTTATCAGTGGCATTGGCACCAGCCGGCCAATTACTATCATCGGCTGGCGGCGTCTGGTCAATAATATTATCACCGGCATCTTTTAAAATTATCGGGCCATTGCTATTGTAATCATTGATGAGTTCTAGGCTATTATTCACTTCATCAACCTCCACATCAATCAGGGTGTTGGCGCTGTCTCTGGGATTATTGGCAATCAAGAAATAGCCGTTGGCCGGAATTGAATTGCTGGCCGGAATCATTAAATCATTGCCGTTGTTTCTGGCATTGGCAATCAGCCACTGGCCAATATCTATTGCCTGATCGGTCATATTTTTCAATTCAATCCACTCGTCGCCGATTTTATTGTGATCATCATCAGTCCGGCTGCCCATCCACATGATTTCATTGATGATGACATCGCCGGTAGCTACCGGAGTTGGCGGAATCTCAATAATCCAATCACCAGAAGAAACGCTATTGGCGATTATTTCATCATCCGTAAAACCCTGGCCAGTAGCAGCAGAATCAATCTGCCAACCCAAAACATGCAAATTAAAATTGCAAGTTTTATTCTTTAAAGCTTCGTCACCTTCCGCCAAGAAAGCTTCCAGCTCTAATAGGGCGGAACTTGAGCCAGCCAAAGTGGTGGTGGTAAATGTGAAATCCAAAAGACGGCCAGAATAAATATTGGTGCCGCCTAAATTAGCATTAAGCATTAAATTATCACACAAATTAGAATCACCGGTAAAATTACTAAGAGCCAAGTCATGTTGCAAATCAAAGCCGCTATCATTGCTAAGATAAATGCTTTTGTCGGCTGCTTGGTCAGGCGTCACTGCCGGTATAAAATCCGCTTGGCTATTTAGAGAAAAATCAACTATGCTGGCAATAAAATTTATGGGCGATTGCTCTTGGTCATTGTAATAAGCCAAAGTTTCCGTCACCGCTAAAAGGCCCGACCAATTAAGGCCAATGGCTAATAAAAGCGCCACTATTTTAAACAGTGAATTTTTTATAAGACCATGATTAATTTGTTTTTTCTTGCTTTTTTTTGACTTCTGCATAAATTTTTCTAATCTCATCATAAATAATAACCGCTGCCGGTATAACAATAACCAACATAAAGCCAATCGGCTTTTTGGCAAAATCAATAAGATAGCCAGCCCAAGGGATAGAAAATAGAACTTGGCCCAAAATATCCTGTTGAGCAATTTCTTTGGTATCCGGCGTGTTATTGGCATCACCTTTAGTGAGATAAATCGGCTGGCCGGTCTGAAGACGAATGTCATAAATCCGGTGAGTTGTCGGCGTTTGGATTTTTCTATCAGGCCTGAAAGTGACAATATCTCCGATACGATAATTAACCGCCGGCTTAACCAAAACCACGCTGCCGGTTTTAATGGTCGGTTCCATAGAACCCGAGAGAACGGATAAAATTTTGATATTGCCGGGAATCGGCAAAATTGAAATTATCAGCGCCAAAGCGATGACCGAAATTAAAATCAGGACGAAATAATAAAATATCTTAAATACTTTTGGCATAATGATATGGCGATTTTATAAACTAACCCTTCAAACAAAAACCTTTAGTCCCAAGCCCTCTTTTGAGGGCTTGAGTAAAAGATTCCAAAATTGAATAAATACTTTTCATTTATTCATCTTGATCATCATTCATTAGAAGGAAGTTCCACACCTGAACATAAGAAACCGCTATTGTTTCTGATTTGCTCGGCATAAGCAGTTAAAGAGGCGGAGAAAGAATCTGATTGCGCGTCATTTAACATACCTGAACCATCGCAAGTGAAATCACCTTCGCTGCCGACAATTAGCGTACCGGCGCACCAAGCCAAACCGATATATTTGGTAGTGGTGGCGGTCAAAAATTGCTGGCTGGCTGAATCCAAGCTCATCAGATTTGAGAGATTTGATAGAGATCCGCTGGCAAATTGGCTCTCTCCCGATTCATAAAGGCCATCACCATCAGTATCTTCCCAAGTGAAGACATTCATATATTGAGAAAGTTCGCCGACATCGGGTGTATTATCGCCGGTTTCTGATTCATAAACAATATTCTCATCATCCACTTGGTCGCTGGTAATCAAACAAGCGTAAGCATTATTGCTATAGACGTGGAGTGAGATAACATTGGTGCCATGATCGCCTGGTTTAATGTCGTCAAAATTGAAAAAAGTATCTCCCTGGCCAAGATCTCTCTCACCCCAAAGAGTGCAAGCGCCTACACCTTCAAACTGGCTGCTACATTCAAGTTCCTTAACCGAAATATCATCCAAATACCCACCGTAGGAATTATTGGTTCCTAAATCGGAAAAAATAACCTTAGTGCTATTATCGGTGGCTATAAAGTTATAGGTGAACTCCTGCCAACTGGTCTGTGAACCACCGGCTGAAGTTGCGCCAATAGTATCATTGACCAGAATGGTGCTATCACTCACAACTTTGACCATCGCGCCAATAGTGTTATCACCGGCGGGGCGATTCGGACGAGGTGAATACCAGAAAGTTAAACGGTACTGCTGGCCAGCCACAGTTGATAAAGTTTGGGAAATAACGGAAGAGTTATTGCTATCCAATTCTGCTAATTGATTGCCACTGTGGGGATCGCCGGCAGCATGGTCTTGAATCTCCAAACCCGCGCCGGACTCAACTGTCCAGGAGGTTTGACTAGCATCCGGATAAATTGCCCAGCCACCTGTTGATACATCTGGAGTTTCAAAACCACCATTAACAACAAGATTGCTGCCAATCTCTTCACAATTACCAACACATTCATGGTCATTGTAAGTTTGCTTGGTATGGTCAACTTTCAAATCCACCGAACCAGCGACAAAGATATTGCCGGCTGAAGTTTCGGTATCGTTGTAGAAAGCTATAGTCACCCCCGCTACCACTCCGGCCACGGCCACAATAGCTACTAAACTTAATAGTATTTTTTTCATATAGGTCTAATGATTATTGTGGATTAAATATCTCCTGTTGGTTCTTGTACGGGGACACATCTGAAATTTTCATTATTTCTGGCTTGCTCAACCCGGAAAGAAATATCACCAGTTAAACTGTCGGTTTGCGTTTCATTGCCAGATTCAGCTGGCAGAGTCCAAGAAACGCCAAGAAAAGTCATAGAACCGCCTGGTAATGGAGTTCCCGTAGTAGTTGAATCATAAATTGGCAAAACACCATTGACCGGATGACCAGAAGCTAATATCGGTTCGTTTTCCTGACGAATATTATCTCCATCGTCTCTCCAAATGGTCCAAAGCATAGTGTCGTCTAATTCGCCATTGCCTACTCCGTCAGATTCATCAACTAAGGCCTCGGGTTCATTTAAACCATTATCATCGCTGGATAAATTAGAGACCTCGGCGCAAACCCAAGCATCATTGTTTATCACATGCAAGCTGATAGTATTTTCTCCTTCATCACCTGGTTTGATATCGCCAAAATTAAAGAATTTATCAAAAGTGGGAACTAAATCTTTAAGTCTCCAAGTACCGCCGCAAGCTGTGCCTGTTACCGGGTAAGGATTTCTGCCCGGTCCCCAAACATAAGGCATATTTTCTGAGGTGGCGGTATCAAGATTTGGCACACATTCATGTCCGTTATAATGTTGCTGGCTGTCCACTGTCAAATCAATCGCGCCGGCAGTAAAAGTATTGCCAGTTGATGTTTCAGTGTCGCTAAAAAAAGCGACAGTCGCGCCGATGGCTACCGCAGCCACGAGAACAATTGCGCTCAAACTAATTAAAACTTTCTTCATTGTTTTTATTTATTTCTTAAACTCCTCCTTAGTTTTAACCTTAAAGGTTTAATTTGTCAGTTCTAAATTATGACGGTTAAAACTGCCTGGTGGCAATTCGACCTGTTAGAAACCGTTTTAATTAATTTAAAACTAAAATATATAAATTATTTGCATTAAAATAAAAAAATCTGAGTTAAAAACTCAGAGATTATAAAACACAAAAATGATTATTTATCAGCAATAAGGGGTTGAAATGACGAAATAAAACCATTAAGGTCATAATTTCTATGATCTAATTAACTATATCTATTAAAATATTCGCCTCCTAACCACGCTCATTTTACCATCATTCAATAATTTTACAAATCCATTTAAGTGGATAACTTTTTAGGCCTTTCAATTTTGCTCATAACTCGCTTCTGTCGGTTCGAATCCCAACCTTACACCAGGAGCAAACAAAAACACTCCCAAAGGGGAGTGTTTTTGTTTGCTCCGAACGCTGAACGAAATCCGAACTTTTTTTAGCGAAAATCCGAACGCTGAATTTTGAAAAACTTTAAGATCGCCTGTCCGTCTTTGGAGGAGGCGGGCAAAAAGGAAGGGGGTTGGGGGGAAGGAATTTTTGCCCGCCCTCGCTTTTCCGCCGCCGAATTTCGTGCCAGCGAAGCTAGCGTGCCGCCTTTTATTTTTTCGAAGTATATTTATAATTTATATTGCGCTGTTCGGCGGGAAGCTGATAACCGTCAATTTCAAAAGGATAAGCCAGCACCCCACTGGGGAAATTCGCATCAGGGCTATAACTTTTCCAATAAAAGAATGAGCTAGGCTGAACCCAATGCAGGTAGCGATTTCCTGTTTTATCTTGTCGTTCTCCTGAAACGTCTGATCCCTTGAGACCAAAGAACGGATTTTCTGATATGTCCGATACTTTGAATCCAATATCAACAAAAGAATGAGTGCCAATACCATTTGAGTTCGGCACAGTACCGGCAAATCCAATTAATTCCCCTCGTTTTACCTTGTATCCAATTAGAGCTTTGCAAGCGCTCGCGTTATTTTTGTCGTCGGGAACGTAATCCCTCATACCCATGTAAAGATGCCCCAAAGCCTGGATATTTTCTCCTCGAGGCTCCTTAACTGCACTACAAACCGGATTTATATTTTGCTCAAGCAATAGTGGGGAGCTAGATAAATGATAAACAAAAATAATCATTCCCGGCCAATCAGGACTGGTAGATTCAAAAAACAATACCAAATCATCCATTGGTGTAATATTTTGCCCGTCTGTCCGATAACTACTATTATTTTGAAAGCCCACCAGGGCCATATCAATAGGTGCAAGTACGGGTGTTCCGTGAATTTTTAGTTCAAAAACCAAGCCATGGTGGGTATCATATGCTGGAAGTTCCGGATGACTGCCAAGTTTAGGGCCAAGTGTAATCATTTTAGGGTCAGAGTCTGTGCCGAATACTTCTGTGTGAGTATTGATACCTTCCATACTAGATGGCGGTGAGGTAATCGCGGAAGCGCTTGTTTTGGGCACGCCTCTAATGGGCACTTGTGATAATGTATTGATTGGTGTTGGCGTCAACATAGCAACCCATTTTGTTTTTTCTTTTTGATACCAGTATGCTCCGCCAACTGCGCCCAAGCTAATTAAACATATTAAAATAATGAAAATTTTTCTTGGCATATCTTAATTCTACCAAAAAACCGCTTGATTGATAAGGTGGCGGGTTGGGGCTCCCGATAAAAAACTCGCAACATACAATTTGGCTCGGGGGCAGGGATTTACGGCATAATTTGTCGCCAGAATGCGACAAATTATTCTGTCCTGGGACAGCGCCAGAGTGCCAGTGGCACTCTGGCGACATTCAACTGCTCTTTACCGCTTCCGCGGTAAAGCTGGTTTCATTTCTGTCCCGTTTGAATCCCTGCCTACTTCTGAAATAGTACAAAAAAGAGACTGCGAAAGCAGTCTCTTTTTTGTACTAACTCGGGGGCAGGGATTCGAACCCCGATACCTTGGACCAGAACCAAGTGTCCTACCATTAGACGACCCCCGACCATGTCCGCCGTAACTTTAGTCAAAACGGGTCTCCATTTCATTAAGAAGAGAAAAATATTAAAATCGCTTAAAGCTTAAAGAATAATATCATAAAAACCCTAAATTATCAAGAAATTATGGTAATCTTGAAAATTAATCATAACAAGTATAAAATAATTATAGAACATTTCAACCAGGAGTGAGACCATGGAAAGCGATCTGGTGTTAAGTTTAAAGATGACTCAGAAAATTTTAGACACTAAAAGATCGGAATTACGCCTATTAACCACTATTTTACAAGAAAATAAAGCTTTAGATGACGAATTGGTAACGGTACTGGCAGAACTTTGCAACCAAACAATCAGGCAAATTAAAGCTCTTGAATCGGTTATTGTTTCGCTGGAAAAACAAAAAGGCATCTTCGGTAAAACTGGTTTGCCCAAAGAATTAAAAACAATCCCTGATGAAGAATATCCGGAAAGTCAACGGCGGAAAAACATCTAAAAAATCGTAGATAGCTCTACGATTTTTTTCATTAGCTAATGAAGCGAAACAATCAAAACATACTAATTACATCCTGGGCGGCATCAGCCGGCTTGTCTAAAGAAACTTTTTCCAAATTTTTTATTTTCACGGTTGATGGTTCGGTTACTGTTGTTACCGGTGATAGGACTTGAGATTCATCACTGGCAGCCACCGGATAATCAATTTCCACCGGCAGAGGCACAACATTATCTTTGACAATCGGTCTGATTTTAACTTCTAATTTGAGCACGTCGGATATGATTTTCTCTATTAGCAAGCGATTAGAGCGGTCAACGATCCGCTGGTAATAAAAATTATTTTTGACGGCTATTTCCAAGACATTGCCATCGCATCTTAAAGGTTCGCTGATTCTTAAAAGCGAGGCTATGGTATAATTTTCTTCTAATAATTTAACCACGATTTCCTTCCAATTCTCCTTAACTTTGCTGAAATTAACTGATTTTTCCTCGCCTAATTTGCCACTTGAAGAAATCATATCAATTTTAATCCCATCAGCGTCCTCTTTTTTCAAATCAATATTGGCCAGCGATATTTCAGTGCTTCTAGGCTTGATCGGGTTCAAATGCGACAATTTATCTTTGATTTTTTCTTTAACCCTTTGAGTTCTGGAAAGATCAATACCTTCCAGCTTACTGCCTGGTTCGCTATCATCACCGTCATAATCTTTGGCAGGAGAAATTTCTTCAGTCAGTTCTATAACCGCCATTTCCAAGGGAAACTGCTGAATTAGCGCCGATTTGATGGCCTGGCGTTTGATCATAAACAAATCAATAGTGGCCATCAGCTTGCGGTAATCAAACCTTTGGGCTAGTTCTTGGGCTGATTTTTGCGATTCTTCATCCAATTCTATGCCAAAATCGCTAAGATTGCCATTGACTTTGATCAGCATTATCTTCCTTAAAAATTCCAAGAGATCTTCCACAAAAACCTGCATATCTATACCGTCCTCAATTAAATTATTGACCAGTTCAATGGCAGCAGTTGAATTGTTTTCCGCAATAAAACCCAAAAAGGAAGCGATTTTATTAAAATCGGATCGAGGCAAAATGATTTCCGCCTGTTCGCTGGTTATCGTTTCGCCTAAAGTAAAAATCTTGCCTAATAAGCTTTCAGCATCGCGGACGCAGCCCTCGGAATGCCTGATAATATTGTCTAAAACCGGCCCGTCTATTTTTTTACCTTCGGCTTTAGCGATTTTTTCTAATCTATTTTTCAATTCTTTGGCCGACACTCTTTTTAAATCAAACCGCTGGCAGCGTGAGATTATCGTCTGGGGCAGTTTATGCGTTTCGGTAGTGCATAAAATGAAAATGGCATGCGCCGGCGGTTCTTCCAAAGTTTTCAACAGGGCATTGAAAGCCGAGATGGACAGCATATGCACTTCATCAATGATAAAAACTTTATATTGGCTGATAGTGGGCGTGAACCTGGCGTTGTCAATGATATTTTCCCGGACATTATCAACGCCAGTATGGGAAGCGGCGTCAATTTCAATAATATCAATTGAATTATTAGCGGTAATACCATTACAAGATTGACATTTATTGCAGGGTTCACTTTCGCCGGCTTTTCTATTTTCGCAATTGGCCGCTTTGGCAAAAAGCCGAGCCAGCGTTGTTTTGCCCAGTCCCCTGGGGCCACAAAAAAGATAAGCGTGGCCAATTTTACCCTGCTCAATTTCATGTTGTAAAATAATTTTGACGTGATTTTGGCCAATGACGTCAGCAAAAATCTGTGGCCGGTATTTTCTATAAAGAGTGGACATAAAAACTTAAAAGCGGCTGGATTAAAATAGCCCCCTTACCTTATATTATAAATCAATGGGGGCTTATCGGCAAGGAAAAAAAAACCGCCCAGTTTTCTAAATATAGACGGTTAATTTCACTCATTTTAAGCACCTTTTACTTTGATTTTATTGGCTTTTCGCTAGGTAATTGAGTGTTTGGCTATTGATCTTGGCCAAGGATTTTTGCTCTTCTTTTTCCAGTTCAGCATTAAACTTATCAACTTTCTTTAAGCTCTGGTTTACGGAACTGACTAATTGATTGGTTTTGTCAACAAATTTAAGATTGGCCTGGTTAATATCAGAGAGCAAATCGTCAGTTTGGTCTATAATGTCTTTGGGATCAATTGGATTATTCATATAGATTTAGTTTATAAAGTTAAAAGTTTATAAAGTAAACTTTAGTGTACGCCGAAATGGACTCTTAATAAATCTATTTTCTCTTGTATTCTTTTTTTCAGCTGGCGTTCGCTTAAACCCTTGAATCTAGTGGTTTTGATCAAACTTTCCAAGCGTTCCAAAGTTAATTCTTTTTTACTGGAAGATAAAATCGCTTCTTTATTCAAAGTTAAGCCGTCATTTTTAGAAAGTGAATTCCATTTATCAATATAAGCGCTGGCTGAAAAAACCGGTGATTCAACTTTTTCCATTATCGGCTCGGTCCGGTCTCTGGATATATAGCTACCGCTTAACTCTTGCCTGACTTTTTCCGGTTGTTCTTCGGCTTTGGCTTTTAAACCGGCACGGATGCTTTCCCATTTATTGATCCTGATATCTTCTTTATTGAGCCGACCATTAATTCTGACTATATTATTTTCCAAACGAGCAAGATTATTTTGCGAGGTTTTAAGCGCTGTTTCAACATCGCCGATTTTTCTCTTTAAAACCGCTTTAAATGATTTTCTGGCGGCTTTGGGCATAGCCATTTCAGCCAAGCCGACCAATTGCTCTTTTAAGCCGTTCAGACGGTCGTTAAAATCATCAATTAGGGCTTCAAAATTATTTTTTTCCTCCACTAAACTGGCTTGATCACTTTCTAATTTAACGACTTCCTGCTTATAAGGCTCAAGTGATTTATCAATCTTTAATTCCAGACCAACCAAAGACTCTTTTAAGCCTTCTTGCAAGCCGGCCTGCTTTTCCTTTTCGGCTTTTAAATTTTGGGATAATAAATCTTTAGCAGCTTCTTCTTTTTTAATTTTACCTTGTAAAATTTGGCGGCTTTTTTCTAAAGCTTTTATTTCTTTGGGTTTAGCCGCATCGCCAAGCTGGCCCATCACCTCATCAATATTCATCAACTGGTCTTTTAATTCGCCCAGTTTATCATCAACTTCCGTTAAATCGCCATTTAACCCATGGAGGCGGTCTTCCGATTTGGCTATGAGTTTCTGATCACCCCTTAATTCTCTAGCTCCGGAACTGCTTAAGATTGTCCTAGTATAAAAATCAACAAAAGTTTTTTTGGCTTCAGCGCCTAATTTTTTAAAAGCGTTAACATTGGCCCGGCTATAGAGAGGTATTTCTTCTTTGACTTTACCGCCAGTTGAATTTTCAACTTTAACGCTGGTGTCACCTTCAAGTAAATTAGCGGTCGATATTTCTGGCTTAACTAACAATATCTCTGGAGTTTTAGAACTTTCAGGTTGTTCATTGGCCGCAAATAAAGCATCCCAATCAACTTCTTCTACTGGAATTTCTTTGACTGGCCCACCATCAGTAATTTTAACTTCAGCTTTCTTTTCTGCCTGTGTAAACTGATCCAAATTCAAGACGCCTGGCTCGTCCACCCGTTGTTCCGCCTGGCTAACCTGGTTCTTGTGAACGTATTCTTCAGCCGCTCTGACTATTCTATTAAATTCATCTTCCGCTTCTTCGGCCGCTCCCAATAATGTGTTTTTAGCTGCTGCCGCTTCAGTTGCCAAAGGTATGGCTTCTGGGATATTTCCTAATTCTTCTAATCCTTCATCTACCAATTTTTCTCCTTCAGCGGCTAAGCCAGCCACTTCGGTTTTTGACTCGCTTAGATCTTCATTAAAACGAAGGAATAGCTCATCAATACTCTGCTGAAAATCTTCATCTTTTTTATCTTTTAAATCCTGAGCCGATTCTGCTGGATCAACTAAAGACCATTTAGTTTCATTAGCTTGCTCTTTATCCTCCTGTTTAACTAAGTCATCTTTAATTTGCTGCAAATCTTCCAAAGGCAGGCTGCCGGCTTCGGGAACTGGTTTTTTTGCACGCTCAGGCATAAATTAAATATTTAAATTCTTTTTTACTTTAGCAATTTTCAACTCATCAATTTTTTTTAAGATCTCATCAATCTTCCGATTATAATCTTTTTTAGCCGAGTTAACTCTGGCTAAAAAATCCTTAAAAGCTTTCTCTAATTCTTTTTGGTGTTTATCCTTCATAGTTTTAATTGAAATAGTTATGAATTTGACTGCAGTCTAAAGACCGCAGTACCTGCCTGCCGGCAGGCAGGTCTGGGCAAATTCAGAATGACTAGTAGAGACGGGGCATGCCCCGTCTCTACTGCCGACAATATTTTTTCTCACACCGGCCTTCATCCCCTGGCTTAAAAGCCAGGGGGTATTCGGCCAGCAACATTATAAAACTATCTCATTATATTATACCAATTACTGCCTCATTAAGCGATCCCTTAACTCGCTACTGGGCGCTTGGCCCAATTGTCCGAGCTTGGACCTTTCTAAAATTTCCCTTTCAATCATCATTTTATCACGGCCGTATTTGATTCGGGATAATTCCTTCAAATTTTCCACCATTTCCGGCCTGGCGCCAGCAGGCAGTGGGAAACAAGACATATTAAGTGTATCACTGGCAGTGTTATCAATCAATAACCTGACATAAGCGTTGAATTTCTCAATATTTAAAAGGTCATATTCGCTGACTGACGGCGCTAACTGCTTGGCCATCACTTCCACATCATCAACGCCTATCCTAAAACAAATAATATTGCCGACATTGCCAAAAACCGCGTCTTTGACCCGGGTATCAGCGCCTTGGGAAAGTTGAGCGATATACTGATGACCCATAATCAAATTAAGCTTGTATTTTCTGGCTTCAGCCAAAATAACCGAGATACTGTCGGTAATAAAATTCTGGAACTCGTCAATATAAAGATAAAAATCTTTCCGCTCGGCTTCCGGCCTATCGGCCCTGGCCAAAGCAGCCATCTGCAGTTTGGAAACGGCAATCAGGCCCAATAAATTGCTGTTGGTTTCGCCGACCTTGCCTTTGGACAAATTAATTAAAAGTATTTTGCCTTCATCCATACAGGCGCGGAAATTGATGTTGGATTTGGGTTGGCCGATGATGTTTCTCATCATTTCATTTTCCACAAACCGACCGGTTTTAGAAATCACATAAGAAAGCATATCGGCGCCGGTTGTGCCCCTTTGGGAGGCCTCATATTCCCTCTCCCAGAAATCCCTGACTATAATATCCTTAACGCTTTTTAATTTCTCCCGCCTAAATTCCTTGTCAGTGAACAATCTGGCCAATTCCACTAAAGTGCCGGGCTGCTCATAATCAGCCATTAACACTAACAGAGCGTTCCTCATATAATGCTCAAACATCGGGCCGGCCATCGCCGGATCCGGCAAGAGCTTATAAAAAATAGAAATCATTTCCTGGGTGGCAAAATCTATTTCCTGCTGGCTGGTAGCTTCCAGCATATTGAGGCCAACCGGCCTTTTAACATCAGAAGGGTCAAAAATTATGACATCGTCAGCTCTCTCTTTGGGAATATAAGGTAAAATATCTTCAATCAATGAGCCGTGCGGGTCAATCACGCAAACGCCATGGCCATTTTGGATGTCTTGGATAGCCAAATTGGCTTGCAGCCAGGATTTGCCGGTACCGGTCATACCAATAATATACATATGCCGGCGGCGATCGCCATCTTTAAGGCGCACTAAAGTTTTTTGCCCGCGATAAATGTTCTCGCCTAAAATCAAGCCTTCAATCGGCATATTTACCGGCGGCGGCAGTTTTCTGGCTTGTAGCCACCTGATCTTGGGTACATTTGATTCAGGTAATGGCAGATGCCAGAGCGAGGTCATTTCCTCGGTATTTAAAACCAAGCTGTTTTTTTCATTATAATTCCGATAAATGAAATCATCTATAATTTTGTGGACCGAACCCTTAATAATCGCCTTAAAGCTGTTGGCATATTCATAACCGGAATATTGGGCAAAGGCGTTAGCCACTTGCTTGATTATTTCTTTGGACTGCGCTTCACTTGAAGAAAAAGAAATTAGCCTAATATTTACATCCAGCCCGGCTTTAGAGGCCTTCTCCCCGATCATTTTCATAGCTTGTTCTTCCAGCGGCGAAAGACGGTAAATATCGGGCTGTCTGACTGACTCATTCTTCTTAGCGGTAAAAAACCAATCCGAGGGTTTGCCTAACAAGCCGATAACACCGCCGCCGTTTGAACCCAACGCTTGCTTCAAGCTCTGGCCCTGTTGCATCTTTGAGGCCACTTTTATGCCCTTTTGACGCCAAACGCTTTTAGCCGACCGCATGATGAACTGAATAGCCACGGTTTGGCCTTCAGCTAGTTTAGCCAAGCCACTTAAGATCCCGATCAGAGGGTCAACATCCATGTGTTTATAAGTCAAAATAGGGAACATATTGTCTTTAGTCAGCTTCAAATAGCCAGCCGAAGCCGCGCCCAGCGGCGCAAAAATATTGTAATCATCAACTTCTTCTATCTGCAAATCCGGATATTGTGAAAGAAATTGCTGCCCGATATAATCAACCAAATAAGCCGGAATAGCAATGTAAAATGTTATCAAGCCGTCTACGCCAACCACTATTTCAAATGACCAGGTGTCGTGGCGCCCGAAAAGCCAGGGCATCAAACCCCTTTGCGCCCGCAAACCGCCCAAATTGGCATAAAAATTATCAATGCCGGAAAGCATTTCCTTGATCTCCCTTCTCTGATCGTTTTTAAATGACCTTTGGGGCACAGTCAAAAGAAATATTCTTTGGCGATAAACTGGCGGTATTAACTTAGATGAAGGCAGGATTTTCCTTAACAACGTTAAAACTATAAAGATTACTATGGCGGCAATTACAATAACCACCAAATAAATTAATATTTGGTCTAACAGGGCTGGCGAAAAATCAACTGCTAAATCCTGCTGTTGCTCTAATCCAAAATCCATAAGCATGACCGGTGTTATTTATGAGCCCGGTTTATTATTTTATCGGTTTTTATTTTAACTGTTTGCTCTAAAAAGAATTTATTTATGCCCGGAATCACCTTCAGCCATTCCCTGATAAGCGACATTATTCTTTTGATTTTGATTTTTGGCTTGGCTAAGATATTCATTATTTTAATCGCCGTCTCCTCACCTCTGACTTTAAATTCCTGCTGCTTTAGCGGACTTAACTTAAAATAAACATCGCCCAGGTCTTCCTCTAATATTCCCTCTATAACCCTGACTTTTTCATTAACTTTAAAACCGGCGTCGGTTCTGGGCTGAACTGCTGGTCGGGATAAAGAGGTTAGCAATTTAGCCGCTTCAACTAACCGATCTTGGCCAAATTCGGTCTTGAAGGCTTCTGGCAAAGCCAGGGATTCGCGTTCAGCAGCTGACTTAATTTTTTCTCCGGCGGCAGTCGGTAATTTTTCAATCTGGCTAGTTTTGGTTATTTGGCTAATGGGCATAAATAAGTTAAAAAGTTTGTAAAGTTAGAAAGTTATAAAGTTTATAACTGCCCAACTATTATATATATTGTACCACAAAATTACTTTTCTATGCTATAATGGAAAATAGTAGAAAGTTCACCAAGTTTATAAAGTTATCTTCTTTATGAACTTTACAAACTTTCGACTTTATAAACTTTTAACTTTATAAACTAATCTTCCCATGCCTGATAACATCTCAATTACCAAGTCATCCAAGAGCGGCCTAAGCTGGATCAACGTCATTAACGCCAAGGATAAGGAAATAGATTATTTGAAGAAAAAATACAAATTCAAAGAATTGGATTTACAGGATTCCTATGCCGCTAATTACGCCCAGCGGCCTAAATTTCATGAGCGGAACAATTATTTTTTCTTGATCTTACAATTCCCCTACTACAACCGAAAAGAGCAGGAAATCTGCGCCGAAGAAATCGATTTTTTTGTCACTAAAAACGAAATCATCACCGTCCATAAGAATAATCTTGAGCCGATCATAGATTTTTTCAGTGAATGCCAAAAAAATAAATTCGTCAGCAATCAATATTTAAACAGTACCAATGCTTCACTCTTATATGAAATAATTATCCGTCTGCAATATTATACCTATCCCATCCTGGACCATATCAGCTTGGATATCCAGGAGATTGAGAATAATATTTTTGCCGGTCAAGAGAGGGCAATGGTCACCAAGATCCTTTACACTAAAAGAAACATTTTAAATGTCCGCAAAATCATGGAAGCCCACAAAAATGTCCTGCAGAAGCTCATTAAAACTAATCTCAAATTTTTCCCGGTCCAAAAGCAAATTGAGCATTATTATAACCTGGTTGAGCACACTAAAAATATGTGGGGTCTGATGGCGGGTCAAAAAGAAATGATTGAATCCCTGGAAAATACCAATAATGCCCTGGTCTCTTTCAAGTTGAGTGATATCATGAAAACCCTGACAATTTTTTCGGTGGTAGTCATTCCCCTAACCTTGATTGCTTCTATTTTTGGCATGAATGTGGAAACCTCAATGCCGTTAATCAATAACCCTTTTGGCTTTTGGTTCATTCTTTGGGTTATGCTGGTTTCCATCTTGGTGATGCTGGTAGTTTTTAAAAGAAAAAAGTGGCTTTAAATTGAATTCAAAAATCCCGCTCTTATTGGCGGGCTTTTAAATAAAGAATCTACTTATTACACCAGCTGATTTTATTTTAAAGCTTTTTTAATATCAGCCAAAGTTTTTATTTTGACTAATTCTCTTCTTAATTCCCTGGCATTTGTCCAACCGCTTACATACCACAAAAGATGTTTTCTTAATTCTATTAAACCGTGTTCACCTTGGCTTTGAAAAGCAAATTTAGCGTGGCGCAACATAGTTTTTTTAATGTCAGCCATATTAAATTCTTTATACTCGCCATAATCAAAATAATCTTTTATTTGTTTAAACAGCCAGGGTTGGCCATATAAGCCGCGAGCCAAGCCCAGGCCGTCAACACCGGTTTTCTCAATCATAATTTTAGCATCTTCTGGCGTCTTGATCCCCCCATTACCTAAGACAATACCGTCAAATTCTTCTTTGACTTTTTTAATCATTTCATAGTCAATCTCGGCGCCGAATGGATTTTCATACGGTCGGCCATGGATCATGATAGCCGATAAAGGCAGCTTTTTCATATATCTGATAAAATCAAGCGCAGTGATTCTGTCATTGCGAGTAGAGTGAAGCAACCCCACCTTTCTATCATGAGATTGCTTCGTTTCGCCTCCGGCTTCACTCGCAATGACACTAATAGAAGCCCTGACTTTGATAGAAACTGGCAATTTAGTGCCTGCTAACACCGCTTCAATAATTGCCCGGCACTTTGGCAAATTACGCATCAAAGTCACTCCCCCGCCATGAGCCACTACTTTTTTAGCCGGACAGCCGAAGTTAATATCAAGGCCGTCAAAGCCGGCATCCTCGCAGATTTCGGCGGCTTTTATAAAAGTTTCCGGGTTTTTGCCGAAAAGCTGAATGACTATCGGCTGTTCGCTTGGTTTGAATTTTAAAAAGCCCAGGGTTTTTTTGGAATCATAAAACAAGCCGTCGGCAGAAACCATTTCGGTATAAACCACATCGGCGCCGTAATATTTAGAGAGCTGCCGAAAAGCCGAATCAGTAACGCCCGCCATCGGGGCGAGCGCCAATATCAGCTTTTTTCCGCCCGAGGCGGATTCGCCTTTGGTGGAAAGTTTTTGCCAGAAGTTATTCTTCATTATTTCTTTTTAATAATATAACCACAGGAAGTATCTTCAATTAAATAACCAAGATTGTTTATTTTATCCCTTAACTTATCTGATTTCTGCCAATCTTTGTTCTGTCTGCCTATGACCCTTTCTTCGGCTAGTTTTTTAATTTCTTTGGGAATTTTCTCGGCTTTGATTTTAGACAGACCCAAACCCAAAACTTTATCAAAATCTAAAATGGTCACTAATTTTTCCTGATCAGTTAAATCTGATTTTAAAACTCCCCAAACCAGCGCTAAGGACTGGGAAATATTAAAATCATCAGCAATGGCTGAAATGAATTTATTTTTAAATTCTTCATTGATTTTTCCATGAGATTGCGGAGCCTGTCCCGAGCGAAGCGTGGGGATCTTCGCTCGCAATGACAATATTTGATTACGCAAATTATTCAAAGCAACTCTAGACCCTTCCAATGCCTTGAAGGTGAAATTCTGCTGGCTTCTATAATGCGCCTGCAAAAAGAAATATCTCAAAACCAGCGGCTCAAAACCCTTGGCTTTTAAGTCAGTCAAAGAATAAGCGGTGCCGCCAGACTTGGACATCTTGGCGCCGTCAACCGTCAGGTGCTCATTGTGCAACCAGTAATTTACAAATTTTACTCCACTGGCCGCTTCGCTCTGGGCGATTTCATTGGTGTGGTGCACCGGCACATGTTCAATGCCGCCCATATGGATATCAATCGTCGGCCCAAAAAGAGCCTGGTTCATAGCTGAACATTCCAAATGCCAACCAGGAAAACCGGCTTGGTTTATAACTTCACCAGTCGGCAATTTGAATTTAATATTCCAAGTTTGCAAAGCGTTCTGGTGCACGCCGGCTTTAAAAAACCAAACAGCAAAGTCAGTCGGATTTTTTTTGCCGTTGTCGCTGACTTCGCCTTGGCCGGCTTCGGAAATATTTTTGGACAAATCCTGGCCTGATAATTTGGTGTAGTCCTTGGCTTTAGAAATATCAAAATAAATAGCCAAGTCAGTGGCATAAGCAAAGCCCTTATCTAAAAGAGTTTGCATCATCTTGGCCATCGGCTTGATATAAACAGTGGCGCGCGGCTGGTATTTGGGTTTGAGGCAATTCAAATCTTTAACATCACTTTTAAAAATCTTAATGTATTTTTTGGCAATAGCTTCAGGAGTTAATTTTTCTTTCTTAGCTGTTATTTCCATCTTGTCTTTACCGCTATCGGCATCGCTGGTCAAATGGCCAACATCGGTATAATTTCTGGCCAATTTAACTTCATAGCCCAGATAGGCCAAAGACCGATAAATCAAATCAGCCAAAACCATGGCTCGCATATTGCCAAGATGTTGAACCCAGTAGACCGTCGGTCCGCATTGATAAAAGCTCACCGATTTATTTTTAATCGGCTTGAACTCCTCTTTTTTCTTAGTGAGAGTGTTATAAATTTCAAGCATAATGTAATACCCTCGGTATTATTATACTACTGGTTATTAAGCCATTTTTCAAGTTTAAAAAAGGCCTCCGAAGTTTCGGAAGCCGATTACTGATAATTTATTATGGCCGATAACGGCCGGGACTCTTGCTAAAACCAGATAATCGAGTCAAGATTTTCATCCAAATTCTCTTGATTCCCCGGCGCTTTTTCTGGCTTTTTCTTTTCACCTGGCACCTCCTTTAAAGTAATAGCCCAACCAGACTATCAAAATAAAAATAATTTGTCAATGATTGTTAAAGCCATTCTTCATCCTGCCGGACCAATAATTCGCTGGCCCGTTGCGGTTCGGCCATAACTTCTTTGACTATCTTTTCCATTCTCATGCCTTGCGACCCTTTGACTAAAATAAAATCGCCGTTCTTTATTTTGGCCTGCAAAAATAAACCGGCTTTTTCAGTATCAGAAAAGATAAAAATATTATCCCGCTTCAAACCCTGGCGCTCGGTTTCACTGGCAATAAATTTAGCTTTTTCACCGACCGCAATTAAATAATCAAGATGATTGTTAAAAACCGCCGCGCCGACTTGGCGGTGTCCTTCTTCAGTGTAATCGCCCAATTCCAGCATATCGCCCAAAACAGCGAATTTTTTGCCAGTGATAGAAATTTTTCCTAAGACATTTAAAGCGGCTAAGGTGGAATCCGGTCCGGCATTATAAGTATCATCGATAATGTAAGTGTTTTTTAGGCCTTCAATTAAATTCATCCGGCCTTTAGGCGCTTTGAATAATCGCAGGGCTTGGGCAATATCCACCAAATTCAAATTATAAACCTGGCCGACTGCCACTGCTGAGAGAGCCGCATAAATCAAATGCTCGCCTAAAATATTGGGCAAGAGCACCGGCACAGTGCTGCCTTGGTAAGACAGCTTGAAACTCAAACCGGAAATTTTGCCGTTCTCGCCTTCAGAAACGATTATCTCGCTGGCTTTGATATCGGCATTGTTATTGATGATGCCGTAAGTTATTATTCTGGCTCTGGTCAATTTATCCATTTCCGCCACATACTCATTATCGTAATTTAAAATCGCCCAGCCATTTTTATCAATATGCGAAACCATAACAGCTTTTTCTTTAGCAATACGGTCAAGAGTTTTAAAAAATTCCAAATGAACCGGTCCGATGCCGGTAACTACGCCGATTTTACAAGGAGCCAAATTAGTCAAATACAACATATCGCCAGACCGGTCAACCGCCATTTCCAAAACCAGAATTTCCGGATAGCTTTTATCGGTCCAAATAAGAAGAACCAGCGCTTTAATAAAAACACCCAACCAAACCCAGATTGACCGACCACCGGAACCGGCCCCAATAATAGTCAGCGGCAAGCCGATTTCATTATTATAATTTTTGATATTGCGACGGACATTAAACTTTCGCGATAAAACGGTATAAATGGCTTCCTTAGCCGAAGTTTTACCAAAACTGCCGGTAACGCCAATAATATCGGGTTGGTATTTTTTTAAAATCAACTTAGCCAAATTGGCCAAGACGGCTTGAACTGATTGTTTGGCAAAATCCATATATTTAGGAATTAGAAATAAGAAATAAGAAATAAGAAATTAGGGATTTTTTTAATTTTTACCCCAATTTCCAATTTCTTATTTCCTATTTCTTATTTGCTATCGTAAGGCACATTATAATACTGCAGGATGAATTTGGCAATCTTCTTGAAAACCGGAGCAGCTACGGCTTCGCCGGTTTTTCCCCATTGGGGCTTGTTAATATTGACAATAATGGCAAAGCGGGGATCGGCAAAAGGCCCATAGCCGACAAAAGAAGTACTGACAACCGAATCGCCTAAATAGCCCTTTTGGTTTTTATCGGCTATTTGGGCCGTGCCGGTTTTACCGGCCAGGCGATAACCGTCTATTTTAGCGCTTTTGGTATAACTATTTTCCACTACACTGACTAACATGCCAGAAATCATGGCTGCCGCTTTGGCAGAAATAACCTGCTTTAATTCCTGCGGCTTAAAAGTTTCAATTACTCCGTCACTATTTATAATCTGTGAAACAATATAGGGCTTCATCAACTGGCCGCCGTTGGCTAAAGCGCCAACTGCCATAATCATCTGAATCGGAGTAACATTAAGGCCTTGGCCGAAGGAAGCGGTGGCCGCATAAATTTCATTATTTTTATCTAAATTAGAAATATCGCCGGCCACTTCTTGAGCCAATTCCAGGCCGGTTAATCGGCCGAAGCCGAAATCTTTGGCATATTGGGCGAAAATTTTCGGTGTTATCTGCCTCATGGCAAAAATTGAACCGGTATTGATGGATTTTTCCAAGACCTCGGTCATAGTTTGCCGGCCATAAACTTTTTCATTGTAATTCTTGATAATATAGGGCTTGATGTAGACGCTGCCGGTATCAACATAAGCGGTGTCAGGCTGGATTTTTCCAGTATCCAGCGCCATCGCCATGGTAATTGACTTAAAAATTGAGCCCGGCTCATAAGCGTCAAAAATAGCCGGGTTATTATAAACACTGACATCCTTGACTTTATTGTATTCGTCGGGGTTGTAATCGGGAGCGCCGCAAAGCGCTAAAATCTCTCCAGTTTTCGGGTTAGTCACTATAACCGAACCGCTTTCGGCCTTGAAATAATCAACATATTCCTGCAAGGCCTGACAGGACTGGTATTGAATAGCCCGGTCAATGGTTAAAACCAAATCAGAGCCATCAACCTTCTCCTTTAAGGAATTATTGCCGATGGCGATGATATTGCCCCAGGCGTCTCTTTCTGAATATATTTCTCCGAACTCTCCAGTTAATTCCTGGTCAAAATAACCTTCCAAACCGTACTTACCGACCCGACTGTCACCGTCAAAGCCCCAAAAGCCGAATATATGCCCACCCATACCCCTTTCTGGATAAAAGCGCCAAATTTCATCTTTGAAGGCCAGTCCCTTCATATTCCAGGATTTTATTGTCTCCATCTGCTCATCAGTCAGCTTGTGCCTGATCGGCTCATAAGGATCATTGGCTTTGGCTAAAATGCTTTCCAAGCGAGTTATTTCTTGCTCTTGCTGTTCTGCCTGCCATTTTTCCAAGCGAGTTTGCTTTATTTCTGCCGCCATAATGGGGTCCAGATTGACCGAGATATCAGCAAACAATTCTTCTTCAACTTTCTTCATATCTATGTCTTCCGGCCAGCCAAATAATTCAAATAATTTTTCTGCTGTCTCGCGCGGTTTTTCAACATCAGCCGGCACGGCATAAAGCATATGCAGATCCTTATTGGTAACCAAAGGAAATAATATCTGCTGGCCGTTATTATTTTCCACAATATAAATTGAGCCCCTTTCAGGAAACAATTTCTGATAAAGCTCATGCTGGCCAATAGCTAAAGCGGCATAAAAACCGCCTTTTAACACTTGAAGATCAAATAGCCTGATTATTATGACAACTAAACAAATAATAAAAAAAACAGCGAGAAATTTAATTCTGCCTTGTTTTCCCTCCCTGGTCTTAATGCGAATCAGTTTGTTCTCTCGCCAACTCATCTAAAAATTTAATTTATCGCAAAGCCACTGTTGAACCTATGGGCGTTATTATCTCTATATTCTCAGCCGCCACCAAATTAAGATCGGGAACTTGGCCGATAACATTGGCCATTGATTGCAATTCAATGTAAGTTAAATTTAATTTTTTATTCTCAACTTGTAATTGGCTCAACTTATCTTTCAAGGACTTTATTTTATAGCCATTGACCGCAGTAACATTAGTTTGCACCAGATAAGTTAAACCGATAATCAAAACCAAAATTATGGCTATGGCGTTTATTTTATTGGGTGTAAAAAACTTCAAGATTGACTTGATAATTTTCTTTTTCTTATTTAATTCAGGAAAATGATGATTGCATTTCACTTGTTTCCAATCTCGGCACATAGTATTTAGCTTATTAGCTGATTAGCTTTTTAGCTTATTAGGATTTATTTATAATGTTTTCTTTATAAACTACCCCTAACAAGCTAAGAAGCTACAACCTACTACCTAATTATTATAATTTTTCAATGATTCTTAATTTGGCGCTGCGGCTGCGCCAATTAGCCGCCAATTCTTTGGCCGAAGCAGTAATCGGCTTTTTGGTCAAGATTCTGATGGTGGGATTATCCTTGGCGGCTGCCTGCTTGAAAAAATGCTTGACTAACCGATCCTCGCCGCTCTGGAAAGAAATGACCGCCAATCTCCCTTTGGGTTCTAAAACATCTATCGCCGCCGGCAGAGCCGCTTGCAAGTTTCCATATTCGTCATTGACGGCGATTCTTAGGGCTTGAAAGACCCGAGTCGCCGGCTGACGCCTGGACCGGTTCTTAAAACGTCGGCGGTATTCATTTGAAACCAGCTGGACAAGCATATCAGCCGTTTCAATTGCCTGACCCCTTTGGCGGCTCTCAACAATTCTTCTGGCAATCGGCCGAGCCAAAGGTTCTTCGCCGTATTCTTTGAATAAATCAGTTAATTCTTGTTCGCTGTAAGTCCTTAAAATTTCAGCAGCCGTCGGCCGGTGGGAATCGGGATTATACCTTAAATCAAGAAAGCCCTGGCTTTGAAAACTGAAACCCCGGCCGGTTGAACCAAGCTGATCAGAAGATAAGCCGAGATCCAGCAAGATGCCATTAACTTTGCCCAGACCGGTGTCATTAACTATTTTTTTTAAATTTTTGTAATTATCATTGACTAAAATCAAATTGCCCTGCTGGCTGGTTTGGACCGCTTGCGGATCCCAATCCAGACCTAACAACTTGCCAGCGGGTTTTATTCTTTCTAAAATAGCTAGTGCTTGCCCGCCGCCACCGAAAGTGCAATCAATATAATTTTCATTGGGTTGGGGATTCAAGCCGTCTAACACTTCAGACAATAATACCGGTTCATGGATGGTAGTCATAAATTGGTCTTAAAGTTTGTAAGCCGGCTTAGTGGCTGTTCGCTTCCCCTCCCAAACTGCTTAAGGCCTCGGCAATACTGTTATAATTTTTATCACTGTCTTTTTTATAAACGTTCCATTTGCCCTCATCCCAGATTTCCAAGCGGTTATATAAGCCAATGATAATAACATCTTTGGTTAGGCCGGCAAAATTTCTTAAATATTCCGGTAAAATAATCCGGCCCTGTTTATCAAATTCCACTTCAGTCGCTCCGGCTAAAATCGCTCTGGAAAAAACGCGATTATCCGATCGGCCAATCGGCAGGCCGGCCACTTTCTCGGCCGTTTTCTCCCACTCTTGGCGCGGATACAAGAAAAGGCAGTTATCCAAGCCCTTGGTCACAACTGCTTTTTTTAATTCCGGTCTAAACTTAGCCGGAACCGCCACTCTGCCTTTGTTATCCAAGCTGTGGGAATATTGGCCGATAAACATATACTTGTAAAACTCTTAAAAGTTATTTTAATTTCACCACTTTTCACCATTTATAGTAATTATACACCACTAAAACTACATCGTCAAACACTTCTAAACACTTTCATAAATTAAAAAATGCCCATTTTTTGGGCATTTTAAAAGTTAGTTTGTCAACCAAGTTAATAATTAGTGGATAATTTTAATTTATTCTTATTATATTTAGTTACATCTTATCCACAGTATAAAAAATCAAGAAAAATAAGTAGAGACGGGGCATGCCCCGTCTCTACAAAATGCGCAACGTCTCTACATATTACTACTTACTTGAATTATAGATGATGTATTGTGGAATTTATTGCTTTCTTGTTTTTCCCCGAAGGGGAATCTTCGGCTTTATTTTCTTACTTTCTGACTTTATTGATATTCGGTTCCCGGCCATATTGGGGTATGACAATACTCTCGGCCTTAACACTTTTTAGTTTAATTAAAACTTTATCAATTAAATCTTGATGATTAGAAAATTCATCTAAAGCCAAGTCGACAACTGGTACTTTCAGCGCGTAAGCCAAGGCATTGGCAATTACCACCCCGATTCTTAGCGCCGTAAATCCTGGTTTAGCGGTAGTCAAGCCAGCTGGGCCATTAATCACGCCCAGGCCATTAATATCGGAAATTTGTTTACCCATAGTCGATAACGTTTCTTCAATGACTGGCAAAAGCTGTTCGGCTGGCTTTAATTCCCCTGATAATTTCTTAACGTTAAAATCAGCGTTATTCTTGGCGATGATAATTTCCAAATGACCGATAGCAACTGTGTTGATTATCAAAATCATTTTTTAAGTTTAACTAATAGTGAATCAATAATCGTCAAGTTCTTGCCTCCCAGTAAGTCATATAAAAATCGGTCAGTGATATTATAACGATATTGGAACTCGGTTTTGGTCATAACCGTATAATTGATTGACTTACCTAAATCCCTTTCAAAACCCTTGATTAAATTCCTTAATTTAGCGCGGTTGATGGTCCCCACCGCCAAGAGATCCACCGGGGCATCATCCCGACCGACAAAAATTCCAGATAAGAGAAAGAATTTTACCTCGCCTAAATTTTCAACTCTTTTAATCAAGGACTTGTCTAAAAAAAGCTGGGCCTTATTCAGCAACGATTTCAACTCGCCGGCAAAGATAAAATTACTGTTCAACTTATAATATTTTTTATTGTCTTTTATTTTCCTTTCCAACTCCTTTTCCAAATCGCTTTTGGTGTAAAAATCAATAATGCCGATCTGCTGAAGATTGCTTAATTCACGCCTGATAGAATTCAAATGGCTGTCCAGGTTCCTGGTTAATTCCCGGACAAAATAAAACTTCTCCGGATTGTTTAAAAACAGCCGCAGCAGCATAACTCTGGTTTTTGAACCAAAAAGGTGTTCAAGCATATCATTTGAAATTCTAATCCTTACCGGTAGGGATAAATCTAATGCCTAAAATCGGTTGTTTTGGCATTTTCTGCTTTCTAACTTTGCTTTTCAACTGTGATTTATTGTATAATATTTAATAATTAACTGGCAAGTGCCAGAATGTTGAATGTGGAATATTCACTAAAATAAACCTCATAATGATGAATCAATTTTTCACTGTTATTAGCAAATTAAACATGGACTCCGGCCAAGATTCCGCTGTCGGCGATGTCTTTGTAGCCCAACCGAAACCTGAATTGAAAAACAAGCTGGGTACGATCATCGGCCTGATTGAGCTTTTTGCCCAGCCGGATGAATTTGTTGATAAATTTTTTGAAATTATCAATGATTTGGAAACGGAGTATTACCTCCCACCTTTTGATAATGAGGGCGGTCTGGAAAAAAGATTTGAGGAATGCTTGCAAAGAGCCAACCGTCGAATCAATAAAATCATCAATGATTTTATTATTGAAATAGAATTGAAAAATATCAATTCTTTTATCGGCTTAATCAGCAAGAATAGGATTTACTTGAGCCAGATAGGAAAAAGCAATGCCCTGCTTTTTCATCGAAGAAAGCGGCATGATTATGTTATCGTGGACATTTTTTCCCAAACCGGAGAAAAAATTACCAAAATAAACCAGGAGAAAATGTTTTCTAATATAATCAACGGAACCATCAGTGAAAAAGACAATTTATTTTTCTGCAACGACAGCGTTTTGGAATACGTATCGCAAAATGAATTGATGGAAATAATGGCCGAAACCGATCCCTTTTCCGCCTTAAAAGAAATTGAAAGGGTGCTAAAACCAGAGAACAAGAATAATAATTTCTACGCCATTGCCATAGAATCCACCATTAAAGAAATAGAAGACAAAAAAGAATTGCCAATAATCTCAAATTCATACCAGACCTCTTTGGCAGCTGTCATACCGCCGCAAACCTCAATCAATAAGCTCATATCAACCCAAGAAGATACCGAGAAATATTTAGTTCCCTCAATGGCGCCAAATTGGAAAAAAATCATCATCCTCTTGGTCAGCGGGTTTAAAAAAGCGATTGAATTATTTTTAAAATATTTTCCCAAAGTTTTAACCGGCTTATTGGTAATTATTAAAACCGCTGGCCATTACTGCTGGAAAAAAATTCCGCCGCTGACTGAAACTGTCCGGGAAATTATTTCAAAAAAGAAAAAAGATAACCGATTTATCAGAGAACCGAGAATCAAGCGTGATGAGTCAATAACAAAAAATCCCAATGAGCCAGCCATAACAACTATCCAGGACGAAGAAACAGATGAAATCTGGATAGTAGGAAAAAGACCTGACCACTTAAAATTTGGACCTAACCAAACGTTGTTGCAAAAAATGAGTGATTGGTTAAACAGCCAGTTAGCCAAATTCATGGCTTTAAGTCGGTTGCAACAAATACTATTGACAGCCATCATAATCTTGGTGTTTTTCTTTTCTCAAAGCTTGGTTTGGCAGGGGCAAATTCAAACTTCCTCAGAAAAAACCGGTGTTTCTGAACTAATCTCCCAAACTGAAGCGGCTTTAAATAATGGCGAGGCACAAAATATCTTCAACGACGAAGAGGGCTCAAAACAATCGCTGACAACGGCCCAGAAACTGATGGCCCAGATACCTAATAGCAAAAAATACAGTGATATTAAAGATAAATTGCAAAAAAGAATAGATGAACTGGAAAAGTCACTGCAAAAAATATCATATATTGACCAACCAAATATCATAGCCGATTTAGCCAATCAAAATCAAGAAGCCGCCAGCCAATCAATAGCAAAATTAGGAAATTATATTTTTGCTTTTGATAACCAAAATCAGAATATCTATAAAATTGATCTGGTAAAAAAACAAACTATTGCTAGGCAACTGCCCGAGAACTTCAGTGATGTCAGAAAAATAGCCGCGCTTGATGAAAATAATATAATCATCTTAAACGACCAGGGCGGGCTCTACCAATACAGCTTTGAAAATAATTCGAGCCAAAGTGTATTAACCAGCAATGAAACAATCGCCGATTTTAGTATTTATAGCGGAAAAATTTACACCCTGAAACCAGACAAGAACCAGATATTCAAACATTTTCCGGTAGAAACCGGCTACAATTCAGGCAGTGCTTGGATAAAAGATGGAACTAATGTCAAAGAGGCCACCGCCCTGGCCATTGACAGCGGCATATATGTTATTTATAACCAGGGTGAGATCAAGTATCTGCTCAATGGCCGAGCCGAGCCGATTGATTTTACCCGAACAGATTTAGAGATTTCGTCTCCCCGTCAGATATTTAGCGAGAGCACTTCCAATTATTTATATATTCTTGACCAAAACAATAATCGGTTAGTGGTCCTTGATAAAAATAACGGCAATCTTAAAATACAATATACCACTAAAGAATTTTCCGATATGAAATCCATGGTCATAGAAAGTCAAGAAAAAAAGATCTATTTATTGGCTGATAAAAAAATATATTCAATTGATATTATAAATTAATAATAATTTATGGAATTGGAAAATCAAGGAGGATTTGAAAAAAACCTATTTAACGACGATCCAGAAAAACGCGGGCCAGAGAGCAAAAGACCTGATGACATTAATTTTAAATTAAAAATCCAACAAGCCAGGGATTTCATGATAGCCAAGGCCCTCAGTGAAGGATTAGGTAAAGATGAAATTATGAGAATCCACTCCTTGGCCGATAACGAGATAGCAGCTATGATCGATCAATTAAAAGAAAAATAAAATAAGCCAATAAAATAGAAACCTCCAGATAATTCTGGAGGTTTCTATAATAAATCACTAAAAATTGAATTTGAATAATTTTGATTACTAAAATATAATATTATTTTAAAGTAATGGTGGCACCGGCTTCTTCCAAGGTTTTCTTGATGTTCTGGGCCTCTTCTTTCTTGACATTTTCCCTGACTACCTTAGGAGCGCCATCAACTAAATCCTTAGCTTCTTTTAAGCCCAATTCAGTAACCGACCTGACAGCTTTGATAACACCGATTTTATTGGCACCAGCAGCTGTTAGCTCAACATCAAAGCTGTCTTTTTCTTCAATAGCTTCAGCGGCTGTCGGAACAGCTGATAGAGCAGCCACCGGCGCAGCAGCCGAAACACCGAATTTTTCTTCTAAAACCTTGACTAATTCGGCCAAATCAATAACGCTAAGCTTTTCAATTTGCTCAACCAATGATTGGAATTTCTTTGGCACTGCAACTTCTTTTTTTTCTTCAGACATAATTTTATTATTTAATTATTTTATTTTAATTAGCAGTTGATGATGGATTAGAGAGAGTAATCTTACTTTTTTTCGCTCATCGCTTTAAACGTGTAAACTAAACCCCGGATATTGCCTTGAAGCACGTTAACCAAGCCAGATAAAGGCGCAGCAATAGAGCCGACAGCTTTAGCCAAAAGTTCCGATTTAGAAGGCAATTTGGCCAGAGCCTGGATCCGGCTTTTATCCACTAACAAGCCATCAAGCCAGCCGGCAATAATTTCCAGTTTTTCATGATCTTTAGCAAAGTCGCTAACTAATTTTGCCGGCGCCACTTCATCCTCAAAGCCGATAACCGCCGCCACCTCACCCTTAAAATCGTTGTCCCCAATGCCTACCAGGCCTTTTTCAGCCAGCACTTTTTTTAACAATGTTTTCTTAGCCACTATATAGTTGACATTTTTTTCTTTGCAACTATTCCTTAAATTGTTTATTTCCTTGACCGGCAGGCCGGAAAAATTGACAAAAATAACGGATTTCATTTCACTAAATTTTTCTTTTAAGCCTTTTAAGATTTCCAGTTTTTGGGCTTTGGTTTTAGCCATGGTATTTATCAATTAATATTTATGAATTAGTGATTGATTGGTAAATTAGTAGTAATGAATTTGACTGCGGTCTAAAGACCGCAGTACCTGCCTGCCGGCAGGCAGGTCTGGGCAAATTCAGAATGACTGGTAGAGACGGGGCATGCCCCGTCTCTACCGCCGACAATATTTTTTCTCACACTGGCCTTCATCCCCTGGCTTAAAAGCCAGGGGTATTCGGCCAGCAACATTATAAAAAAATCTGCTCTCATCAGCAGATCAAATAAAGTTGGCTAAATTAAGCCACATTCCTCGGCAGGTCTTATTTTTGCGCCCACTGTCTGCAGATAAGTTATGTTATCAGTATTATTATAGCAAATTAATTATACTTGTCAATATTTTTATTTTTATCCTATTTGAAAGAGATAACTCTATAAATCCAAAATTCAGTAGCCGGATCATCGCCAAAAGACGGATCAAAGCCCGCCTTTTCGCATAAATTAAAAATAAATTTATTTTTATCGGCCAGAGTTTTCCAAACCTGCGGCAGATAAGTGGCTTTCTTATCGCCTCTCTTAACTAAAACGCCAGTGCCCGGCTGAATATCGCCCAAAGCGACTTTTTTAAGTTCTGAAAGTATTAATATCTCAATCTCCAGGCGGCTTATCCCAGTGGTTTTTAAAAAATCGGATCGAATATCACTGGCGGCTGACAAGGTATTATCCCTGACGGCCAAGATCAGGGGTTTGACTGGTTTGATATTGCCAATGTATTTTTGGGGTTTACGGCTTTGATTGACAGCGACAAAAACGCCGCGCTTTTCCCAGAGCTTGCGATTAATAGTCTGGGGTTCAAACTTTTCCCCCTCCAACAAAAATTTTTCCAAAGATTTTCTAGCTATTTTAAGAAGGAATTCTTTTTCACCGGCGGTATAATATCCATTATTCATAAATATTAATTCAAATATTTGGCTTTATTTGCCAAATGTTCTTCATAGGTCTGGCTATAAATAACCGTGCCATTATCAGTGGTCAAAAAATAATAATAAGAATTCTTAGTCGGATAAATCACCGCTTCAATACTGCCTAGCCCCGGATTGGCAATGGGGCCAGGCGGCAAGCCCCGATATTTATAAGTATTGTATGGTGAATCAATAGCTAAATCAGCTAAAGTCGGCTGGACTTGGCCTTTCTGAGTCAGATAATTTATGGTGGCATCCGATTGCAGAGCAATATTGGCCTTTAGCCGTTTTAAAAATATATCGGCCACCATTTTTTTATCCTCATTTTTAGGAACTTCTTTTTCTATAATTGAAGCCAGATTAACAACTGCCAAGATATTTCGACCGGCTTGAGTAAGATCGCTTCTCATTTGGTCTGTCAGTTTGTGGTCAAAATTATCCAGCATTTTCTTGACGATATCTTTGGCGGTAGCATTTAAAAATAGCCGATAAGTGTCGGGGAATAAAAAGCCTTCCAGAGTTTTGGTTTCAACACCTTTTAAAAATCCATATTGGTTTTGCCAATCAGTGGTTAGAGCGGCGGCTAAAAAATCTTTTTTGGCAACGATGTTATTGGCCGCCAGATAATCGGCGATTTCTTCCAGTCGCCAGCCCTCAATAACAGTAATACTTCGTTCATTCTTCAAATTATCCCTGCTAATTAATAAGCGCAGAATTTCTCGGCTAGCCATATTTTTAGCCAAAAGATGATTGCCGGCAATCAATCGGCTTTGCCAGCCGCGAATTTTAGCATAAATTTTAAAAGCTAAACTGCTTTTAATTAAACCGGCTACTTCAAGATTCTGTGCTACTTCTGCCAAGGTCTGGCCGGGCTCAACCATAAAATAAACTGGAGTCTTTTGGGCGCTGACTGGAGTTGAAACCAGCCAAAAAAAGTAAAAAAAAGAAGCAACGATTATAATAATAACTAAAAAAAGTAATTTTTTCATATTTGAGCTGAGTTAAATTATGGCTTTAGTATAGCATAGAAATAAAAAAAGACGCCACAATTTTGTAGCGTCTAGGTGTTCCTTAAGTGGTCCATCTGCCGTCAATTATATTGAGCAGTTGGACACTGCCGTTATCATACAAGATGGCATTAGTATTCATCCAGGATGAAGCCGAGCCCTTAGTGTAAGGCAGGCGTAAGAAAGTGCTGGTACCGACTATATAAGTGTTTCTCAAAATTTCCGGCGTGTGGCTGTGGCCGGTAATGCTTTTGCCATGGGCGTATTCGCGGCTGCGTATGCTGCTCCTGCCACCAGACATGCCTTTGTCGCCATGGCTGCCCAATTGAACACCGCGGACTTTGTAGTCATCATCATAATCCAAGAATTTCACATTCTTGGGAATTTTGCCGATCATCGACAAACCGACTTCTACCGGATCCAAACCATCAACCATCGGTGCCATCAATCTGGAAGCGGTCTTGGCATTGAGCGGGTCGCTCATCAGCCGGACTTCTTCCAAGAAGCGATTCAAAAATTGGTGATGGTTGCAAGCGACCACTATAACTTCTCGGCCTTTGCCCATAGCCTTGGCAAACTCGCAAAGCTCATTATAACACTGGCGAAGCTCGACAGCTAAATTGGCTCGCCCATTTTCAATATCCTGGACTCGAGTAATCAACTTGCCGAAATTATGATGATTGATGCTATGTCCGTTGAAAAGGTCATGAAGAACCAGCCGTTTCGGATGGTAGATTTGGATCATCTGATAATTAGCAGTGCGGACAACCGGGTCAGTATCGCCAACATGGATGTCACCCAAGACCAAGGCCTCAACCACTACCGGTACCGGCTTCTTTTCGCCATCAAACTTAATGCCCAAATCAACAAAAGCGCCATTGGTGCCGGCTCGGATATGACGAAAATGGTAACGATCAGTGCCAACAATTTCCACCACCAAGGCGCCATAGACATGGTCGCGCTTGGCTGCGTCGCCGCGATGATTCATTTCATTGTAATTGGGCGTAGTTAAAGCGCCAGTTGAAACCAAAAATTTAGGAATTTTGTAATTACTATTGGGCACCGCCTTAAGGCGCTGTTTGGGGTGAGCCAAAATCAGAGTCTTGTCCCTTTGGGGAAAGCGCAAACGACCAGAAGACGGATCAACATTCTGAGGCGGAACTACCATATCGCTGATAGCGATTTTTTCATTCAGCGGTCGACTGCCAAAGCAAATTTCCGGACGGTCAGCTAAATTAGGATGAAGGTCCAATTCCCTGACTGAACTGCCTGCCATTGGCAAAATTACCAATTCAGCATCCCTTACTTCGCAATATTTTTTCAAGCCTGCTAAAAAAACCAGATTAGGCGTGCCTTTGCCGCCACCGCCGAAAGCTTGGGCAGCAGTGATAATGTAGCGCTTAGGAAAATGGTTCCTGGTTGACATGCTAACACCTCCCTCGTGTGTTTATCTTTGTTTCTTTTAAAGTACAAAATACTTATGTGATTATCTTAAAGGAATAAAACCATCATGTCAAATATAATTATTAGATAACCGCAAAATACGAAATACTTGACAATTCTAATAAAAATGTAGTAGTATTCAAACAATATTAGAACCTTTAAACAAAAGGAGATAATCAATGAAAATTTTTATTTCCGGACCGATAGAGGGCATGTCTGATAGACACCTTAAAAGATTCGGCGAGTTGAAAGAATATTTTGAAAGAGCTGGTTATGAAATTATTACCGAACTGGCTGTGCCTAGGCCGGAATTAGAAAATGAAGTAGAGCGCTTAATTAATAAGTGCAATAAGGAAACTGATTTAATTTCTTGGCTGATCATCTCCATGAGTAAAATCTGGGCACTAGCCCAATGCGATGCTCTTTTCCTTTTATCGGGCTGGCGAGAATGCCACGCTTCTGTAATTTTATTTGTCATCGCCAGAAAGCTCGGTTTGCCGGCTTACGTTGATGACGGTTCAGCCATTAAATTAGCTAATGAGGACAAAATCCGTGGCTGGTTTGAGAAACAAATGGAAAAATTATAAAAAACAACCGCTTGATCCTAAAAAATTAAGCGGTTTTTTATATTAAAAATGATTCTTATGGTATAATGTCTAAAGTTAACTGTCACCAATGATTAAAGTAATCAAAAAAATTTTAATCGCTTCGGCTTTAATGTCTATAACCCTGAAATTGATCTTGGTTATAACCATTTTTCTTTATCCCAATATTAGCTTGGCTGACAACCTGGATGTTAATGCCAGAGAACTTATCAACTTAACCAATGATTACAGAAAAAGCTTGGGCCTAAATGAGTTAAAACCCAATGCCCGGCTAACCCAGGCGGCAGTCAATAAAGCGCAAGATTTGCTAACTAAGCAATATTTTGCTCACACTTCGCCGGCTAATAAAAAATTCTCTGATTGGATAAAAGAAGTCGGCTATAAATATTTCTATGTCGGTGAAAACTTAGCTATTGATTTCAACAATAATCAAGACCTCTTTCAGGCCTGGTTGAACAGTCCGAGCCATAAAGAAAATATAATCAAACCGCAATACCAGGAAATCGGCCTGGCTGTTCTAGAAGGTAAGTATAACAATCAAACAACTGTAGTAGTAGTCCAATTATTCGGTTCGCGGGTTTTGGGTGAAAATGAATCGCTGGGCGATATTTACGGGCCGATAAGCGGATTTAATAATGATTACCTAAAAAACGATATTTGGGAGAAAAAAATATTATTTTTCCAAAATCTAAGAGAGTTGAATGAATTTAATAATGATTTTTTAGTAATTGCTATTGGGTTATGCTTGATTGCCTACGCGCCGGCTAAGAAAAAGAAAAACCAGATTAATATTAAAGAGCCGATTATCAATCGATACCAGGCAAAAATATTCAGAGAGTGATGGGCTAAGTATTTTAATAAATATTTAATAGTCAAATAACCGGTAATAGCGGCCGATAAACTGCCTAAAAACAGCATAAAAAAGTCCGTTCCATTAAGAGTGGTGATGTCAAAAATTTTTTTTAGCGCCGCGCCGAATATTATCGGCGCCGAGATCAAAAAAGAAAACTTGGCCGCTTCTTCCCGCTTCAAGCGCCTTCCCAAACCTGCTATAATAGTAATGCCAGAGCGCGAAACGCCAGGTACCAAAGACAGAATCTGCGCCAAACCGATAACTAAAGAATCAAACAGTGACATCAGCTGGATATCTTTTTGTCTTTTAGCCAATCGTTCAAAAACAAAAAAGAGTAAGCCGACAACAATAAACATTATTCCGACTATTAAAGGCGAGCGTAAAGTAGTGGCAATAAAATCTTCCAAAAAATAGCCGGCTAAAGCAGCCGGGATAGTGCCGACAACCGATAGCCAGGCCAGACGCTGATTGTAATTATTGGCTAAATTCCAATTGACTAAACTTGATAAAAAGCCCCTGATGATTTTAGCCAGGTCGTGATGGAAAAAAAATACCAAAGAGATTAAAGTGCCCAAATGAAGCATAACGTCAAAAAGCAGCTCATCAGAAAAATCAAAGCCGAAAATATCATGGAATAATAATAAATGGCCGGAAGAAGATATTGGTAAGAATTCTGTCAGTCCCTGAATAACACCGGCCATGATTGATAATAAATAATTCATTGATTAGGAATTAGAAATTTCTAATTTGTTAATAAATAATTAATTAAAATGTACGAATTAATTTTAATTCCCTTATTAGTGGCGGTCATTATCCAAATCATCAAGCTTATTATTGATGGTATACCAAATAATTTAAATTGGCAACATTTGATTAATGATTATGGCGGCATGCCTTCGGCTCACGCGGCTTTGGTGGCTTCCTTGGCTACCGTCAGCGGCTTAAGCCAGGGCTTTAATTCAGCCGTCTTTGCCATCAGTTTTGTTTTAATGGTGATAGTGGCGCGCGATGCCGTGGGTTTTCGGCGGGAAATCGGCCGCCATGCTGTCTTTACCAATATGTTAGCCAGAGTTATTTATCAAAACGCCAAAAATCAAACTAAGGAAAAATTGGAATTTTTAAATGAGAAAGTCGGGCATACGGTTTGGGAAGTAATGGTTGGTTTGATTTTGGGGGTTTGCCTTTCTCTGATTTTATATGCTATACTCCCCTTGGCTTAAAACTGGAACCTTAAGGAGGCACGTCAAGATGAATGTTCAAGAAGCAGCTACTGTCCAACGAGCTGAAAAATCATTAATAGCCAGCATGGCCAAGGCCTTCCCTCAAATCCCTTTCAGTTTAAAGCACCCAATACCGAAATTTGTTGGCGTTATCCAAGTTCAAGGCCAATTACCGATTGCACTTTTTATTAAATCGCATCAACCAGTTCTTTATGACGAATTAATTTTAGATTGATCGGGAGTACGAGAAAATGATCACTTTCTTAATTATTGTTTCTATTTTTACTTTTATATTCTCTCGCATCTGGTTTAAGAAAAAATGATTAAAAAACAACAAAAGCCGCGCTTTTAAGCTCGGTTTTTTATTTTTCTTCCCCAGCGCTTGTCATTGCGACCCAGCGCTTGATGCGTGAAGTGGTCTCATTTATTTTATCTCCTTACTAATCACGTTTAAATAGATAGGCAACCCCTCTGTCGCTTCGCGATTTCTCCCCTTGGTAAGGGGAGATTTATATAAGCTTACTTTTGGCAAGAGCGGCAAAAGTGGGTGCCACGGCCGTTGAGGCGAATCTTTTCTACCAGCCCCTGACACTTTTTGCATTTCTCCCCTTGGCGGCCATAAACTTTCAAATAAGGCACAAAACCGCCGGGTTGGCCATTTAATTTCACATAAGTATCAGACGAAGTGCCGCCTTTAGAAATTGCTAGTTTTAAGGTTTTTTTAAAGCAGAGCAAAAGTTTATTTATTTCTGATAATTTAATATCTTTAACTAATCTGGTTGGCCTGATGCCGGCGCAAAAACACGATTCATCGGCATAGATATTGCCGATGCCGGCAATCAGTTTTTGGTCGGTCAATAACTGCTTGATTTTCTGGTTGGGATATTTTTTTAGAATTTCCTGGAATTTTTTCAAATTGAATTGGTCTGAAAGCGCTTCTGGTCCGAATTCAGCTGAAAGTTTTTCTAAGGACTTAGCATCGAAAATTTTCAGCCAGCCGAATTTCCTGATGTCATTAAAATATAAAGTTGAGCCGTCAGTGAAGTTAATAATGATGTGAGTGTGTTTGTGAGGTAAATTAGAATTAAGTCCCTCCCCCTGCCCGAGGGGGAGGTTTGGAGGGGGTGGGAGCGGATGGCCGCCGATTACGAGTCTGCCTTTCTTGGGGCGAAATATTAATTGCCCGGTCATTTTTAGATGAATGGCCAAAAAGCCATCCCTGGTTTTTTTATCGCCTTTGGATAATTTTAATAATAATATTTTGGCTCGCCTATCGGTACTAATAATTTTCTGACCAATTAGTTTTTTGGAAAAAATATTGGCTGACAACGGCTTGACCAGCTTGGGCCATCTGACTTCAACTGATTTAATTATTTTATTTTTAACAGCTCGGTCTAATTCCCGGCGCAGGGTTTCGACTTCTGGAAGTTCCGGCATATTTGACATTATTAAATTTATAAGTTAAAAAGAGATTAATTCCATTGTACTTTATTTTAACCAGCCCAACAAATAGGGAAGATAGAACATGGCCAAATCAAAAGATACTTGCCCGATTTGCGAACAAAGACGCCGGGAAGGTAAGCCGGTGGTCAGCTTTAAGCGCAAAAATACCACTTGCTTTGTCTGCGGCAGAAAAGTAAAGAAAGTCCTGGATTTACACCACACCGCAGCTGATCTTTGCAACTTAAAATGCGAGCAAATCTATTGGTTGGATATTTTATATTAAGAAGTGTCTTCTTGTTTTGCCATCTGAAAACTTGACCACAACTCTAAAACCAACCAAGGAGAAGAATTATGGTAAGATGTTACGCGTTTTTGTGGCATGTAAATCACGAGAATATGAGAGCCAGTGAGGGGACTGGCGGATTTTACTGTGAATCTGCTGAAACAGAGAAACCTACCAGGAAAGCAGTTGAAAAAGCATTGAAAATATGGCTTGATCAGCGGCAGCAAGCTTGCAATGACGCTGGTTGCGAACATACTCCCATCATTACCGACGAACTTAGTCCTAAAATGATCATAGCTGGTATGACAACCAACATGGTCAAAGTCCAATAAAATTTTTAGGCATGGCTCAATCGCTTCGATTGAGCTTTTTTTATCTTTACCACTTTTTACCACCCCCCATAATAATAATTTAAATTTCCTCAACTTCATTTAAATCCATGGCTAAAATTACATCGCCTTTGCCGAAAAGGAATTTGCCTTTGAATTTTTTACCGGCCAAAAACAGCGGCAGCCAATGCTTATCGTCGGGCCACATGGATTCAAGTGGTATAGCATCAACTAAAAACCACTGGGGTTTCATTTCCTCGCTTTCTTGCGGCTCGCCGGAAAAATTGGTTGACTTAAAAATATGGACTTCTAAAATTTCCGGATTGCTTTGGAATTCAAATTCAATAATGCCGACTTTGTTAATATCTTGAAGCTCCAAACCTGCCTCTTCTTTCATCTCCCTTCTGGCCGCTTCCTCTATAGTTTCGCCAAGAGAAACCTTGCCGCCAAAACCATTCCAGCGGCCGGCACCAAAACCCCGTTTTTTCATACCCAATAAGACTTTAGGATGCTGATGGACTAAACAAAGTGTTAGAAGTTTATTCATATTTACGAAAAATTTGACAAATGCCATACTTCCATGCTATACTGTAACCAATTTCCCGTTCAATCAACCTTTTTAAAAGGAGGTGCCGAAATGACAACCCACATTCTCACGACCGAGCAGATGCATAAGTTTTTCTATAGCCGTCGGGGGCGTTCCCAAGACGGAAATTGCAGGTGGCTCGTTCACAACCGATTATCTGAGAAAGCTGACAGAGTCAATCGATGGCCTCCAGGACTGGCCAGAGATCACGGACGACCCAAAGGTGAACTTCGCCGTCGACTGCGTCGTCGGGGACGAGAGCGAGGAGCCTTCCTACGACGAGCAGCTGTACACTGCCGAAGTCGAGGTGTTTAGGGCTCACGGCTTGTTCGCCTAACCCAACACAGTGCTGAGTAACACTTAAAACTGCTCTTTTTTCGTTTCTTCATTGCCCATGACACTTTTTATATTTCTTGCCGCTGCCGTCAGCCAAAGGCGGATTCTGCTGGCTTTATATAAATTAAAGTTTATTTTCCGTGACAGTTCTTAAATTTAATGGGTTTGCCGTCTGCTTTAGTCGCTCTGCAGGGACAAGGATCATTACGGCCGACTTTCTGGCCGTCAAAATGAGATTTATCCTCCATTATCTTATCAGCTTTTCTCTCTATCAAGCCGGTATCAGCAGCCATTGGTGATTGCTGGCTGGATTCTTTACTGGGCGCGCTGAATTTTAAATTGGCCTTGGGCTGTTCACTGCCAGTCATCATTTCCGGATTGATTAAGCCGATTTTGAAAATGCTGTAAGCCACTTGCCGATCAATTTCTGAAAGTAACTCTTTAAACAATCGGATTGATTCTCTTTTATATTCAATTAAAGGATCGCGCTGGCCATAGCCGCGCAAGCCAATGCCGGTTCTCAAGTTCTGCATAGTATCCAAATGTTCAATCCATAAAGTATCAATGACCCTCAACAACAGCCCTCTTTCAATTTGCCGAGCCGGCTCTAAACCTGATTCATCGTGAGGCAAAAGATTCAGATTCTTTTCCAATTTTTCATATTTTAAAACCGCCAGTTTTTTCAAATAGCCCAAAATCTTAGCGCGGCTGATATTATCTTCCTCTTTATCACCCGCTTCGTCCTTTAATTCTGCCAATTTTTTTCTGACCTCGCTCTCAATGGGAAAAATAGAATTAATTGATTCATAAATTTCCTTTAGGTTCCACTCATCTTCGCTTTCCGCTTGAGTATGGAATTTAACCATACTCTCAATTTCCTTAAAAATAGCGTCAAAAATCAGAGTTTTGGTACTAATTCTTTCAACTGCCTGGCTATCAGCCGGATTACCGCTGTTTAAAATCTCATTGCGCTTGCGATAAATGGTCTCACGCTGCTTATTCATCACATCGTCATATTCCACCAAATGCTTTCTAATATCAAAGTTGTTACCCTCAACCTTTTTTTGCGCTTGTTCAATGGAACGGGAAATGATTTTATTTTCTATTGGCACGTTATCCGGCAGGCCTAAAGTGGTCATAATTGATTTCATTCGCGTTGAGCCGAAAATCCTCATTAAATCGTCATCCATTGAGAGAAAAAATTGGGAAGCCCCTGGATCGCCCTGCCGGCCGCTACGGCCCCGCAATTGGTTATCAATGCGGCGCGATTCGTGCCTTTCAGTGCCCAAAACACAAAGTCCGCCGGTTTTAACCACTTTTTGGTATTCAGTTTCATTAAACTGATGACCGCCTAAAATAATATCCACGCCGCGGCCAGCCATATTGGTCGCTACTGTGACCGCGCCTAATTTGCCGGCTTGAGCAATGATGTGCGCTTCTTTTTCGTGATACTTGGCATTTAAAATTTGAGCTTCAATCCCCTCACGAGCCAATAAATCAGCCAACAGTTCATTTTTCTCAATAGAAACCGTGCCGATTAAAATCGGCTGGCCATTTTGGTGTCTAATTTTAACTTCTTCAATCAAGGCCTGGTATTTGCCATGTTCGTTCTTATAAATCTTGTCATTTAAATCTTGCCTAATGGTTGGCTTATTGGTTGGCACCACCACCACTTCTAATTTATAAATTTTGGAAAATTCCTCGGCTTCAGTGGCGGCCGTACCGGTCATACCAGCCAATTTTTGATAGAGCCGGAAATAATTCTGAAAAGAAATAGTGGCCAGCGTCACGCTTTCCTTTTGAACTTTAACATTCTCTTTGGCTTCAATGGCCTGGTGCAAACCTTCGCTGTACCTCCGGCCAAACATCATTCGGCCGGTAAATTCGTCAATGATGACAATCTCGCCGTCTTTGACCACATAATCGCGGTCTTTTTTGAAAAGCGCCTGGGCTTTTAAGGCCTGCTCAATATGATGGACATCCCTGATACCGCGTTCGGTATAAATATTATCCACACCTAAAATCTTTTCAACTTTGGCAATGCCCTCGTCGGTTAAAGTGACGGCTCTCATTTTTTCATCAATGTTATAATCTGGTCCTTCGGTTAGCCGAGTAACAATTTTAGAAAACTGGTAATACTTGTCAGTTGATTCCATATCCGGCGCAGAAATTATTAGTGGCGTCCTGGCTTCATCAATTAAAATTGAATCAACTTCATCAACAATGGCATAATAAAGCACCCTTTGGGTTTTTTCTTCAATGGCTGATACCATATTGTCGCGTAAATAATCAAAACCGAATTCATTATTGGTACCATAAGTGATATCACAAGCGTAGGCCTCTTTTCTACTACAGGGCACTAAATATTGGACATCCAATTGCTCATCGCCACTAACTACTACTTTATCGGCTTGAAATCTATAAGAAACATTTTGCTGGCCGATACAGCCGGTAGAGAGTCCTAAAAAATCATAAATCCGGCCCATCCAATCGGCATGGATCCTGGCCAGATAATCATTGACAGTGACCAAATGGGTGCCCTGGCCGACTAAAGCGTTTAAATAAAGCGGGCCAGTGGCAGCCAAAGTTTTACCCTCGCCGGTTTTCATTTCGGCAATCTGTCCGCGATAAAGAGCAATGCCGGCCATTAACTGGACATCGTAATGCCTTTGGCCAATGACTCTTGAAGCCGCTTCTCTGACAGTAGCAAAAGCTGACGGCAAAATATCATTCGGTGTTTTGCCGTTTTTTAATTCCTCTTTTAATTTAGCAGTTTGATTTTTTAATTCTTCGTCGGTAAGCGCTTTTATAGACGGTTCTAAAGCGTTAATTTGTTCAACAACTGATTTTAATTCAGATAAAACTTTTTCATTGGAATCGCCGAAAAATTTAGATAAAATAGACATAGTCTAGCTTATAGCCAATAGCTTATGGCTGATAGTATAGAATAAAAAATGAAAATTAGCAATAAAACCCCGCTAAGATTAGTGGGATAATTTAATTGGAAATTACTGATGTGTTTCTTTATATTTAATTAACTCTACTTTTAGCTTGTTTTTAACATCATTCATGGATTTGGTAATATCATTGGTTTCGGCGCTGGCTCTGAGGATTTTCTTGGGCACCGCTAAATTGACCACGGCCTTGTAGATATTACCCTTATTATGATGGCGTGAATTGATACCAATTTCCACATCAGCGCTGATAATATTATCAAAATTTTAGCCAGAGAGCTAATTTTTTCGTTAATAATCTCGTAAGATTCCGGCTCTAAAGCGGCCTTGGTCACCTTGATGTTTATTTTCATGATATTTAGTTTATAGTTTGTAGTGAGTAGTGGGTAGTTAATATTCAATACTCACTAACCACTAACAACTAAAATCCCTTATATTCAATCTCTTCCACCAACTGTAAATTAAACTTGAATCTGACTTGCTGTTTGATAACGCTAATTAACATAATCACATTTTCAGCAGTGGCTTGACCGAGATTAATAATCCACCCGGCCTGTTTTTCAGAAACCATGGCGCCGCCTATGGTCTGACCCTTTAGGCCGCAACTTTCTATCAGCCAGGCAGCTGGAATAGTGTTATGTTGAATAAAATCTTGGGGGAAATCAGGATGTCTGATTATAAATTCCTCCATCTCTTTAGCAGTTAATTTGAAATTTTTAAAAACACTGCCGACGCTGGGATAACTGTCAGCTTTTTGCTTGCGCTTTAAAATAATTTCATCCATTTTTGATTTAATGGCATTTTTATCACCCCGTTTCAAATTAAAGATAGCCGATAAAATAACATCCTGATGGTCTTTATTTTTAAAAATGCTGGAGCGGTAAGTAAAAGCGCATTTTTTATTATTTATTCTCCTGATTTTATGGTTCCTAACAATTTCCACTTCCTTGATAATTTGAGCCAAGTCGCCGCCATAAGCGCCGGCGTTATTGCAAATCGCGCCGCCAATGGTGCCAGGTATGCCCACTGCCCACTCCAGACCCGATAAGCCGGAAGCCAGAGCGCTGCCTACGGCTTTGCTTAACAGCACACCGGCTTCGCCCTCCAGCGTTTCATCTTTGATTTTGATTTTAGAATTATTCATTTTGATGACCAAGCCATTAAAACCATTGTCAGAGAATAGAATATTAGTGCCTGAACCCAAAATCAAATAAGGCAATTTTAACTTATCGGCTTCATTAACCAGCTTCAATAAATCCTTGGCAGAATCAATAACGGCAAAATATTTGGCCGGTCCGCCAATTTTAAAAGAAGTATAGGGCGCCAAGAGTTCGTTCTCATAAATAGCGCCAGCAACAACGAACTTTAATTTAATTAAAGTATCCATTGATAAATTTATAGATAAAATAGTTTTATAACTACCTCAATTTATTTTTTCAGATGAATGGTCCTTTTCTTGCCGGTACCTTGGTAAAACTTGTTTTCCTCCATCACTTGCTTTTGTTTAGAAAAGCCCGGGCTCATGGCTTTGCTTCTTTTTTCTTCTTGGTCTTCAGTTAAACCGCCATATTGGCGCTCCAAACTTTCCTCCCAGTCCAATTGCTCTTCAATTTCTTCATCGGGATCCAAAAGATTTCCTTCTTCAGGTCTATCGTCTTGAGTAGCCTGATTCATAGTTTTAGCGTTAATTATTATTAATTATTAAATCTTAAATGCTTGACAAAAATTTTTATTTATTGATATGATTTCTTCATTAAGCAGTTCTTTGTCGTCTAACAACCCTAAAGAAGGAGAAAGATAATGTCACACATGATATGCCCGAAATGTGGAAGTATATCATATAATAGATTCTGTAGCCGGTGTGGTATTTCAATGACAAAATTACCTAAATGTGGTGATTGCGGAAAAGAAATATGGCCAGACAATAAATTTTGCGGTAATTGCGGCTTGTCTCGTAATGAAGCTCTCAATTTTCCTCCACCCGGTTTTTCTCAATTTCGCCTTGGTTTTTGGCGAGAATTAGGTATATCTTTAAGAGAATACTTTAACTTTTAAGCCAGATTTACCAGTCCCTAACCGCTTTGGTTATCGGGACTTTTTTATTTTAAAAGATCTTTAGCCAGATTATAGATATCGCCGGCTCCTATTAGCATTATAACATCAAAGTCGCCAATTTTCTTCTTTAATAGTTTTTCGGTTTCTGTCAAATTTCCCCCATAGGCCACGCCAGCTTGGTTGGCTAAAAACTTAGAATTAACATCAAAATCATCAGGATTTTCCCGTCCTCTGACATAAAAAATATCAGTAATAATGACATCTTCAGCGGTTTTAAGGGCTAAAACAAAGTCATCAAAGAAATTCTTGGTCCGATTATACTGATGGGGCTGGAAAACAAAAAGAATCCGGTTTTGAGGATAAAATTCATAAGTTGCTTTGATAACTTGCTTCAAGCCCTCCGGCGTATGAGCATAATCAGTAATTATTTCGGTGCCATTTTTATCGCCTAATTTCTCAAAACGCCGCCAAGCCCCTTTGAAATCTGCCAAGGCCTTAGTAATAACAGAAAAATCTATCCCCTCTGCCAGGGCAACAGCTATAGCCGCCAAGGCGTTATAAACATTATAACGGCCAGGAATAATTAATCTGACTTCGCCCAATACTTCATTGTTTCTTAAAACCTTGAATTTTTGCCGGCCATCTTCATAACTGATATCTGCTGCTTTAAGATCAGCGTCAGTATCAATGGCATAAGTGATAATTTTAGCTTTAACGTCGCTAATCACTTCCAAAGAATTAGCATCATCATTATTGATTATTATCAAGCCGTCTTCAGGCACTTTTTTTAAATAATAAGCGAAAGCTGATTTAATTTCCTCAAGATCCTTATAAACATCCAAGTGATCAGCGCGGATATTGGTAATAGCCGCGATTTGGGGCTGATAATTATGAAAGGCCTTTTTATATTCGTCGCTTTCAAAAATAAAATATTTATCTTGGCCTAAACACGAATTACCCCCTAAATAATCAACCTTGCTGCCAATGACAATAGTCGGGTCTAAATCGGCTGCTAAAAATATTTTCCCTATCATGGCAGTGGTGGTGGTCTTGCCGTCAGTGCCGGAAACGCCAATACCGAACTGGCCGGCCATCAATAAGCCCAGGAGTTCAGGATAAGTCATTTGGGGAATACTAAGTTCCGCGGCTCTCTGCCTTTCCAAATTCTCCTCACCAATAGCCACCGTATAAGCCACTAAATCGGCCTTAAGAGGGACATTATCCGCCTCTTGAGAAATAAAAACATTAATTCCCTCTTTTTCCAGTTGGACGGTAATTTCACTTTCTACCGCATCACTGCCGGAAACTTCTTTGCCTAACTGGTTTAAAATTCGAGCCGCGGCTGAAAGACCGATGCCGCCGATGCCGATGAAGTGGATTTTATTTATTTTAGACAAATTGATCATAATTAATTTGTTTGAATTATGAAACATACTTTTACCGTTTGGTTTTATTTTTTTGTCATCCCCGCGAAAGCGGGGATCCAGAAATTAGCTTAATTTTACTAAAACTGGATTCCCGATCAAGTCGGGAATGACAAGTATAGGTTTCGTAATTCAAAATCATTTAAAATTCAAAAATAATCTTACCAATATTTTGCATTTTGATTTTTAATTTTTGAATTATTATTTAGCTATTTCTAAAACCAGCTTGGCTACTTTTTCGGCGCCATCTAAAGCCATAATTTTGGTTATATTCCTGGAGAGATTGGCGCTTTTATGTTTTTCAAAAAGAAGTTCTTTAATAGTGCTGACAAAAATTTCCTGATTAAGAGATTGCTGCGACAAAATAATAGCCGCATTATTCTTCTGAAAATATTGGGCATTAGCTTCCTGGTGGCTATCGGGCAAAGGAATAATTATCACCGGCTTGGCCAAAATAATCAATTCTGACAAAGTTGACATACCGGCGCGAGTAACCACTAAATCGGCAGTACAGACAGCTTCCGTCATTTCATTAGTCAAAAATTCAAATTGATGATAATTTTCCGCTGTAACATTTAGCCCTTTCCCTTGGCCGGTAAGGTGCAGCACTTGAACGAACTGCAACAAATCAGCCAATGATTCCTCCACTATCTTATTCAAGTCCCGGGCTCCGGTGCCGCCGCCTAAAATCAAAAGCACCGGTAAATCCTTTTTCAAGCCGAAAATATCATAGCCCTTTTGGGGATTGCAAGCATAAAACTCCTCGCGCACCGGATTACCGGTCAAAACAGTTTTAGCAGAAGAAAAATCCGGCAATGATGACTCAAAGGAGACAGTTATTTTTTTAGCATAATTAGCCATCAGCTTATTGGCCAGTCCGGCCATAATATCCTGCTGATGGATTAGAACTGGCACTCGTAAAAAACCAGCTGCCCAAGCCACTGGCACACCGATAAAGCTGCCGGCCACCATCACCACTTGCGGCCTGAATTTCATTATTATCAATAAGCTTTGACAAAAACCCCAAAATATTTTAAAAGGATCAAGAAAATTAGACCAGGTAAAATACCTTCTTAATTTGCCGGAAGCGATCTCCTGAAAAGGGATTTTATAACCCTCAATGACTCTTCTCTCTGGGCCAATTTGAGAGCCAATAAAAAGAAACTCGGTCTCGGGTTGATCTTTTTTTATTTTTTCATAAACAGCGATCAGTGGGCTGACCGAGCCCATAGTGCCGCCGCCGGATAATAGTATTCTCATATTTGTTTTTTAAAATATACCTAAAAAGTTAAGCAGTTACAACCTATTAATCTAAATCCACTTGCTTGGATATATTAACTAAAATACCCGCGGCCGCTAAGCTGGTCATTAACGCCGTGCCGCCATAAGAGACAAAAGGTAGAGGAATGCCGGTCATCGGCAGAAGGCCAATTATTGAGCCAATATTGATAAAGGCCTGAATGGTGAACCAAGAAACTATACCGATAGCTAAAAATTTGCCAAACGGTTCAGGGCATTTTTGGGCGATTTTAAAAACCTTCAGCATCAGAATAATAAAAATAATGACTAATAAAACACTAATCACAAAACCAAGTTCTTCGGCAATAACCGCAAAAATAGAATCGCCGGCCACTTCCGGCAAATAAGCAAATTTTTGCCGAGAATGGCCGAAACCCTTGCCCCAAAAGCCGCCCGAACCGACTGCCAAAAGCGCCTGATTAATGTGATAGCCAATACCCTGGGGATCTAATTCAGGATGAAGAAAAGTGTTCAACCGATCGGCGCGGTAAGGAGAAAATTTTATCATCAGCCATAAGCCCAAAAAACCGGCAGCGCTTAGCCAGGACAAGTGAATCAAACTGCCGCCGGCCACAAAAAATACCGCTAAAGATGTCAAGACAATAATCGACATCGACCCGGTATCCGGCTGCCCGCCGATTAAAAGCATAACGATTAACAAAACCATAATAAACGGCAGAAAGCCCTGGTGCAAATCCTGAAGACGCTTTTCGCCTTTTTCGGAAAGCCAAGCCACTAAATATATCAAAAAAGTCAGTTTTACTATTTCCGATGGCTGTAAGGAAAAACCGAAGAAATTAATCCAGCTTCGGGCAGTGCCATAACCGGAACCAACACCCGGTATATAGACCAGGATTAGCAGGATGATGGAAAAAACCAGCATAGGAACAGCCAGCGATTTTAATTTGAAATAATCTATTTTGGCAAAAATTGCAAAAAAGATTAAACCAGGAATAAGGCCAAAAATAATTTGGTGTTTAACAAACCAATAACTATCATTAAATTTCTGCCAGCCGACCGCCACGCCAGCCGAAAAAACCATAATCAGCCCAAAAACTGTTAAAAAGCCAACCAGCCAGATCAGCTGCTGATCGGGTTTTTTTTCTCCCTGGCGGCGGAATAAATCCCGGAAAAAATATTTTAGCTTGACTTTATTCATTGATTTTACGTAATATTTGACAAAATTTGACAAAATTTAGAAAGTCTGATAACCTGTTAACACCTGACCAAAGAGCGAAATTTAGCTCTTAGCGTACAGGCCTGCTAAAGCCGTAGAAGAGGACTGCTTTTGGTTTCCATCCTTCCCTTAAGTGGGACCTATTCAACTATAAACGGCTTTAGTAAAAAGGATTATTTTTTCACCTTACCCTTGTCCGGCTGTCAGTTAGTCATTAAGAATGACTACTGGCAGCCCTTTTATTTTAATTTGTTTATAATTTTCCTAAATTGATCACCTCGGTCAAACTCGTTCTTAAATAGCCCAAAGCTGACGCAAGCCGGGCTAAGCAGTATAATATCTCCCTTATTAGCAAATTTTCTCGCTGTTTTTACAGCTTCTGATATAGAGTCAACTTCTGCCACTAACGACTCGAAACTCACAACTCGGGAATTATTATCCCCTATTTCTAATTTCTTATTTTTTATTTCTAATAACTTTTTGATTTTCTCCGTGCCCGTCCCTTTTAATAATACCAAACTTTTGCAGGTTTTCTTAATTTCCTTAACCAAAGCCCTAAAATCAAGGCCTTTATCGGCTCCGCCGGCAATTAAGATAATATTATTTTCTCCTCTTCCCAGAGAGAGAGATCGCGGAGCGACAGAGAGATTACCGATACTCCCACCCCCCCCCCTTGCCCCCCCTCGGACAGGGGGGGAATTTCTTAGCGCCTTTAAAGCGGCAATGGTTGCTTCCGGCGTAGTTGAAGTGGTGTCGTTATAATATTTTACTCCCCTCACCTGCCGTAAAAATTCCAGCCGATCAGACAGGCCTTTAAAATTGGCTACGGCTTTTTTTATTTTTTCACTTTTAAGGCCTAAGACCTTGACCGCGCCAACAGCCGCCAAAACATTAGCTACATTATGCTCACCAATAATTTTAATATCCGAGACCGCCAGCACTTTTTCCTCTATCCCATCGAGCCGAAAATAAATATTATTATTTTTTACAAAACAGCCGTTTTCTTCTGGAAATTCAGAAAGCGAAAACCAAAATCTTTTGGCGGGTACGCGGCGGCCCATGGCTCGGGTATATTTATTGTCAAAATTCAAAACCGCGTAATCCTGCAGATTCTGCCACTTGAAAATATTTTCTTTGGCAGCCGCGTAGTCGTCAATGTCACTATAAGTGTTCAAATGGTCAGGATAAATATTGGTAAAAACCGAGAGATGCGAACTCAATTTAGCATCTTCCAAACTTTCCAAAAGCCAAGAAGATAATTCCAAAACCGCCCAATCATTATTTTTCATTTTATTTAATTGGGTTAAGGGTGATTTTCTGATATTGCCGCCAATGATCGCTGGCTGGCTGGCCGATAACAATATTTCATAAATCAAAGTGGTAGTGGTGCTCTTGCCTCTGGTGCCGGTAATGCCAATAATTTGTTTTCTATTGGTTAATTTAAAAAACAAAGAGATGTCGGTTTCAATGGGTATGCCATTGGCTCTGGCGATAGTCAAATACTTGGAAGTTTTGGGCACAGCGGGATTTTTAATGATTAAATCAGTTTTTTTAAAATCCTCCTCGCGATGCTGACCTAAGACAAATTTTATAACTTTGCCTTTGGATGGTTTATCAACTCCGCTCTTCAGTCCTGGGATCGCCACGATCGTCAGGCCTATCGGCCTTACTCCCTCGCGCTGACAATATAAAAGAAGGCGCTTAATTTGCGGAGCTAATTCTTTTTCGGTTTTCAAATCGGTCACTGTCACTTTAGCGCCTTGGGACAATAAAAAACGGGTAGCCGAAATTCCGCTGCCCTCTTGATATAAACCCAGTCCCATCACTGTTACCTTCTTATTTTTAAAACTTAACATTAAATTAAAATATTAAAAAAAATTGTAATATTAGCCATTATACTATAACTATTGACATGTGGATAACTTTTCATTATAATAACAATGTAACATCTTGTTACCCTCGCCTATACGGATAATAGGATTGTACTCACACCTCCGCCTTTCGGGGCGGAGTGTTTTGTTTTCTTTCTAATTTTAAAAAGTTTTTAAGAGTCTCTGCAGGAATAAATTTGTCAGCAAAAATAACAAACGGTTTATGAGAAAAAATCAACCGGTTAACTTCTTCTTAGGTTAAATCGTATAATTACTTTTTTCCAGAATTTTATAAAATTTATTCTGTTGACAAATCAATTTTATCTCGCCAGCTTTCTCTAAGCCAATTTTTTTAATTGACGCCTTAAAATACAAGGCAAAAACCAAATCATCAAGATAATCTTTTATTTTTTTCTGTCGTTCAAAATTAATCATTGGCGAGTCCTTGAGTTCAGCTAAACTGATTTGTTTGTCTTTGAATAATTTACCGTTGAAATATCTGTTTCTAATAGCATCGGCTACTAAATTCTTATCTTTTAAAATCGGGTATTTCATTTTTTTATCGTCTTTGATTAAAATCAAATTATCATCCTCAACCGCAACTTGGTCAAATTTCTGCATCATTACTTGGGAAAAATCAACTAAATCAGCAAGTTTAATATCTTCCAAAGCCAGTATTTCATCGGTTCTTTTTATGATTTCATCTTTGATAAATTGATTGTCTTTGGTAATTTTAGGAACACGAACAAATTCTTTAATTCCTGTTATAGGTAATAAATAAGATTGCTCGTTCTCTAATTTCAAATTTGATAAAAGTAAAATTTTTATTATCTTGCTATTTAATAATGCTATTAAATAAAATACTTCTATTTTATTATTAGACGTTATAGTCAAAGATTGATTGCCAACTAGAATAATATCTCTATCACAATATTGAAATATTTTTGGTTCTTTTGTTCTCCAAATTATTTTGTATTTTTGTAAAAATACCGATTTACCCTGGCTACCTTGAGGGAAAATTATACTCTCACTTTTAGGATAAAACTTTAATCCTCTACAAATTTTAAAATTATCATAAATATTATTCCGATAGTTAAATATCTCAAAACTATTTTTATCTTCATTGGTTATTTTTGCTTCATTAATGTTTCCCCCACCATCAAAATAAAACCGGCTCTTAAAATAATGATCAGCGGTGGCATGATTATAATAAATTGAAATATCCTCGCTACTATTTTTATATTCCTCATAAAAATCCAAAAAATCCCTATCCTGCTTGATAAAATTCCAATTGCTCACATTTTGCAATAACTTTCCTTGTAATATTTTTTTTCTAACAATTTTTTTGCCGGCTTTAATGTTGGCTAAACATTTATTTATATCATCGTTAGAATTTTTATAATGAGTTATATCCACTTGATGCAAAGAATCCGGCGTAGCTCGTTTAATCACAAAAATCAGGCTGGAAGTCGCCACTGGTTTGTCTTGTTTTAGGCCACGGCCGAGAAACATCTTGCCGGAAAAAGTAATGATTTTTTCAATAGTAGTAAATTTCGCTAAATGATAACGCAACACATCCAAATCACCGGCAGTTAAAAGCGTCTGTGGTACAATATAACAGATCTTGGCGCCGTCTTTTAAAAGCGCAATGCCCAGAGCAATAAAAAAAGCATATAAATTTGGTTTTGGAGAATATTTCTTTTGCCGACTGGGAATACTATGCAAATTCACGCCATAAATATCATTGAGTTTCACCTTGCCCCGCTTCATTAATTCAAAAATCAAGACATTTTGTTTGGAACATTCGTTATAGGCGACGTAGGGCGGATTGCCAATGACAAAATCAAAACGACGACGAGGGATAGCGTGATTTTCCAAACTTTTTTTCATTTCTGATAGATCGCCCTCGTCTCTAACATAACTTACATAGCCCAAATTTAACTTTTCGGTAAAAAGTGATATCTGTCCATTATTTTTTTGGTAAGCAACATCAATATCATTAATAGTATTTTTAATCGCTGTGTCTAAAAATTCAGCCACGCTGTCATTGGTTTTAAAAACCTTAATTTTCTCATCAACTGGATTAATATATTCTTTATGCAATATCATTGGCAACATCCGCATTAAAACATTCATCTCGGCCAAATACAATGGAAATTCTTCAATGTCCAAACCAAAAACGCTTTGGGAAATCAGATGTTCCAATCTTCTTGACGCCTTTTCGCTTCCATAGCCAGTACCGGCAATAATACGGTCCACAGCGCTGTATAAAAAGGTGCCGCAACCGCAAGACGGATCAATAATAGAAATGTGGTTATCAAAACCTCTCTCGCCATAACGGTCATAGTATAAAGAGTTTTTTACTTCTTTAGCCGTATAACCAACCACGTCAAGCATAAAATCAACCACCGCCGGGTCGGTAAAATATTGACCCTTTTTAGTGTCTTCGTATAATTCTTTCAAATAATTTTCATAAATATAACCGAAAATTTCATTGCGGACATTGGCAAAATTATACTTTTTTATAAAAACAAAAATATCCAGCCAAGGCGAAACCTCATGAAGCTCATTTTTCGGCTGGTGGATTAAATCAACCAATGTCTGATTGATAAAGTCCTGCTCTTTTTTAAATGGGTGATAAATACTGCCAGAAATCGTCTGGGAAATCCCCTCAATAATGCTCAAAATCCCTTTGTATTGCCTTGATTTTAAGGCGTCATAAATAGCTCCCTGACGATCCATAAAATCTTTTTTGAATTTGCCAAATTCATTATCCACTAAGGTTTTATATAAAATAAACTGGATAATGTAAGCGTAGGTGAGTTCAACCGCCCTCTTTTCTCGGCCCTTTTTATCCAAAGAAGACAAATAGCCCTCGATATTTATTTTATTTTTAAAACTTCTGATTAATTTAGTGATGTCCTCAAAAAATATTTGGCGATATTCTTCTACATGTAAAATTTCTGCCTCCTTAAACAGAGATTTTTGCCCTTTCTTTTCAAAAAAAGCAAGATAATAAAATTCCGGCTTGATATATTCTTGCCAAAATTCCAAAAATAAATCAGTCTTATTAAAAATTTCGGCTAATGTAAACTCACGGTATTCATTATTATTATAAAATCGCCAGGTATCGCCATCAGTCAGAATGCCATACCGGCGGTTGCTATTTTCATTCCAATCAAGCTGATATTGAATAATCTGTTTTTCTCCCACTTTAATATTTTGATATTTTTCTATTTCCATCGGAATCACAATATCGGCATCAATAAAAATCACCACATCAGCATGCCGAGCGGCTTTTTTCTTTTCTTCTTCCTTAAATTCATTTCTTCGTTTTTCTAAAGAAGTTGAATTTAATCCTCTTTTAAGATTAAAAATTTCCGGGGATTGCAAAACTTCTTTTACAAAAATTTGGACGCCATCACCTATTTCTTTTTTGGTATAAGAAGTTTTTTCTTTATCCCATTTTGATTTTAATTGAGAAATATTTAAGTTCATAAAATTTTTTATGATTGCTATTAATATTCTAACTCCAGCCCCCGCGATCGAGTAAAAATATCACCAAGCCGATGATTGAAGTCATAGCGGCAATCACCCAGAATCTCATCACCACTTTGGTTTCCGGCCAGCCCTTGGCTTCAAAATGATGGTGAATAGGAGTAGAAAGAAAAATTTTCTGGCCTTGCCTTAATTTTTTGGAAGTTACCTGAATAATAACGCTTAATGATTCCACCACAAATAAAAAGCCAATAATGGGTAGTAGCAACACGGTATTGGTCATTAAGGCGATAATCGCTAAAGTCACGCCCAACGACATGGCGCCAGTATCACCCATAAAAAACCTGGCTGGCGCGATATTAAACCATAAAAAAGCCAGTAAACTGCCGACGATCACGCCGCAGAAAGCAGCCAAATCATAACGGCCCTGAACAAAAGCAATAGCGCCAAATGATAAAAAAGCCGCCATTAGCGTGCCACCAGCCAAGCCGTCAAGCCCATCAATTTCATTAACGGAAAAAGCAGTAGCGACCACCACAAAAATAACCACTGGGATATACCAGAAACCTAAATTATAAGTTTCTAAAAACGGTAAACGTATAAAATCCCATTCCAGTTTGAAATAAAACCACCAGGCCACCACCAGCGCTATAACCGTGTAGACAATCAACCGATGACGAACAGATAAACCGCCGCCATAAGGCCCGATTTTCCTGACATTCAAATAATCATCAAACAAGCCGACTAAAGCAGAAATTACTAAAGCTCCCAAAGGCAGCCAAGTTTGCGAGCGGCTCAAGAAATTAAAATTAGAAAAAATACCATCCAGCCACCGGCCCAAAAAATAGAAAGTTAGAGCCAAAACCAGAGTCGTCACCCAAACTAAAACGCCACCCATAACCGGCGTGCCGGATTTTTTGGCGTGCAAACTGGAAAAAATCGGCGCGTTAGCTGAATTTCTGATTTGTTTGCCTAATTTATACTTGTATAAAAAATGAGTCAAGACCGGCGTCCAGCCGATAGCCAGAATAAAAGAAATGAAAGTTAAAAAAAATACTTTGATCACATAAAACTCAACTAAGGCGGTAGGCATAATTTGATGGTTTAAATATTTACGTAAATAATTATCAAAGAAGTTATTAAAATCAGAATATTAAAAATTAAAGACCCTAAAGCCAGAAAATAACTTAAAATCTTTTCTTTCAAATATAAATTAAAGGCCAGAGTAAAATTAAAAATTATGATGATCAGCCCTAAAAGAGGTAAAAGTAAAACCTGATACCAGTGGCCAAAAGAACTGATGCCAAAATAGATGTTATAGCCCAAGACAATATATTCGCTTGATCGCCAGAAATTAAAAATCAATAAAAGCCAAATGGCCATATCAATAGCGATAGCCAAAAACAAATTAGCCAATATTAATCTGTCTCTTTTAGCCGGGCTCTTTAGTATCAGCTCCTGCAATTTATAAAAAATCATAATTTAATTATAAACGTTTTCTTGGCTTTTTGTCCATCTAATTTTTCATAAAAAATAAAAATATCAGCCAATATTGACACAAATTCATTTTTATGCTAATATTAAGGGTTAAATAAATGCCTTAATAATTGTCAAAATTTACCAAATTTTAAAAATATGAATTCCGAAAACATCTTCAATTCAAAAAACCTTAAAACCATCCTTTTTATAATGGCTCTGGTGGTTATTTTAGGGCTGATTGTGAGTTTGATTCAAACGCCGCAATATAAATCTTCAGCCAAATTATTGGTTATTTTTAGCCAAAAAGACATGAACCCATATACTTCGGCTCAAACCTCCAACTATATTGCCGGCATTCTGGCCGAGGTGGTTTATTCCAATTCTTTCATTGACAACGTTTTCAAAACCAATTTTAATTTAAAAAATGACTTGGGATTCAGCCAAGACGAACAAATAAAAAATTGGAAAAAAATGGTCAAAGTGAAGTTGCAGGATAATACCGGCATCATTATTATTGATGTCTACAATCAAGACCGGGAACAAGCTAATAATTTTGCCCAGGCCATTGGCTATACCTTAATCACCAATAACAGCTTATACCACGGATCGGGGGACAGCGTGGCTGTTAAAATGATCGGCGTCCCCAATGTGGCCAATAAATGGGCCAAGCCGGATATCTTCCAAAATATCTTACTTAGCTGGCTGGCGGGTTTATTCATCGGCCTGACTTTTATTATTATTTTCCCCGAGCAAGAATTGATTAGTTTTGTTTTCGGGAAAAAAATAATTTCCCGCGATGAAGTCATAGTTTTTGAGAATATCACTAGTCAAGATAACCTTAGCGGCCAATCGGAGGTTGGCTTCAATACCCCAACCGGTCAAAATAAAACCGGCGGAGAATACTATAATTGGTAAATTAAATGACCGCTCTGACTAATTGCTCAAAGGCCTTAAATAAAAGTTTGGATTTTAAGACCATTTACAATAGCTTGGCTTATTTATATATAAGTTTATTTATTGTCTTGGGCCTGATTATCGGCTTTTCTCCGGTCATTTATGCCTTGTTTTTTTTAACAGCGGTAATATTCATATTACCAGCCCATCTTTTGGGCATCCAGATTATTGTTTTTATGACTATGATTTTTGAAAGATGGTTCACTTTAGCGCCCTTGATCACCGAATATGCCATTTACAAGATATATCCCCTAGACGTCATTATCCTAATAGCCATTAGCGGCTGGTTAATCAATCAGCTCTTTTTTAAAAAAAATGTGATTATTTTCGGCTGGCCGGAAAAATTATTGGGTTTATTTATAATTATCACCGTCATTTATCTGATCAGGAGTTTTTTTGAAATCAACGCTGATATTGAAATAGCTATTTCCACTTTCAAAAATTACGCTTTCTATCCCCTGCTTTATTTTCTGATAATTTATTCCGTCCAGACAACCAAGCAATTCAAAAATATTCTGCATACCATGCTGCTGGCCGGAGTAATGATTATCGGTTTTATCGCCATCGGCTGGTTGCGAGGCCAGGGCTTGTGGACGGAATACACTCCGCTTTCCACCTATGGCATCAGATTTTTAGCCGGCAGCCAGGCTTTTTATCTGATGATTACCGTCTTATTGTCACTTGGCCTTTTGGCTTTTGAGAGATTTAAAAACCAGGGATTAGCCAGCGTCATCATTATAATTTGGTTGATTGGCTTAGCGGTTTCGCTAATGAGGCATTTATGGCTATCGCTTTTTATTGGCCTGATTTTTTTACTAACTATCATACCGGCTGTCAATAAGAAAAATTTAATCAAATTATCGCTAAAAAGCAGCTTGATAATAATTACTCTCGCTATCATCGCGCTACTAATAGCCAACATCTCCCCTTGGGCTAATTTTTCCGACTCTTTAGATAATTTTTATAAAACATTTTCAACCAGAATCACTTCTTTAATCAGCGTCTCACAAGACACCAGTCTCAATTGGCGTCTGAATTTTTGGCGCACGGCTGAAAAATCTTGGATTAAAAATCCGATTACCGGTCTGGGTTTCGGTCAAAAACTGCCATTAGAATTGGGTCAGTGGCAAACCTTTGAAGAAATCAGAAATATCCATAATTCGCCTTTGGCTATTATCATCCAGATGGGTTTAATCGGCATTAGCTTATTTACTTTGTTTATAGCCACAAACCTGGCCAGCAGCTTTAAGCTGATCTTCAAAAATGAGGAATTGGCTCCCTATTATTTGGGGCTACTGGCAGCCATAGTAGCTATGTTTTTTGCCAGTTTGTTCCAACCCTATTTGGAAACAAATTTGACCAGTATTTTCTTCTATCTTTTACTGGGCCTGCTAAGAACTAACTTGATCATCAATGGACAAAAAGAAAAAATATGAAAATTCTCCAAATAAACAAATTCTTTTATCCTAAAGGCGGGGCAGAGACCTATCTCCTGGCGCTGATTTCACTTTTGCAAAAAAACGGCCATGAGGTCATTGGTTTCTCGCAAGCAAATAAAAATAATATAAATATCAAAGGTCAAAAATTTTTTCTTGAGGAAATAAATCTTGATAAATTTTATTTAAAAAACATTTTTAAAATCGGCCGGATATTCTGGTCATTCCAAGCCAAAAAAAATATTAAAAAATTAATCATCCAAGAAAATGTTGACCTTGTTCATCTTCACAATATTTACCATCAGATATCTCCCTCGATTTTACCGGAGCTAAAAAAGGCCGGCCGGCCAATAGTCATGACCGTGCATGATTTTAAATTAGTTGACCCCTACTACACACTTTGGGCAATCAAGAACAAAAAATCCGCTAAATCTTGGCTGGCTAAGCTCTTAATGGCTTTAGAATATCGCTGCCATAAAATCATTGGAGTTTACCAAAAAAATATTGATTTATTTATCGCGCCTTCAAATTTTGTCAAAAGCAAATTGGTTGAAGCCGGTTTTGACCTGAACAAAATAATTGTTCTCCCCCATTTTGCGGAATTAAGTTATAACTCTAGCCAACCGGAAGAGAAAAATTATATTGTGGCTTTCGGCCGCTTGGATGTCAGCAAGGGGTTTGACTTACTGCTTGGCGCCTTGGCCAAACTAACAGATGGCGCTAAGCTTAAAATCGTTGGCAGCGGCCCAGCCGAAAAGTCATTGAAAAAATTAGCCCAAGATTTGAAGTTAGGGAATAAAGTTGAATTCAGCCCTTACAGTTCTAAAGAAAAGCTAACTTCAATTATCAGCCAAAGTTTGTTTGTTGTTTTTCCTTCTCTGGTGCATGAGACCTTTGGACTGGGTATAATTGAAAGTTATTTTTTAGGCAAGCCAGTCATTGCTTCTCGTGTCGGGTCTTTTAGCGAAATTGTAACTCCTGAAACGGGTTTGTTATTTGAACCGGCTGATATAGACGGCTTGAAAACAGCTTTAGAAACTTTGATTCATAACCGAGAATTAAGATTGGCGCTGGGCCAAGGGGCCAGGCAAATGGCTGAAGAAAAATTTACCGGCCAACAGCATTTTGATAAAATAATTGATATTTATAAGGCTTTGGTTAAGGAAGCTGGCACTAAAAAATTCCAGTGAATTTAGAAAAAATATGCCAAAAAACCATTTAAAAATAATTTTACTCTTGATAATTTTAATGGTCTGGCCTGGGGCTGGCCAAACTTATAATTTGCCCAGTAACCAATACCCGAGAACTGTCAATCTTTATTGGAAAACCCCGATCACTTTAGAAGAAGCGCCGATTTTAGCCAAATGGGATGTTTTAGTCCTGGATATGAAGGCCCAAGTTGACAGTTTTGAAGCGATTAAAAAAATCAGGGAATTAAATCCGGCTATTATTATTCTGGCTTATACTTCCACCAATGAAGTGCCCAGTCAGCGGCTGTCAATAATGGAACCGAGCGGAACCGGCTTATGGCATGATTTGATAGCTGGCATCAGCCCGGAGTGGTACTTAAAAACTTACCAAGGGAAAAATATCAGCTTTTGGCCGGGTAATTTATCAATGAACCAATACGTCAGTGACCAAGCAGGAAATTTCTATAATGATTACTTAGTTAATTTTTATACTAATAAGGTCTTAGCCGCTAATTTATGGGATGGCTTGCTGTTTGACAATATCTGGAATTCGGCGGCTTGGGTAAATCCTGATATGGATATTGATGGCGATGGCGAGCGGGACAGCGAATATAAGATAAACCAGCTCTGGCAAGCTGGCAACAGGAATTTTTTCAAAAAACTCAGGGAGCAATTGAAAGACCAATATTTGATATTGGGCAATGGCGAGGGTGCCTATAGCGAATATACTAATGGCCGCATGTTTGAGAGTTTTCCTGAATTTTGGGAAGGCGGCTGGGTCGGTTCAATGGAAAGGTATTTTCTGACTAATTCAGCCGGCTATCAGCCCAGAATAAACATTATCAATGCCGATGCCGATAATACCGAGAACTACCTTAATTCCAGCCGGATGCGCTATGGCCTCTCCAGCGCCTTAATGTATGACGGCTATTACAGTTTTGACTATGGCCCTTTAAAGCGCGAGAATTTCTGGTGGTATGATGAATTTGATGTTGACTTGGGCCAGCCCAAATCAACTCCCGTTAACTGGCTGGCCAAGTCGAATGGTCAGCTTAAAGCCGGCGTTTGGCAAAGGGACTTTGAAAGTGGCTTGGTTATAGTTAATTCTACCGATCAAAAACAAACTATTAATTTCAACCGGGAATATGAAAAAATAAAAAGCCATCAGAATCAAGATGTTAATAATGGCGGTAAGATTAACAGCTTAACTCTGATGCCGGCCGATGGCACCCTGCTTTTAAGACCGATTGAAGAAATTAAAGAAGCGGTTTTTACTAACGGCTCTTTTGTCAGGATATTCAATAATAATGGTGAAAATATCCGAGCCGGCTTTTTTGCTTATAATTCCAAATTCCGCGGCGGTCTTAAAATAGCCAAGCTGGATATTGATGCCGGCGGCCGACCAGAAACAATAATCGCTGATAATTCCCGAATAAGAATATTCAGCAGTTATGGTTTTGAAAAAACCGAATTCGCGCCTTATGGCGATAAATATAACTCGGGCCTGGCTATTGATTTTGCCGACCTTAACCATGATGGGCAATTAGAAATAATAACCGGTTCGGCCAACGGCGGTTCCAATGAAATAAGAATATTTGATAATAACGGGGAACTCTTAAACAGCTGGTTTGCCTATAAAAAGGACTGGAAAAATCTGGGCGTTCACGTAGCAGCTGGCGATATTAACGGCGACGGTGAAATTGAAATAATTGCCGGCGCCGGCATTGGCGGCGGCCCCCATGTGAAAATATTTGATAAAGGCGGTAAAATATTAATAAGCGAATTCTTTGCCGATGATAAGAACCTTAGGGGCGGAATTTATTTGGCCGCCGGCGATATCAATGGCGATCAAATTGATGAAATCATAACCGGCGCTGGCCAAGGTAGCCAGCCGCAGATCAAAGTATTTAATTGGCAAGGCGCCTTAATCAGCCAATGGTTGCCTTATAACTCCGGACGAAATGGCCTAGAAGTGGCAGCCGCTGATTTTAACAATGATGGAGTTGATGAGATTGTGGCCTTGACCACCGATGTCTTCACTTTAAGCTTTAGTAAATAAACTTATGAAACAATTTATAAAAAATCGCTGGCATAAATATTACCATCTAAATAATAAAAACCGTTACTGGCATTTAATTATTGATGGCCTTTTGGCTGTCATTATACTAACTTTAATAATTACTAATATCTATATCTCCGCTAAAAATTCTGGAGCCGTTTTAGGAATTCAAAACAACAATCTAACCACATCTTCAGATAATAACCAAAACGGCAATAATCAAAATACTAATAAGACGCCAACTGCCCTTGACAACCAAAACGACAATCAAACCGTTAAGCCAGAAATTATTATTAAACCGACCAATATTGAATTCCAATCATTTGCCAGATATTATACCGAAGACGGCGAACAATTGGGAGTTGGCCCATTGCCACCAGTTGCCGGCAGACCAACCAAATACTGGCTCTTCATCAATATCAGCGGCTTTAATCATGATTTGGAAGATATTTTAATCTCAGCTCAATTGCCGGCCAATGTTTCTTTGACCGGCAAATCCAGCATCACCCAAGGAGACAATATAAGCTATGAAAATGCTGCCAGAAAAATCAAATGGCGGGCCGATAATTTATTGGCTAAAGATAATCGGCGGCCAATCGGTATCGCTTTTGAAGTAGAAATCATCCCCTATTTTAACCAAATCGGCCAGACAGCGATATTATTAGCTGATATATCAATATCAGCTATTGATACCTTAATTCAGCAACCAGTTACTAAAACAAATCCGGATATTGATACCAATTTAGTGGCTGATAAATTATCTGGCCAAAATGGAATTATCCAGACCGATTAATTACTTAGGATAAAAACTGCCAATAAGGCAAGGGGGGCTCTAATATTGACATTTTTAAATCCTTATGATAACCTAACGTGTTGAGCAGGACTGTAGCCTGCTTGGTTCCTTACAACAAAAAGGAGAAAGATCGTCATGAAGAAGTTGATAATTCTGTTGGTTTTTGCGATGGTTGCCACTCAAGCAATAGCGGCGCGAATAGATTACACCTATATTGGTCAGGATACATTAGACCAGGTGATAAATTTTGAAGGCGCCGATTTAAATGATCTCTTAGTCAACCCGCCCTCAACCGGCACAATTAAAGAAATAGGCACTCTCTTTATACTTAGTATTGCCCCCTGGGGTTGTTATGAAAGCCATGTGCCAATATTGAGTGATAACACCATGAAAAGCACACTGGAGGGCAAGGGCCTAGACTATGATGGCAATTTGGTAAATTTTACCATCAACCAACAGCTCACAGCCAAGTTAGTTCCTTTTCTAGTGGTTGATGATAAGAAATATTTCTTCAATACCAGTTTGGTTGACGGTTTCCTAAATGGCCTAGCCATGACTATGGCTGACGGACAGAACTATGACCTTGATTTGAACCAGGTTATTACCAATTTCACTTTAACCGTCGCCGTCCAGGGCCAAGGAACCGTCAATATTGATCCTGATCGGGAAATGTATGAATTTAATAGCGAAGTGGTACTGACCGCTCTACCGGCAGCCGGTTGGCAGTTTGACGGCTGGATAACAACTGGCGCCTTCAGCACCATTGGCAACGATGGCGAATTGAATATCATTATGACCGGCAATTGCACGGTTTTTGCCAAATTTTCTTTCATTACTAATCCCGAACCTTTTAATGCGGATGTCAATCGTGACGGCCTGATAAACGCTATAGACGTACAACTCGTTGTCAATGCCGCCTTAGGCATTGATATCAATTCAACCTAATAAAATATAAACATTATTTCTTAATTTTCTGCCGCTCAATAGTCAAAAAATAGGACTATTAAGCGGTTTTTTTATTCACAAAATACATTAAACTGATTCTCAATTGGCGACTATTGACATTTTAAACCATCTATGATAACTTAAGGTATTAAGCGGGGCTATGTCCTGTTTAGTTCCTTATATGAAGAGAGCAACTTTGACTAAGCTCACCACTAACCTAACCAACGAGGAGGAGGTAAAATGAGAAAGGTTCTGGTTATTGCCATTTCTAGCGTTTTCAGCTTTGTTTTTTTGGGTTGTCCCAATGAAATTCCGGTTATTCCCAATAATGGCACTATTCATGATAATGACGCGATTAACCAGCCCACTATCCGTTTCTTCCCCAGCAATGGCAGCGATGGTTGGATAAAAATTGATGTCAGTATCCCCCAAAATAAGCAGTTGAGCGACTATTTGGTTACCACTTCTATCCGCACCAACGAAACGACAGGCGAGGTGGCAACCAACCCGACAACCATTGCTAATGACAGCCAGATTGAAAAGCTGATCGTCAATAGCGATTTTGGCTGGGGGCATGAGTCCCCGTATTATGAGGACTTTCAAGCCAACTGGAACCCCACCACCCGCAAGATTTCGGTCTGGGGTCGGTTTGACTCTGGCGGTCATTTCCGAGGCAATTTGTCGGTGGCCCACACCTACAAAAACGCTCATAATGATGATATCTTTGAAGAGACCTACATTGATCTCGGCCAGGCCAGCGCTCCCCGTTGGGATGTATGGTATGGCGACAACAATGATTTGGTGGTTGATGACTGCCAGGGTGGCAGCATTATCGACTTCTACGACGATTATGACACCCTGACTTCCCGGCCGGACGCGATAGTTTGCGAGGAAACTAATTACTTACTGGTCATCGCCATTGAAGGTGAGGGCACAGTTACCGGCGCTGGCACTTACACCGCTGACACAGCAGTGACTATCACCGCCACTCCGGCTGATGATTGGAAATTTGACCATTGGGTTGTTAATGGCGCCAACGCCTACGATAATCCCGGCACAGTAACGATGAATAGTGATGTCAGTGTTGTCGCTGTGTTTACTGCCATTGCCGATTCTGGCGGAACGATTAATATCAACCTTACTTGGGACGGCGTTAAGCTGGATTTTTCCGCTACCGATGCCAACCCGGGAGTAATCGGCTTAGAATTGTACCATCAAATAGGCGGAACGCCTTGGATTGAAAGAGAAACATTCGTCATTACTGATAACAACGCCACCGGCGTTATCACCAAATTCAGACCGAATATCCTAAGATTTTCAGTTGTTGACAGCACCCTTAACAATAATGGCTACATCCCCTTTGAAATCCTGAATGTAAAAATCAACGGCCAAACCGTTCCTTTAGTCACCAATGAAGACGGACTTGCCGCTTATCAAGTAGACGTTTCCACTCTCTAAATTAGCACCTTTGGACAGGCAGCAGCTGACCATCAGCTCCTGCCTTTTTTTATTTATTTTTAGCCAAAAAATAAGAATAAAAAAACTACGTTCTCTATCCAATAGCTTGGCAACACTTTTGAAGAATTTGGGAAGGAGTTTGTAAGTTAATGCCCAGATGTAATCTTTCTTG
>MHIM01000033.1 GCA_001817505.1 Candidatus Buchananbacteria bacterium RIFCSPLOWO2_01_FULL_39_33 | reverse complement strand
CCCAGACAAACTCTAGGCTTCAAAAAACCTTATCAGGTTTTCCATCAATTAATTAACAGCGCTGTTGCGCTAAATTCTGGAAACTAAGTTATATTATTATAACAAATTATTTAGAATAAAGAAAAAAGCGCCACTCTTTGGGAGTCGCGCCGGAAGCTGGCATTCGCACTTAGGACAATCAACTCTAATAATTGTTAGTGAAAAGACACCCCTAAGATACTGATAGCTTGGAAGTGCTATTCACTATCTTGGCAAACATACTATCGAGCATAATCGTGGCTTCGCCAGCGATCTGCCGATAATGAACCTGATTGACGGCTTGTCTGGCAGAAACCGCCCAGGTGTAGTCCATAAAATGGTCGCCGTCGGTGGCCTGCCAGTAAACTGCCCACTTTTGTTTGGGCTTTTTCAAGGTTCACCTCCTGCTGTCGCCTAAAATCGAGCCAGCCCACATCGCCAAGCCGGCATAAACGCTTCGAGCAACATGGATAGTGGCCGGTTGAGTTTTATTGATTACTTGCCGACCATTTTCAGTTAAAGCAATTCTGCCAGTCATATCTGAAAAAGTAAACTGGCTATTATATTTTGGAATTTCAATGACAACTTCACGCTTTCGACGATCAACTGAAACCACTTTCAATTCAACCGCCTCGCCATTACTCCTTATAATGATCATTGGCTAATTAACCTCAATGGCGGCTGCCAAACTTTCTGGCACTTTGGACAGTGTTGCTCCACGCCATCGGCAATTAGCAGTTTAACAGTTGCTGCTCCAACGCAAATATGGCCATTTTTGTCCCGTGCCCGAAACCTGTTTTTACAACTACAGACCAAAGTCAACGCTTTGAAAACCATGACTAATCCTCCTCACGAGTTTTTGCTAACAGTTTGTTTAAGGTACTAACCACATTATACCATATTTTCCTATTTTGTCAATACCTAGCCCCAATAAATCAAAAAACACAGTTTTTCCGTGTTTTTTGTATTATATTATCAACCAGTTAATATATTTGCCTTCTTGATATAAACATAGGATTGCCACGTCATCCGCCAAAAGGCGGACTCCTCGCAATGACAATTTGTTTTATTGTTTTTTTGTTTTATTGTTTTTTTATCCCCAATTTCCTATTTATTATTTCTATTATCAATCTCTATTTTCTAATTTCTAATTCAATAACTCTCCTGCTTAACCTTGCTTCTGTCAAAATCATCTTTAGTATGCTCCGGCTCGGCTTTGGCTGGCACGCCTAGAGGCAAGAGACAAAGCACCCGGTAATCTTCAGGCATATGAAATAATTCTTTAACTTCTTTTTCGGCCTTATCATTGCCTCTAATCTGCACCCAGCAAGAACCAAGACCTTGATTGGTAGCTTCCAGCCAAATGTGTTCAGCGACAATGGAACAATCTTCCAACCAATCAGAACTCTCTTTTTCGTGGCCGATAACCGCAATAATCACCGGCGCTTCTTTCAAGTGAATTGACCAAGGAGTCAGTTTGGACAATCTTTCTTTAATCTCCTCGTTTTTAATAACCACCAAATCCCAGGGATACTTGGCATTGGCGCTGGGCGCGTACATAGCAGCAGTAATAATTTCATTCAATTTCTCATCACTAATTTTTTCGGCTAAGTATTGCCGGATGGCTCGACGCTTTTTAATAGCTTCAATCATATAATTTAGTTTGTAAAGTTAGAAAGTTCATAAAGTTTGTAAAGTTTACCCTGTTAAGTAGGCAACTTCGTTGCCAAAAAATTCTGAAATAATTTTTTACTTAACAGGGTGAATTTCCATAATCACCTTAGCCAGTTTTTTACAGTCATGCCGGAATAAAACCGAGCTGCTTATCAAATCGGCTTTAGTCACGTGCTGGGGCTTACCCCTGACATCGGGCATAACGAAAAAAGAATTTTCCTTCGCATAACTTTCTGATAATTCAGACGATGGCTTAGTCGTATTTACTATAACATGGTCAATGGCCTGGTTGCTATACCTTTGAAGTTCTTTGATAAAATCGCTGGCAGAAAAATTATTGGTTTCACCATACTTAGTCATGACATTACAGACATAAATCACTTTGGCGTTGGTAGCTTTTAAAGCCGCCACTAGGCCCTCAACTAATAAATTGGGAATGATGCTGGTATATAAATCACCCGGTCCAATGACTACCAAATCAGAGTCCATAATCGAAGCAATGGCTTTTTTGTAAGCAAAGGCCTTGGGCTCCAAGAAAACTCTTTTGATTTTCAATTCGGGATTATGTTTGGGAATATCAATATTAGTTTCACCATAAATAACTTGGCCATTTTCCAGCTCAGCGTTCAAATGAACATCATCTAAGGTAGCGGGTACGACTTGGCCTTTAACTTCTAAAAGCTCGGCAGCCACCTCAATAGCGGTTGGGAAATCACCAGTAATTTTAGTTAAGGCAGTGATAATTAAATTGCCCATATTATTTTCGCGCTCTCCAGCAAAACGATAATCAAAAATTTTACGCCAAATATCGCCGCGATTTTCTGAAAGCGCGATGAGACAACGGCGTAGATCGCCTGGAGGCAAAACGCCGAATTCGTCCCGGAGCTGTCCGGAGCTGCCGCCACTATCGGCTGTTGTCACTATAGCCGATAAACTGACATCATATTGTTTTAAGCCCAAAAGAAGATTATAGGTGCCAGTGCCGCCGCCAATAACTGTTATTTTTTTTCCGCCAAAGGCGGACCCGCCTCTAGCGGGCCTATTTAAATCAAATTTCATATATTATAAATATTCCATAAAATCTTAGCAAAAAAAACTTCAGAAAACAATTGACTTTTTAATAAAAATATGCTATATTTGATTATACTTGTCCGCGTAGCTCAGTGGATAGAGCAACAGCCTTCTAAGCTGTGGGTCGCAGGTTCGATCCCTGCCGCGGACGCCATAATAACAATTAACATTTTACAATTAACAGTTAACAAAATTATTATGGTGGCTATAGTTCAACGGTAGAACAGCGGGTTGTGGTCCCGTTAGCCTGGGTTCAACTCCCAGTAGCCACCCAAATATGCCATCCTTCACTGAAAAAGTTTATAAAATCGTCAGGCAAATTCCCCCAGGCCAAGTTTTGACTTATAAGCAAGTGGCCACCAAAGCCGGCAACCCTAAAGCCAGCCGGGCCGTCGGCAATATTTTGCATAAAAATCATAATCCCAAAATCCCCTGCTATCGGGTTATCAGGTCCAACGGCCAACTGGGCGGCTATAATAAAGGAACTAAAAAGAAAATTCAGATCTTGAAAAAAGAAAATTATCTAAAATAAAAAACACTCTGCAATTCAATAGAGTGTTTTTTATTTACCCTGTTAAATAAAATTTATTTTAAATAGGTAATTTTTACTGCTTAATTTTCTATTTTTATCATCCCCGACTTGTCGGTCGGTCGGCTTGATCGAGGATCTAGAGTGTTTAAAAAAGACTGGATTCCCGCTTTCGCGGGAATAACAGTTAGCTGGCACGCAGAGTTTTATAGGCCTCTTTTAATTTAGCAGCGGAAGTTTGCAATTGCTTTTTTTCCTCTTTAGATATCGCTAAAGGCAGTTTGCCAATAATACCAGTGCGGCCAATGACCACCGGCAAACTCAAACAGATATGGCGCAGGCCATATTCACCTTCAATCAAATGGGAGACTGATAAAACAGTTTTTTGGTCAAAAAGAATGGCTTTGGCAATCTGGGCTACGCCGGCGGCAATGGCATAATAAGTCGCCTGCTTGCCGGCAATAATGGCGTAAGCGGCGTTTTTGGCTTTTTTAAATATTTTGTTTTTTTCGGCAGCAGTTAATTTTTTAAATTTATCCAAAGGCGCGTTGCCGATTGAGGCCGTGCTCCAGAGCGGCACCTCGCTATCGCCGTGTTCGCCGACAATATAAGCATGGATGCTTTTGGGGTCAACTTTCAGGCGTTCGCCCAGTAAAAACCGCAAACGGGCTGAATCCAAAACCGTGCCCGAGCCAATAATCTGGTTTTTCTTGTCCGGAAACATTTTAATAGTTAAGTGAGTTAAAATATCCACCGGATTAGTTACCATAATCACTATCACCTTAGGATTAGCTTTAAAAATCTGCGGCACAATTTCTTTGATGATGGTGGAATTTTTTTTGATCAAATCCAAGCGGGTCTCGCCGGGTTTTTGGCTGGCGCCACTGGTAATAATCACCAAGCGGCTGTCACCAATATCGTTATAAGTGCCAACTTTGACCTTAGCATAACCCAAAAAAGGCACCGAGTGCTGCAAATCCATCACCTGGGAAGAAACTAATTTTTTATTGATATCAATCAAAGCGATTTCTTCGGCGACGTTTTCAGCCAATAAGCTGAAAGCGGTGGTGCTGCCTACCAGGCCAGCGCCGATAATCGTAACTTTATTGTTAATAGACATAAGTTTGGAAATTATTCATTAATTTGTTCATATTATACCACTAAATCATAATTTATATGGTATAATTAATTCAACTTAAATAAAACTAATATGCCATCTAAAAAATACACTGATCAAGAATTAATGAAACTTATCGGCCTTGACCAGAAAACCCTCAACCGCTTTAAGGAAATCCAAAAGAATACCATCAAAGAAGCCAACCGTAAAAAAGCCGGGAAGACAATAAAAGTTTTAGGTATTTCCGGCTCGGCTCGCGATGAATTTGACACCGCCCAGGAAAAATCCAATTCTGAAACTTTATTGGAATCGGCTTTGCGCTATTGCCAAAAACTCGGCGCTAAAACTGAACTGATTCTCTTGAGAAATTATAAAATTGAGCACTGTAAGGCCTGCTACTCCACGGTCAATACCCAATGCCACTTTTATTGCTCTTGCTATCCTAAAGGCACGCCTCAAGGCGATGATATGACCAATGTCTTGTATGATAAAATTCTGGCAGCTGACGCGATTATTTTTGCCACGCCGGTTAATAATTTCAAGATGTCCACTTTAATGGCGGCATTTTTAGATCGCTGTATCAGCTTAGATGGCTCCCTTGAGCCAGCCAATCCCAAAGTTCCCAAGGACAGAGAATTAAATATCAAACACGCCAAGTTTGTAAATCTGACCGCCGATAATGATATTTTCGGCAGCGGTTTCTTAAAGAGGTTTGCCAATAAAGTCGGCGGCCTTATTGTTACCGGTCATGAAGCCGGCGCCTCGCTTACTATCAGCAGCTTATTTATGACTTTAAACCATTTCGGTCTGCTCTTTCCGCCTTTTAGCAATATATACGCCATGTCTTCGGTCTGCTTACAAACCTATAAAGACAAAGCGATTATCATTAGTAAATGCTATGATGAAGAAATTAATTTAATGACTAAAAATATTATTTTAGCCGCCCAGCTGGTCAAGAATTTGGGCGTGGCCGCTTGGAAAACCGATTATCATTTCAATTAATAATTTTAAATATGAAACCAGCCAATAATCAAGAAAATTCAGATAAATGCGTTTGCCCTAATTGCCCGTCTTATAATAAGTGTATGACGGAAAAAATGGAAAAGCTTTTTTGCGCGATTAGTAAAGCGGTCTGCGCTTTTGAAAAGCGCGGCTGTATTTGCGGCGCTTGCCCCGTTAAAATAGAAAACCACCTGATCAGCGGTTATTATTGTAAGAGTGGCGCAGAAATATAGAGTCATAAATAAAACCCCCTCCTTTTCAGGCCTGACTGATAGTAGGCAAGAAGGGGGACAAGGGATAGTTGCCAAAGTTATTGGCTAACCCCTCTTCAATCTCCCCTTGGTAAGGGGAGAATTTTTATCTTTCTTTTATTTCCCAAGGATAAACTAGCCAAGTGTTTTCCTGACTGGCAAAATAATCAGGAATTAATTTAGTGCCTGGTTTATAATGCAAAGTGGCAATTTTTACCTGATTGCCCAGTTGTTCTAAATCAGCTTTAGCTAATAACAGCGTATTGCCCTTATCGGAAATATCATCAACTAATAATATCTTTTTATTTTGCAAATCGGGATGAATAGTTTTGAGCCGTTTAATCTCCTGACCTTGGCCACCACCTTGATAAGCCAGCAAATAAACTTGGCTGGCCTCTCTTAATTGGGCTAAAAGGCCAAGTAAAAAAATCCCGCCTTTGGCAATGCCGACTAAGCAATTAAATTCTTCTTTGATTTGATTATTAATTTTTTGGCTATCAGAAATAAATTGTTCCCAGTTGTAATATTTTTTCTCCATAGTGATATTCTAACCTTGATCGATTATAAAAATCAAGCATTCTAAATTATTAAAAAACCGCTTCGTTTTTTCGAAAGCGGTTGATAGCGACTTAAACCTTCATTCTTTCTCGGGTGGCAAAATACTCGCGCAAGCAATTGCCGCAGCGGCTGCAAGCAAAAGTATTAGCGTCTTTGCCGCAAGAATAAACTAAAGGATTACCCTGATAACGAGCCATGATTTTATTCCAGGCCTTGGGAGTGATTACCCAATAAGAATTCAATGTCCGCTGACGGTAAGTGTAATTGTCCTCATGACCAGCCAGGATGCTCTCCGTGTAATAAGCCATAAAGGTCAAAACGATAGGGATACTGGCGGCTGAATAATGACTGACTGCCTGATCAACTAATTCTAAATTCCAAGTATTAACCCGAACTCTGACAAACATCAGATTCTTCGGTATCGGGTCAAGCAAGACAACTAACTCGTCGGTCTTTAAACCAGGATTAAGCGTTAATACCACTGGAGCATCAAATTTTTCTAAATCCCACGGAATAGAAGTATTATAAAATCTCTCTGGATACTGTTGAACCGCCGCCATCACTAACTGTCTTTGATTATTGCTATCATTACCGTCATTAGCCCGAACAACATAGCCAGCAGCCAGTTTGACTTCAGGCATATTGGGTAAATTTTCCGTCAGCGGTTCTAAAAATGACCGGCCGGACTGGAAAAAACAATCCGGGCAATTTATCGGGCAAACACCGGTCTGGGGAATGCAGCATAAAATTCCACTGCCCCGAGTTTTGGGATTTTCAATATAAGGCATCTATTTTCTCCTTGGCTGGTTTGGCTGGCTTTGATTGTAAAGAACTGAAATTCAGCTTAAAGCTAAATGTTTAGGAAGTCAAATATTACAAAACTTCATTATCATGCGCTTCGGATTCTTTTAAGCCGGCTTTGGTAATGCGAATAAATTGGCAATTTCTTAAATCCTTGATGGTTTGGGCATTACCGTAACTCATGCCTGATCTTAAACCGCCTAAATAACGGGCTAGAATATTTTTGACCGGTCCGCGATAAGGCACACGGGCTTCAATGCCTTCGGGAGTAATCTGATGATGCTTCTCTTTGGCGTCAGGCCGGGACAAAGCGGCAGTGAGTGACGCCATGCCGCGAGAAATTTTACACTGGCGACCCTGATAATTGATAGTTGGACCGGGCGATTCTTCAGTGCCTGAGAGCTGCCCGCCCATCATCACAGTATCAGCGCCAGCTGCCAGCGCTTTAACCAAATCAGCCGACTGCCTGATGCCGCCATCAGCAATTAACGGCACGCCATACTTCTTACAAACCGGAGCGACGTTTAAAACAGCTGAGAGTTGGGGCACACCAAAACCAGTGGTCAGGCGTGTAGTGCAAATTGAGCCCGGTCCAATGCCGACTTTAACGCCATCAACGCCAGCTTCAATTAAATCCAGCGCTCCTTGAGCAGTAGCGATATTACCGCCGATTAATTCCATATGAGGCAATAGGCGTTTAATAATTTTAATCGCTTCTAAGGCATTAGTTGAGTGGCCATGAGCAATATCCAAAACTAAAATATCAGCACCAGCCTCCGTTAGAGTCACCGCTCTTGCCAAATAATCACCTCGCACGCCAATGGCCGCACCCACCAGCAACCGCCCTAAATTGTCTTTACTAGCTTGAGTATTACTGCTATTTCTCATGATGTCTTTTTCTGTAATCAAGCCCTTGATCTGAAAATTAGCATCAACCAGCGGTAATTTTTCTATTTTATTGTCTTTTAATATCTTTTTGGCTTCTTCCATAGGGATATTAACCGGCGCCACGATTAATTTTTCTCTTGGCGTCATAATATCTCTAACTAAAGTTTGATCATTGGAGCAAAAAACCACATCCCGCCGCGTAATCAGGCCCAAGAGAGCAGTATTATCATCGCTGACCAAAAAAGCCGAGCAATTCAGTTCTTCTGATTTATTTTTAAAGTCGGCCAAAGTGGCAGTAGAGCTAATAATAAAAGGATGAGTGATAATGATATTTTGTTTTCTTTTAACTCTTTTGATTTCGCTGACTTGTTTGGTAATATCACAAAACCGATGGACGATGCCGATGCCACCTTCTTGCGCCATAGCGATAGCCATGGCGCTTTCAGTCACCGTGTCCATATTGGCGCTGACAATGGGAATCTTAAGAGAGATATTTCTGGTTAATTGGGTTGAGGTGTCAACATCCTGACGGGATTTTACTTCTGATTTCTGGGGTACTAAAAGCACGTCGTCATAAGATAAAGCAGTTGGGATATACATATTTTGGCTGGTTTATTATTTATCCCCTCCCGACAACTATTTAATATTACCTGAAAAGAAATCTTTTCTCAAATTACCTTAATCGGCTTTCATTTTACCCCTAAAAATGATATTATTATTATAGACAAATTATGATCAAGCTCACCAATGAAATGGAGTGGCTGATAGACATTTACAGCCGCGACTATTCAATCAAAGCGCCAAAGGATGTGGAAAAAATAAAGCTTAGCCAGATGATCTCTAAGCTGGGGTTTTTTTACGAAAAATTCAGAAACGCTATTGATTACAATGATGAGCACTTGGTCAGGCGCAATTCCCTGGAAAGATTTTTACGGCGCCAGCTGCTTTTACTATTGGAAAAAGACCCGTCAAAAATCAGTGAGGCCCTAATTCATGAATTCATCAGGGCCCAATACTTGCCCAACGACACCCTGCCCGAGACCTTTATTTTGGAAGTGGCCCAGCCGATTCAAAAGTACCTGGCTATCATAGATTACATTTCCTACAATCGCCTGCCTAAAAGCTCCAAGTTAATTGACTGGCTGATCGGCATCACTTCAGCCGAAATCAATGAAAAACTGACACCCAACAACAAAGAAGTAGCTATAGCCAACCTGATGTATTCGCATTTGATTGATAATATAGCTTTTCACAAGACCAATATTGATAAAAAAGAAAGGGATTTGCAAATTTATATCGCCACTTTAAGAACTCTTTTAAAAGCTGACCCGTCAACTTTAAGATATTTCCTCTTAAAACTCTATCTGCCCAATTGGAATCTAGCCGAGCCCGCCGAAATTGAACATTTTAGCCGCCACATTTATAACGTTAAAAATAAAATTGACAGCCATCTGTCCCACCCGATCGGTTTTCAGCTCACTCGCAACTTGCGCCCGCAAGCGGTCTTCTTCAATATCTTAAAAGAGGTAATGGAATTAAACAAAGACCACCTCAAAGAATTATTCGCTGATAATGAACTTTTGGAAAAAAGTATTGAGGAGATAGTGGTCGGCAATTACAAAAAAATAAAGACCAAATTGATTGGCACGATTTTGCGGGTTATTTTATACATCTTTTTTACCAAAACCATTTTAGCTTTTATCATTGAACTGCCTTATGATTATTTTATTTTGGAACAAATCCACTGGTACGCTCTAATTACCAATATCGCTTTCCATCCGCTGTTAATGTTTTTCATCGCCATGACCATTAGAATCCCGGGAGTAAAAAACACCCAGCTGATAATCGCAGAAATAAAAAAAATCATCGCTGGTGAAGAAAGAAAAATAGTTTTTAAAGCCAAAGGCCTGATGCGGCGAGGTTCGGTGAGTTACTTCATCTTCAACACTATTTACATCATTATGTTCTCCATTTCTTTCGGCTTGATTATCAGTATTTTGAATTTCTTTAATTTCAATGTTCCCAGCGGCATTTTGTTCGTTTTCTTTTTGACTATTGTCAGCTTTTTCGGCTTCCGCTTAAGAAATCTGGCTAAACAGCTTTCAGTTGTGCCGCGCAAAGACAACTTTTTTAGCTTTTTGGTGGATTTCATCTCTTTGCCCATTATCCGAGTCGGGCGATTTTTCTCTACTAATTTTGCTAAAATCAATATCTTTTTGTTCATCTTGGATTTTTTAATTGAAACGCCTTTCAAGGCGCTGGTGGAATTTTTAGAAAAAGCTGTGTCTTTTATCAATGAAAAACGGGAAGAAATAATAGAATAAAATATCTTTTCGCCACCTTTTTTAAAAAAGTGGGAAAAGAAGATATTGGCGACCAAAAGTGGCAAAAAATTATTTTTTTTCTAAAAAATAGGAAAAGAAAAAATGATTTTCAGCCAAAATAATTATTTCAGGAGCAACCGCCTGATTAAAGTAAAAATAAAACCGTCTCCGGAGGCGGTTTCTTTGGCTAACCAGATTTTAACCAGCGGCAGCCACCATATCAGGCAGAAATTAGGAGAAAAACTACTGGATGAATTATGCGATGCCGCCAAAATTGACATTGTTAAATTGGAAATAGCCGATACCAAACAGCGCCATAAAAAAATAGCCGGCAGAATCGCCACCAAAAGATATGGCTCCTACCGGCCAGCTTCAAAGAAAATTGAGATCCAGAATTTAACCGCTGTCAGAGGACAAATTCTGGCGCCAAAAACTTTTTTAGATACCCTGCTTCATGAATGGCTGCACCATTACGACACTTATAAATTAAAATTGCGTTCCATTCATAGCCGCGGCTTTTATGAGCGGCTCAATGATTTAAAAAGGAAATTGCTGATTAAGTAGTTTTACTGTAAAAAAAAGTTTACCCCACACCTTTCTTTCGAAAAGTGTGGGGGTTGTGTCAGCGAGAGCACTGCTCTTGGCGCGCCCTGGCGATGGAGTCCAGCATTTCGCCACGGGCACTGGCGATCTGCCCGATCGTCCGCCCAGAAAACTCCCGGTCACTGGACAGATGCCGGCCAGTGACAATATTGCCAGCCTTATTGTAAGAAAATTTGAAATCATTCATGGCAACTTCGCCATATTTTTTCGTTTCCACTGATGGCATAGTACTCTCCTTCTGTTCCGACCACACAATTAACCTAAAGTAATGCCATCATATCACATATTATAATTTTTGTCAATAGTGATTATTATAAAAAGATATTATTTAGCTAAAATTAGACAAAATAAAACGACATAGTGGTCTACACCTATGCCGTTACCTAAACATTAAGCTAATAAAAATAAGTATCAAACCCAGCCAAAGAAAAAGATGGCTTAATTTTTCTTGATTATTATCCTCTAACTTATTAGCTAAAAAAATCAAAACAATGCCAATCAGAAAAATAAAGGGCATAATCCCTCCTGCCTTTCTTGGTTATTTTCCGTTGATTACTTTAAGGAACTGTTTTTTGCCTTTTTGCAACAACAAGCCATTAGCCGGTATTTTGACTTCTAAACTTTCGTTGACAATTTTTTCATCATCAATTCTAATCGCGCCTTCTTTAATCAGCCGTCTGACTTCGCTGTTGCTTCTGGCCAAACCGACTAAAACAAACAAATCTAAGACGCCGATTTTTTTATCTTCATCTTTTGCCTGCGCAGACAGGTTAATTTTAACTTGTTTAATTTCTTCCGGTTTCTGGCCTTGTTGGAAAACCCGTTTGAAATTTTCCTCCGCTGTTTGAGCGGCTGGCTCGCCTTGGTAAATTCTGACTACTTCTTTGGCCAGCTGCATTTTCAAATCGCGCGGATTGATTTTTTTGACTTGTAATTCAAGCTTAATATCTTTGAGAGTGTCAAAAGACACATCAGTTAAAATTTCAAAAGCTGGTAAAATCATCTCATCGGGCCAGTTCATAACTTTGCCGTACATCTCGGCTGGTTCATCAATTAAAGTAATCATATTGCCCTCGGTCTTGCCCATTTTCTTGCCGCTCGGATCTTCTAATAATTTAGTGGTCAAAACAAACATTTCCTTGTTTTTCTTTTTTTTCATCAAGGTTCGGCCAGCCAACATATTGAACATCTGATCGTTGCCGCCTATCTGCAAATCCACATCCATGGTAACAGCGTCATAGGCCTGAAATATGGGATATAAAAACTCATGAACATAGATTTCTCGTCCTGATTTTATCCTTTCCTGAAACATATCCCTTTCCAGTAATCTGGAAACTGTGAAATTAGAAGCTAATTCAAGCATATCAACCGGCTTAAGTTTATTAGTCCATTTTTCATTATGTAAAAAACGAAGAGTTGCCTTCTTTAAATCTAAAATTTTATTAATTTGTTTCCTATAGCCCTTGGCATTAGCCAAAACTTGTTGGTGGGTAAGCGACTTTCTCGTAGCCATTTTATCGGTTGGATCGCCGATTTGGGCGGTAAAATCGCCGAACAAAAAAATTACCTTATGGCCCAGTTCTAAAAACTTGGCCAGTTTTCTAATAGTGATACCGTGGCCAATATGCAGAGTTGGCGAAGTCGGGTCATAGCCGCAATAAAGAGTGATTGGCCGGCCGGACTTCAATAATTTTTTCAGCGAGGCCTTATCGGGGAAAATATTGGCCACGCCTCGCGATAGCAGCTCTTCAATTTTTGCTTCATCGGTTATGACTCTGGCCATTTTATTTAAGATTATTTAATTGATTTTTCAATTTGTCTAATTTAACTTTTTGGCTAACCAACTTTTCTTTTTCTTTTTCCACTACTGCTTGAGGCGCTTGGCTGACAAATTCCTGATTGGCTAATTTGCCCTCCAAACTCTTTAGGTACTTTTCCGCTCCCTCGATTTCCTTAATTAACCTGGATTTTTCTGCTTCTAAATCAATTATACCAGTTAAATCCAGATAAAGCTCACAGCCGCCGGCTACCGCGCTGAGACAGTTAGCCGGTTTCTGGCCTGATTTTTTGATTTCCAAAGTTTCAATATTAGTCCAAAAATTTTTAATCAGTTCGGCCTGGCTTTTGACTATTTTAATTTTATCGCTGGCATAAATAATAACTTTAATTTTTTTCTTGGGTTCAATCTTGTTTTCACTGCGCAAGTTCCTAATAGCAGTAATCAAATTTTTAACTAATTCGAAATCAGCCAGAATTTTATTGTTATTAGCTTCTTTCTTTTTGGCAGATGGCCACTTGGCTACCATCAACAACTCGTTAGCGGAAAAGTGGTGCCAAATTTCTTCCGTCACAAAAGGACAAAACGGATGCCAAAGTTTTAATAGATTTTGTAAAGTATATAAAAGAATTTCTTCATTACCTTTCAACTTTTTACTTTCAACTTTATAAACTTCTATGTACCAGTCGGCAAAATCGCTCCAAGTAAAATTATACAAAAGTTCACTGGCGTAAGAGAACTCATAATTGTCTAAACTGGTTTCTACTGCTGATTTGATATTTTCCAATTTAGTCAAAAGCCATTTATCGGCTAAGGTTTTAACTTTAGGAGCTTTATCAATTATTTTAATCTCGCTAACACTGTTGAAAATAAAGCGCGAGATATTCCAAAGCTTGTTGACAAAGTTTCTGGCGGCTTCCACTTTTTCTTCATAAAAACGCGCGTCATTGCCGGCTGTGATGCCTTTGATCAAACTCAAGCGCAGAGCATCGGCGCCATACTGCTTAATGATTTCTAAAGGATCCGGGCCATTGCCGGTGGACTTGGAAAACTTCCGGCCATTTTTATCGCGCAAGATGCCATGGATATAAACTTCCCTAAAGGGTATCTCATCTAAGGCGTAAGTGGACATTAAAATCATCCTGGCCAGCCAGAAAAATAAAATCTCATAACCCATCTGCATCCAAGCGGTGGGATGGTAATTTTTCAAATCTTTAGTTTTTTTCGGCCAACCCAAGATAGAAAAAGTCCAGGTGCCGGAAGAGAACCAGGTGTCTAAAGTATCTTCGTCTTGAACTAAATCACGACTGCCGCAAACTGGGCATTTTTTAGGTTTTTCTTCGCTGACAATTGGCTGGTGGCATTCTTTAAAACACTTATCCCTATCTTTGCCTCGGCAATACCAAACCGGGATCTGATGGCCCCACCAAATCTGGCGGGAAATATTCCAATCGCGCAGATTGTCTATCCAATGCAAATAAATTTTCTGGAATCTTTCGGGAATAATAATGATTTTTTTATTCTTATCGCCATTATGGCCAACAGTCACCGCTTCACGCATCAGATCTTTTAAGCTTTTATTCCTGGGCTTAATTGGCTTATTAACATCAATAAACCACTGTTCCATCGGCAAGGCCTCGACCACATCGCCGAAGCGGTCGGAAGTGCCTACACTGTGAACAATTTCTTCTTCCTTAAGATATAAATTATTTTTCTTCAGCCAATCAACAAATTTCTCACGCGCTTCTAAGGCGGTCAAACCTTGATAAGCCGGGCCGGCGGCCTCGGTCATTTTACCGTCAGTGCCTATCACCTGGATCAAGCCGATATTTTTATTGTTCTGATACATCTCAAAGTCAATCGGACTATGAGCCGGCGTCACACCAACTGCGCCAGTGCCATAATTAGGATCAACATTTTTATCGGCAATAACAGTAATGGCTAAGAGATTTTTAGCGCCAACATCAACGATAAATTTTTGGCCGATATATTTTTTATACCTCTCATCATCAGGATGAACGGCCACAGCCGTATCGCCTAATTTGGTTTCCGGCCGAGTAGTGGCAAGGGGAATGGGAAAATCAGAAGAATATTTGAAAGTATAAACCTTGGTTGGCTGTTCAATATAAACCAATTCATCATCACTGGCGGTGGACTGGCCTTTGACCGACCAATTAATCACCCGGTAGCCGCGATAAATCAAACCGTCATCAAACATTTTCTTAAACATGACATTGACTGCCTGGGATCTGGTCTCGTCAAAGGTATAAGCCAGACGCGACCAATCGCAGCTGGTACCCATTTTTTTTATCTGGCTTAAAATAATGGCTTTAGAATTTTCGGCGTATTCGCGGATTTTTTCCAGAAGTTTTTCCCGTCCCAATTCTTGGCGCGGATTTTGGATTCCCTGCTTTTTTAATTCATCTTCCACTTTGGCTTGGGTAGCCACCGCGGCATGATCGGTGCCGGGAATCAGTAAGGCCTTTTTGCCTTTCATTCTTTGATACCTGATGGCGATATCCATCAAGGCGTTTTCAAAAGCATGGCCCAAATGTAAAATGCCGGTGACATTGGGCGGTGGCATCGCAATAGTAAAAGGAGTTTTGGCCTTCTTGAGATTGTCAGGCGCAAAAAAACCGGATTCTTCCCAAATCTTATAAATGTTATCTTCAACTTTATTGGCCTCGTAAGTTTTTGACAATTCAACTTTTGACATAACTTAATTTTACTTAATTGGGCCTAATTTTTCAAGCCTAAATCAGGGTAGATAAGCTGGCTATAGCTATTATTTCAAAAATCGCCTTCTTATTGACACTTATCTAAAACTGCGATATTATAAACCATTGGGTGTATTTAATGTAATATTACTCATTGATAAAATAAATGGCCTTAACCGAAAGACAACAAATTTTTGAACTGATCAAAAAGAGCCGGTCAATTTTAATCGTTTTCAAAAAGGACTGGACCAGTGACACTTTAGCCAGCGCCTTAGCCCTATTTATGATTCTGAAAAAAATTGATAAGCGTGTTGAAGTGGTTTGTCAGGATTTTAAGCCGTCAGCTAATGTCTCTTTTTTGGGAGCAACGGCCATAAACGATAAGATTGAAAGTTTGCAGAAATTTGTAGTTAGCATTAATACCTCCCAGACCGAAGTTGGAGAATTTTATTATGACCATAGTCATAATAAATTGAATATTTACCTTTCACCTAAAAGCGGCCAGTTTAAACCAGAGGATGTGGCGGCTAAAATCGCCAATTATGAATATGATCTGATCTTAGCAGTCAACTCCCCTGATTTGGAATCCTTGGGCGAAATTTATGGAAACCATAGGGATTTTTTCTACACCACGCCGAAAATAAATATTGACAATTCCCCTAAAAACGAGTATTATGGCGATATCAATATTGTTGACCTAGCCAGTTCTTCCACAGCAGAAATAATTTACGGACTAATTAATAATCTTGACGAAAACCTAATTGACGCTAAGACAGCCACTTGCTTATTGGCTGGCATTATCGCTGGCACCAAGAATTTCAAATCCTCCAAAGTAACACCTAAAACCTTGAATACCGCTGGCTTATTAATCGCTCAGGGCGCCAACCGAGAACAGATAATTCAAAACTTTTATCAAACCAGATTTTTGTCAACATTGAAGCTCTGGGGCCGAGTGCTAGCCAGATTAAACAACGACCTTGATGATAAACTGGTCTGGTCAACGATAGCCGACCGGGATTTTTTAGAGACCGCCACCTCACCTGATGAAATCATTGATGTCATTGATGAGCTGATTGTCTCTCTGCCTAAGATAGAAGTCATTGTTTTAATTTACCAACAACGCGCCAATGACGAAATAGAAGTCCTAGTTTATTCCGCTAAAAATTTAGACGCTCTTTTCATCAGTCAAAGATTCAATCCCAGCGGCAATGCCGAGATCGCCAGATTCCGCCTGAATAAAATAACTCTGTCAGAAGCCGAGAGAATGGTTATCGGAGAAATTAAGCATAAGCTGCAATAACTTAGCTTAGCCGGTCGCCATAATTGAAGAAATAATTTAAAACCAAACAAACAAAAGGAGGGTGGTGATTATGGGTATCGCATCTTACATTGACCATACTTTGCTAAAGCCGGAGGCAACGCGCCAACAGATTATCCAACTTTGCCAAGAAGCCAGGGAATATGGCTGCGCCGCTGTTTGTGTCAATCCGACTTGGGTCGCTTTATGTAAAGAGGTATTGGCTTCGTCTGTTGTCAAGGTCTGCGCCGTAGTTGGCTTCCCACTGGGAGCTAACCTGCCGCAAATTAAAGCCCTAGAAGCTCTTTTAGCTGTTAGAGACGGAGCCGACGAGGTAGACATGGTCGCTAATATCGGCTCGTTAAAATCTGGTGATCTTGATCTATTTAAAATAGATATTATAACAGTTAGCGTTGCTATACCAAAAGTGACTCTTAAAGTTATTATTGAGACCTGCCTGCTGACCGAAGAAGAAAAAAACATTGCTTGTGCAATTGCTAACGATGTTGGAGCTGATTTTGTAAAAACCTCAACTGGTTTTTCTACTAAAGGAGCCACTACTGATGATGTGAAGTTAATGCGATTAACAGTAGGCGATAAAATAGGTGTTAAGGCCTCAGGTGGAATTAAGGATTTAGCCACTGCGAAAGCCATGCTCCAAGCTGGCGCTAATCGGTTGGGTTGCTCCAATAGCGTAGCGATTATTGAAGAAGAAATATCTTCATCTTCTTTACCCTGTAGTGGAGATTGATAAGAAAAATTAACAAAAAATATAACCGCTTAGATGTTAAATCCAAGCGGTTTTTTTCTGGCCTAATTTGGGTGGACGATAGTGGATTTGAACCACTGACCTTCTCGACGTCAACGAGACGCTCTAACCAACTGAGCTAATCGTCCAGATTTAATTATTAATAATTAAGTGTTATTGGCAGGCCAGAGTAGAATTGAACCGACATCTATTTACCCTGTCAAATATATGCGCGTAGATGGACTTGAACCATCGACCCCCACGTTATAAGCGTGGTGCTCTAACCGCTGAGCTATACGCGCACATATTTGACAGGGTGAGTAAGCACTGACACTCTAACCTCTAAGCAACGGCCTTAAGACATAAAACAAACTTGGCTATAATCTTACCACATTTTTATTATTTTTCAAGATCTTAGTTAATAATAATCAGTTAGCTAATCAAGCCAAATGGATTATTTCTTTGGGATTATGATATTTTTGGCCCGGGCTAATAATTGGTAGGCCCAGATTATAATATTTCTTTTTGCTGGAACTATCAATATCGTGCCAACGTTCATTTAATTCATCATAAGTGAGATAAGTCAGCCGAATGGAATAAGGATCGGCAAAATAAATTTTTTTCCGGTCATAGCCGATAGCGACCACATAATGCCCGTCCGTCCAATGATTGCGCCAGTTTTTTACCTCACTGCTTAACCAGGCCTGAAGTAGAATAATAACCGGAATCTTCTTTTTGGTGTAATTTTTCAATCGGCCGATATCCAATATTTCCTCTGAGGCCTTCAAACCAAAGTGCTTAGCCGCTTTGATTATTCCCTCAACCGGAGTGCCGTTTTTATTGGTTTTAGTTATTTTGATCACTTCCTGTTCAGAAACATCAATATTATAATAAATTAAAACCGAGTGCAGGGCTTTGGCGCCGCAGTCATATTCGTAGGTCTGGCGCAATAAAGGAAAATTCAACATTTTCATAATAATCAATTTTATTTATTAAGGAAGGCCGTCTAATTAATTTTAGCAAAAAAAACTAAATCCTGCGAAAAGATTTCCGCAGGATTTTATTTTTATCAGAAAAAACCTTAACAACTCTCACCAAGAAGTGTTAGAATAGTATCTTTAAAATCATCCATCTCTGCTTGGACTTTGGTTAAAGTCAGGGCTTTAGCAACTAAACCAGCCGACACCTCAACTTCGCCAAGAATTTCACAATCACTTTCAATTTGAAAATCAGTGAAAACCAACACCGAATCTCTATAAATAGTGATTACTAAATTACCCGCCTCTTCAATAAACAACCGTTTAATTTTATTTTCTAAACCATGACTAAAATCTAAGAAACTTTCATAAACCAACTGGCTAATGACCTTAGCTTTCATCGGCTCCACTCCTCTTATTGATTAATACTGCTTCGATGATTCTTCATCAAACGGACCGCCTTGGATTATCGGTCCGCCGGTTATTTTAAAACTGCCGCAATTGGAGCACTTCCAATGGGGTTGTAAGTTTGGCGGTAAATTTGATTGGCAAGTATAAAATTCATGACCGCAATCCTGGCAACGCCAAAAATGATCCGGCATGGGAAATAAAGAATTCATGGCTTTTTCTCCTATTTGTTTAAAGAACAACTCCTTTCTCTCTTGATTTTTTACCATATTTCAGATAAAATAACAAATCACTGGGATTATGCTAAAATTAAATTAATGGATAATTATCAGAAACAATTAAGCACTTGGCAAAAGTCCGCTAATAAGCAAGCTGACTTTTTATTTGTTAAAAAATTGATAAAAGAATGGCCTCAAGCTGAAATTTATCTGGTCGGCGGAGCGGTCAGAGACATTATTTTGGAAAGAGTCACTAAAGATTTTGATTTTGTGGTGGCCAAAGTTGAAGCCAAGGATTTGGAAAAATTTTTAGCTTATGAAGGCGAAGTCAATTTAGTCGGAAAAAGCTTTGGTGTTTTTAAATTTGTGCCAGGCAAACCCCTCCCCAACCCTCTCCTTGGTAAGGAGAGAGGGATATTTTTTGAACCCTTTGATATTGCTCTGCCCCGCACCGAACAGGCCGGCCTAAGCGGCGGCTATAAGGACTTTGCCGTTCAAAGCGACAAAGATTTGAAAATAGAAGAAGATTTGTCGCGCCGCGATTTTACTATTAACGCCCTGGCTTGGGATTTAAGAAAACAAGAATTAATTGATAAGTTTAGCGGTTTGAAGGACTTAAACGATAAAATCATTAGAGCCATCGGCCGGCCAGAACAAAGATTTCAAGAGGATTACACCCGGCTGCTAAGAGCCATCAGATTTGCCTGCCAATTGGATTTTGTGATTGAGGTCAAAACTTTGGCAGTCATAAAAAAGAAGTCAGAAAAAATATTAGAAATAACCAAAGAAAGAATCAATGAAGAATTTACTAAAATTATCATGTCAGATAACGCCGAAACCGGCTTAAGATTGATGCAGTCAATCGGCTTATTGAAAATTTTAATTCCTGAGTTGGAAAAGGGCGTGGGTCTGGCTCAAAATAAAGCCCATATCTATGAGGTTTTTGAACATAGCGTCAGGTCGTTGGGTATAGCCGCTCAGAAAAAATACAAATTAGAAGTCCGCTTAGCCGCGCTATTCCACGACATTGGTAAACCAGTGACTAGAGAATTCAAAGACGGCGATGCCACTTTCTATAATCACGACCAAGCAGGCGCCAAAATCACCAAACAAGTTTTAAAACGTTTGAACTATGCCAATGATATTATTAAAGCCGTGGTCCATTTAGTGCGCTATCATATGTTTTATTACGCCTTAGATACCGTCACTGACGCCGGCGTCAGGCGTCTTTTAAACCGGATCGGTCAAGAAAATATTGATGACTTTATAAACTTAAGAATCTGCGACCGACTGGGTATGGGCCGGCCCAAAGCCAAACCCTGGAAATTAATCCAATTGGAAAGGCGATTTAAAGAAGTCCAGCTGGACCCGATAACCCCTAAAATGCTGAAAATCACCGGCTATGATGTTATAGCTGAACTACAAATCCAGCCTGGTCCGAAAATCGGTTTGATTTTAAACGCTCTTTTGGGCGAAATACTGGAAAAACCGGAAAAAAATACTAAAAAATATTTAATTGGCAGAATTAAGGAATTAAATAAATTAAAAGACAGGGACTTGGAAAAAATGCATCCGGACATTGCTTTTTACGAAGAAGAAAGAAAGCGGTTGCTGCATAAAACAGCGGAATAAAAAAGCGCGAAATCAGAAATTTCGCGCCAGCTTACCAATTAAAAGCTCTTAACATTTCTGATAGCTCTTTCTATTCTTCCCTTATCCTCTGTCAAACGAGATATAATTGATTTTCTCAACGCTTTGAATTCTTCTTCTTCAGTGAGATCGGCCAATTTATATCGGGAATGTAATACTACAGAAAGCATGCTTGATTCCGGCATTAACCTTAAATCTTTAGGTTCAAGATCGTTAAGAATTCTAATATCACCAGTCTGGGTATCCAATTCATGAGCTAAAAAAGTTAACTTGGATTGGGATCCCTTTCTGGTAATATCTATTATTTTTACAACAGTTCTCCATTTCGTCCAATAATATTCACCGATTCTTAACGGCCTATCTTTAGGATTTACAACCAGGG
>MHIM01000032.1:847-17714 GCA_001817505.1 Candidatus Buchananbacteria bacterium RIFCSPLOWO2_01_FULL_39_33 | reverse complement strand
ATTTTTACAACAGTTCTCCATTTCGTCCAATAATATTCACCGATTCTTAACGGCCTATCTTTAGGATTTACAACCAGGGGAACGGATTTAACATTCATGGTTTTTATTCTCCATTGGCTGTTGAAATTACTGGTCTTAACTCATGACTGGCTGAAAAAATTGGCAATCTGACTGTTAAAGCGGCATTTAACTCTTTTTTTAAAGTCCTTCAACTCTGCCGGATAAGCTAATCTCATTAGTCCGTGGGTTTTTTCCAAAACTTCAAAAACTAAAGCGATATCATCGCCAAAAGCACCGCTAAATATCCCTTCCAGCGATAATATCCGAAAAACTACGCCACCTCGACCTAAAGACGTTACCTTGACAAGATAAGATCTACTTATTAAATATTGCCCCTTTTGCAAATCTGAATGTTTCATAATTCCCTCCTTTTATCTTTTGTATTTTTTATCAAAGTGCCAAATAAAATATATGCAAAACAACCTTATCACCATCACCCAAGAAAATCAAGGCCAGCGATTAGATAAGTTCTTAAACGAACAACTAACTGAATTTTCTCGTTCCCAAATTCAAAAAATGATAAAAAATGGTGATATTTTGGTTAATGGTCAAAAAGTCAGTGTTCATAAGTTTTTAAAAATCGGCGATATGATAAAAATCTTACCTTCTCAATTGTCATCACCGTCTCCCTTATTGTCATCCCCGCCAAAGCGGGGATCCAGTGCTAATGAATCTGTATCCCAGGTCAAGCCTGGGATGACAAGTTTAACAATGATTGGAGAAAAAATATTCAAAGACATCAAAATTATCTCCGAAACCGAAGATTTTCTCATCATTGAAAAACCAGCCGGCTTGTTGGTTCATCCAACCGAAAAAAACGAAACTGCCACTTTAGTGGACTGGCTGATAGCCAAATATCCGATAATTAGAAAAATCGGCGACGATCCGCTTCGGCCAGGCCTGGTGCACCGTTTAGATAAAGATGTTTCCGGGCTGATGATCATCCCTAAGACCCAAGCGACCTTTGAATTTTTTAAACGGCAATTCCAATTGCGGACCATTGATAAAAGATATACCGCTTTGGTCTACGGAGAAATCAGCCAAGACAGTGATAAAATTAATTTTTTCATTGGCCGCTCTAAAGCTAAAACCGGACTCTTTGCCGCCCGTCCCCAAAAATCAAAGGATGATGACAAGCCAGCTATGACTGAATTTGAAGTCAAAGATAGATTTAAAAACTACACGCTTTTGGAGATAAAAATCTTAACCGGCCGAACCCATCAAATTAGGGTTCACTTGAAGGCCTATGGCCACCCTCTGGTCGGTGATAATCTTTATTTCAATAAAAAACTAAAAACCAAAAAGGAGTTAAGCCGGATATTCTTGCATGCCTCTTATTTGTCCTTTACCGGGTCAGATGGAAAATATTACGAATTTTCCAGCCCCTTGCCAAAAAAATTAGCTACCTTTTTAAAATCACTGAAAAAACAATGATTTTCACAATCCAGGCATTAATTGGTTCAGTAATGGCCATAAATAAATGAAATTTAACCTTGCTAAAAACAAAAAAACTTGTTAGAATTACCTTAACCGATAAATAATAAATTCACTGATTTATGAGCGTACCCACTCAAAGAAGAACCAAATCATCCCGATTAAGAAGAGCTTCCCATTTTGCTCTAAAAAAAACCATTTTAATCAAATGCCCGAAATGCGGCCAAATGGCCTTGCCCCATCGCGTCTGCGAATTTTGCGGCACTTATAAAGACCGGCCGGTCATTTCTTTAAAAACCAGGGCTAAAACTGCCAAGCAAAAAGCTCAGGAGCGGAAAGAAGCTGCTAAAACTAAAGAAGAAAATAAAGAAATCAAGAAGAAGTAAACTTTTGTTTTAATTTTTAATTGCCATCAAATACTTATGTCCAATAGGCATTTAGCGCGGACCATTGCTGTTCAAACTCTTTACCAATGGGATTTTAACGAGCAAAAAAAAGATATTAAGGAGATAATGCTTGGAGTCAGGGAGAATTTCGCCCCGGAATTTGATGATGGACAATTCATTAATCATTTAATTGAAGGCGTTGTAAAAAATTTAAAAGCCATAGACAATTTAATAACCAAATTCGCTCCGGAGTGGCCGATGGATCAGATCACTATAGTGGATAGGAATGTTTTGCGCTTGGGAACATTTGAACTTAGATTTGATGAAGCCATACCGGCTAAAGTAGCCATTAACGAAGCCATAGAACTGGCCAAGACCTTTGGCGGAGAATCATCGGGAAAATTCGTTAATGGTGTTTTGGGAGCCATTTATAAGGATATGGGTGAAAAAGAAGTGGACAAAATAAACAAAGAAAAAATCAAAAAGGAGCCGGACGAGGAAAATAAAACACCGGCTATTGAATAAATTGCCAAATTGCTAATGAAAGACCTAGTTAAATTAGAACAAAACATTGGGGTCAAGTTTAAAAACCAGGATGGGCTGATCCAAGCCATAGTTCATCGGTCTTATATCAACGAACATCCTGAATTCAAACTTGATCACAATGAAAGATTGGAATTTTTAGGAGACGCTGTTTTGGAATTGATTGTTACTGAATACTTATATGATAAGTATCCCAATCCTGAAGGAGAACTCACTAATTGGCGAGCCAGTTTAGTTAATGGCGACAATCTGGCTAAAATTTCTAAAAATTTAGAGATAGATGAATTTTTAATGATGAGTAAGGGTGAAAGCCGAGATAAAAATTCTAAGGCCAGGCAATATATTTTAGCTAATGCCTTGGAGGCCATAATCGGAGCTATTTATTTAGACCAGGGCTTAAAGATAGCCAAAAAATTCATCACCCTTAACATCTTAAGGGATCTGGAAGAAATTATAGCTAAGAAACTTTACATTGACGCCAAAAGCGATTTCCAAGAAAAAGCCCAGGAGAAAATAGGCATTACTCCCACTTATAAAATACTAGCATCAGCCGGTCCCGACCATGCCAAAGTTTTTAAGGTAGGCGTCTACTTAAGTAAAAAACTGATAGCTACTGGCACTGGCACCAGCAAGCAAGAAGCGCAGACGGAAGCAGCTAAAAAGGCTCTAAAAAATAAAAATTGGAATAATTAATTTACAAAGTTATGATTAATCTTGATTTTTTCCTTCAGCAAGCCGTCCAAAAACAGGCCTCGGACCTCCATTTAATCGCCGATTTGCCCGCTTTCGCCAGAATTAACGGTCAACTCGTAGAATTGGATAAGAAAATATTGCTAGCCAATGAAATAGAATCATTGGTCAAAAAATTCCTTAGTGATGATAAGTTTAATAAGTTTTTAACAGCTAAAGAATTGGATTTGGCTTATGAAATACCGGATGGCACCAGGTTCAGGATTAATTTATTTTGGGAAAAAGGCAATATCAGCTTAGCGGCCAGAACTATACCACCGGAAATACCCACTATGGAAGAAATAACTATGCCGGAAATAGCTTATGACTTATGCAATTACGACCGGGGTTTAATACTTTTAACCGGCCCGACCGGTTGCGGCAAATCCACTTCGCTGGCAGCCATGATCAATTACATCAATCAGAATCGCCGAACCAATATCATCACTTTGGAAGACCCGATTGAATTTGTCTTTAAGCCGGTTAAAGGCCTGATTCGCCAAAGGCAGTTGGGTTCCGACATGCTTTCTTTTGAAGACGGCTTGACTCATATCTTGCGCCAGGACCCTAATGTCATTATGGTCGGCGAAATGAGAAATTTAGAAACCATTGCCGCCACCATCACCCTGGCTGAAACCGGACATTTGGTCTTTGCCACGCTTCATACTTACAGCGCCGCCCAGACCATTGACCGCATCATTGATATCTTTCCGCCCCACCAGCAAAATCAAGTCAGAATACAAATCTCCATAACCTTAAAGGGCATTATTGCCCAGCGATTATTACCCAGCTTAGACGATGGCCGAGTAGCCGCCAGAGAAATATTGATAAACACGCCGGCAGTAGCCAATTTGATCAGAGAAAATAAAATCGCTCAAATCAATACCGTTATTCAGACCAGCGCCAAAGAAGGTATGATTACCATGGAAGCGGCCTTAAACAATTTACTAAAGAAAAAATTAATCTCCCAAGAAATTTTAGATAATAATTTATTATCAAATAAAAGCAAAAATAGATTGGTTTAACTGAAATCAATAAAAAGAACCGATAATTATCAGTTCTTTTTATTTTAGAGTGTATTTATTTGACCAAAGCCGAACCTTTTTTGAACGAAACCGACCAATTGCCTCGTTTTCCCCCACTAAATAATGCCTTTTTCTAATCAACTAATTAGTTTTAGTGACAATCACAGGTTTCTTGCCTTTAAACAACAGCCATAATGCGCCTGCTAAAACTACCAATTCAGACCAAAAGTCCCATTGGAACCAGTATTGGCTAAGCAACTCTATTCTGGTAAATCGGGAATAATATCCTCCAGTCGGGTCTATGTTGAAAATTAAAAAGGAGAAATGCCCCAGCATTAAAAACGCCGTAAATATTACTGCGCCAATGAGCATGAGTTTATAGCTTTTTGATGTTTGCGGAGTTGACCTGGTTAAAAACAAAGTTCCAAACAGCAAAGCTAAAGCTGTCGTATCCGTACTATGGACATTAAGGAGATCGTATAAAAGCTGCGGCCAAACGCTAAGACTGCCGCTGCCAATAGGAAATTCAAAGCTTCGCATTCTAAAAATAGAATATCCCTGTTTATATGGCAGCCAAATTTCCTGAACAATAATCATTATCAGTATAATCAAAAAAAGAAAAATCCCTGCCAACAGCCATTTCCAATTCATGTCTCTTTTTAGATTCAAGCTTGGCCTGAACATTTCATATCCCAAACCAATAAGAATAACAAGAAAACCGATCCAGGGGGGACTGTAACTTATTGATGGAATATCTCCTAAGTTAATTTTAGTCCAGGTTGGCATCCAAAGCAACATAAACAAAATTATTGCAAAGAAAATAAATGCAAAAATGCGATTTAAAGCGTTGCTCATATTTTTATTTTATCCTCTGAAAACTCGGGTATCCGTCAATGATTATGCCTCTAATGTTTTCTAATTATTCTTCTTTTGAAAATTAATTATTAGTGCGCCCACCAGGACTCGAACCTGGGACCGTTTGCTTAAGAGACAACTGCTCTACCAACTGAGCTATAGGCGCCTGTGTTTAAATAGCTTTCAGGGGTTGGCCGGCCAACAGGCCGGGACTTAAAATACCCCAACCCGCTAATTTCCTGCACCAGCGCGCCCAGAGGGACTCGAACCCCCAACCTTCTGGTCCGAAGCCAGACGCTCTATCCAATTGGGCTATGGGCGCATATAATTATCTATTATGACAAAATAAATTTTATCATAAAACTGCCAAAAAATCAAGTTAGAATTATCCTTTAACCAATGTAAAAACCGACTCTTTTAAATAAAGTCGGTTTTTACCTTGAATATTATTCAGCTTGACCACTATTTTCTTCGGCTGGCACTGAAACTGTCTTGACACTGGGGGTTGGCTTGGTTTTAACGTCACTTTCAGGTGATTTTAAGGCCTCTTTAAGATTTTTACCAGCTTTAAATTTAGCTACTGTGACTGAAGGAATGGTTATTTTTTCCTCCGGCCTGCGCGGATTGATGCCCTCGCGTCCTTTTCTTTGGCGAGCAGAAAAAGCGCCAAAGCCGGTTAAAGTAACTTCCCCGCCTTGTTTAAGGGTGTTGATGGTGATATCAACAAAAGCGTTTAAAACATCTTCAACTTGATTTTTAGACAAGCCGATTTTTTCGGCTATCTTATCGGCTAATTCTACTTTATTCATAAGCCACTCTCTTTCTATAAAACAATTTAAAAAATAATTTATTAAGTGATGATCAAGAATTGGCGACTTGATTTTTAGGCTAGATCCTCATCGTTCGCCATATCTTCATCCTCATCAGTTGATTCATCAGCAGCAGTTTCGGCCTCGGCCGGTTCCATTTCTGTCTCTTCAACTTCTGGTTCATCAGCTGCTTTTGACTCTTCCTCTTTAGAGGTTTCTTCTAAATCATCCGACTGATTTGGATCGGATTGGTTTCGAAAAAAATTCATAGTTTTCGACTTATTAATTATTTATTTAACCCCAATTGAAAATTGGGCTTAGTTAGTTTTAACTTTTATTATTTTATCCAATCTTTTTATTTTAACGGTCTTTTGGGTTTTAGGATCTATTTCCAAATAAACCGCATTAAACTGGCAATAGCCGTAATCCGGCAAATCATGTTTTTTTGAACTTTGACCCCGGTCTAAAAAAAGATTGAATATCTGGTTCTTACTGGCGCCAATAACTGAATCATAATAACCAATCATGCCAATGTCAGTGATAAAACCGGTTCCTTTAGCTAATAGCTTGCTGTCGCTGGTTGGAACATGGGTATGAGTTCCTAAAATTGCTGCTACTTGGCCGTCAAAATATTGGGCTAAAGCGTTTTTTTCACTGGTTGCTTCAGCATGAAAGTCAACGATAATAATTTGATCTTTATATTTTTTAATGATCTTGGCCAGTACTTTAAAAGGGTTGTTTAATTTATCTGGAATAAATACCCTACCCAATAAGTTTACCACTATTATTTTATTTTGTCCAATTTTTTTTGCCAGTGGCGAGCCGGCCGCCGGCTTGATCTCTAAAAAGCCAACACCTGATTTTTTACCTTGATAATTAGCCGGCCTAATCACTAAGGGTGGACGGTTATTTAAAATTTTATCACTGCCGGCTTTGCTCCAAGCATGGTTGCCGGAAGTAAAAAAATCAACACCTGCCTCAATAACTTCATTAAGTGTTTTTTCGGTAAAACCAATGCCGTGAGCAATATTTTCAGCATTGGCAAAAACTAAATCCGGCTTATATTTTTTCTTTAATTTGGGCAGATATTGAACAGTGGCGCGACGTCCAATTTTTCCGACAATATCAGCTAAAAAAATTATTTTTAACATATTTTATATTTTATATATAGCACAAGAATATAAGATGTGAGATGTAAGTATAAAGAAACTAAAATATCAAATATTAATCACAAAAACGCTTTATAATTTTTCTATTGTGTTTTAGTGATTCTAACGAGCGTATTCCACCACCCTCTTTTCCCTAATGACATTAACTTTTATTTCACCGGGATATTTGAGATCTTCTTCTATTTTCTCGGCAATATTTTTAGCTAATTTAACTGCTGCTAAATCATCTATTTCTTCCGGCGAGACAAAAACCCTGACTTCCCGGCCAGCTTGGATGGCATAAACCTTATCCACTCCACCAAAATTCTTAGCAATATTTTCCAATTCCTCAAGTCGCTGTAAATAATTTTCATAACTGTCTTTTCTGGCTCCCGGTCTGGCACCAGAAATCGCATCGGCCACCTTAACAATCACACCTTCTAAAGTTGAGGGTTTATCATTATGGTGTTCAAAAACCGGCTTAATAACATCTTCGCTGATGCCAAATTTGCGGCAGATATCACGCCCAATTTCCGGATGAGTGCCTTGAACTTCATGATCAACAGCTTTGCCAATGTCATGAAGCAAGCCGCCTTTTTTAGCCACCAAGACATCAGCGCCCAGTTCATGGGCCAAAAGAGATGACAAATTAGCCACCTCAATGGAATGATTTAAGATATTCTGGCCATAGCTTGTTCGGTATTTAAGCCGGCCCAATATTTGAATCAGCTTAGGATCAAAACCGGTAATACCCAATTCATAAACGGCATTTTCTCCGGCTTTTTTGATATCTAAAGAAATTTCTTGTTTGGCTTCTTTAATTGTCTCTTCAATTCGAGCCGGATGAATCCGACCATCAAAGATTAATTTTTCCAAACTTTTTTTAGCTACTTGCCGGCGAATAGGGCTGAAAGAAGAAATTGTTATCGCCTGGGGGGTATCATCAATGATTATCTCCACACCGGTTAATTGCTCTATGGTCCTGATATTTCTGCCCTCACGCCCGATAATCCGGCCTTTCATTTCATCATTGGGCAGGTCAACGATTGACGAGGTGCTTTCCTGAGCATGAGAAGAAGCGCATCTTTCAATTACCGTAGAAAGAATTTGCTTGGATTTCCTTTCTAATTCTTCAGAGGCCTCAGCTTCCATTTTATTAAGGCGGAGGACTAAATTATCAGCCATTGATTTTTCAACATTATCCATTAATATCTTTTCAGCCTCGCTCTTGGTTAGAGCGGCGATTTTCTCCAATTTGGCAAACTGTTCTTCTTTGATTTTAGAAATATCGTCCTTCAACCTGTTGATTTTATCGGTCTTATCGGCTAACTCCTGTTTCTTATTTTCCAAGTCCATCAATTTTTGGTCAAAAAGTGACTCGCGCTTTTCTAATCTCTTTTTGGCAACTTCCAAATCCTGGCGCTCGCGTCTGGCTTCTTTTTTGGCTTCTTCCAAAATTTCAATGGATTTCTCTTGGCCTTTGAGTAAAATTTCTTTTTGTTTCGACTTAGCATCAATAATCAATTTTTCAATTTTTTCTTCAACGGTTCCCTGGCGATTTTTAGCCCATTGTTTACGGGCAATATAGCCAAAAACAAACCCGCCTACCAGTGTTAAGACCAGACCGGCATAAATTAATAAATTTGTCATTTTATTTTTTCCTCTTTATAAAGAGGAAGTTGGCACGCAAAAATGTCCTTAAAATAAAATTATTTTAAGGATTTTAGATAGTAGTGGTTTGATATTTGTATATCAAGAGTGAAAAATTTGTAAAGGTAAAGTTATAATCCATATTCCACTAAATTTCAACCAAGTCCAAGACATCAGCGGCCAAATTCCTGTTTTTTGTTATTTATTTAAGGTACCCTAATCTTAACATATTGAATTATTTTAGTCAATTTTTAAAATTTGACCCAATATTCAGAGGTCAATAATCAAATATCAACTATAAAAATCAGCGGTTTTTTAGAGAAATACTTTGATAATTTATTTTATAACCTTGTCTATCAAACCATATTCCAAAGCATCGGCAGCTGACATATATTTGTCACGATCAGTATCTTTTTCAATCTGCGACAGGGTTTTATTAGTATGCTGAACTAAAATCTTGTCCAGCTTTCCCTTAATTTTCAAAATATGCTCGGCGTGAATTTTAATATCGGCCGCTTGGCCTTCCATGCCGCCCATCACTTGATGGATCATTATCTCGGCATTAGGCAATGACATTCTTTTACCCGATTTTCCGCCGGCTAAAATTACCGCCGCCATGCTGGCCGCCAAACCGACACAAATAGTGGAAACGTCGGGCTTGACATACTGTATAGTGTCATAAATCGCCAAGCCGGCTGAAACCGACCCGCCGGGAGAATTAATATACAATTTAATATCCTGGTCATGATTTTCGCTATCCAAAAAAAGTAATTGGGCAATTACTGTATTGGCCACGGCATCATCAATAGCTGAGCCCAAAAAAATAATCCGGTCTTTTAATAATCGGGAATAAATATCATAAGCGCGTTCACCGTAATTGGTCTTTTCTAAGACTGTAGGAATTAAATACATAAATTTTAAGTTAAAATTTAAAATAAATATCAAATAACAAGTTCCAAAGTAAATATTTGTTATTTTGAATTTATAATTTATTTGTTATTTGTTATTTTGAATTTGTAAATTCTTATTATAACATACACCTATTATTATCTTTTTTCAAGAATGATAATAAATCACTATCCTCATCAAGGGTGTAGGGCAAAGTGAAACCAGCTGCTTTCTGATGGCCACCGCCGCCGTAAAGCTGGGCAATTTGAGCAACATTAATATTATCTTTGGTAGTTCTCAAACTAACTACGGTCTGGTTCCGATTAATCCTAAACAAGGCCGAAATAGAAACATCGGTTAAGGCATTTAAAAAATTAATCAAGCCGTCTAATTCCTCATCGTTAATTAGATATTTCTTATACTCCTCTTCTCGGACATAGGTATAGGCGATTTTAAGATCGGCATCAATTTTTAACCGCGCTAGAACCTCCCCCCATAAGCGCAAGCCGTTAATAGTTCTGTTTCTCCCAACCTGGTTATTAATTTTATACATCTTGGCTCCTTGGTCAATAAGCCGGGCAGATATTTTTATGGCTTCAATAGTAGTGGCGGAATTGTAAAAACCGCCAGTGTCACTTAAAATCCCACAGAGCAGACAAGTAGCCAGCTGGTAGTTCAAAGCCAATTTTATTTCAGTAAAAAATTTATAAATTATTTCACAAGTTGAGGAGGCCAGATCATCAACGCAATTGATATCGCCAAAGCGATTATTGCTGAAATGATGGTCAATATTTATTGTCATTTTTCTTAAAAGATTGCTGGGTTTGACTTGGGTGTGAGCCCAGTCACTGGAGTCCAAGACAATTACCAAATCCCATTGGCGATTTAAGAGCATGCGATCACCGGTGATAACTTCTAAGCCCGGTAAAAAGCTAAAATAAGATGGCGGCTGGTCAGCCATAAAAATAGCAACGTTCTTACCTGAAGTTTTCAAATAATTGAACAGGGCTAAAGACGAACCGCAGGAATCGCCATCTGGCCTTTGATGGCTGATAATCAGAATACTATTGGCCGCCATAATCTGCTGATTTAGTCCGTTAAATAATAATGAATTGGTTGGGAGTTTATTATAATGGAAACCGTCTGATATCATAGTGGTTTGATTAACCGGGATTATTAAACATAAAAATTAAACGCTGTAATGTAATAGAGTATTATATTAAACACCTGATTAATTGTCAATAATAAAACTCCGGCTTCAGCCGGAGTTTTGGCGTTGTCCGTAATTACTTCAGTTCCTTCAAAAGTTGGTCTAATTTAGCAACATCTTGGCCGGTTTCATCAATTATAAATCTTAATTTGGGAATATTTCTTAAAGTCAGCCGATTATTTAAAGCGCTTTGAATTTTGGGGAGACTATTAATTAATAAGCTCATTATTTCCCTTTGCTTGGACTCCGGCCAAATGCTTAAAAATATCTTCGCTTGTTTCAAATCGGCTGAGGTTTTAACTTTAGTGATAGTAGCCAGCGATCCAATTGGCAATTCAATATCAACTGAGATAATCTGGCCCAGCTGTTGAGCAATAAGTTCATCAATTTTTTCCATTCTCTTAGGCATAATGTTAACTTATAGCTAATGGCAGATAACATATAATTCATTACCATAAGCCAATTTATTTTTCTGCCTGATAAAATTCCAAAATATCGCCCACCTCTATTACCGGCTTACCGGCAAAACTGATGCCACATTCCTGGCCGGAGCTAACCTGGTCAACTGGCTGTTTGGCACATTCCAATCTTTGGACACTGCCAGAGGCGATAGCTTGCTGGCCTCTCATGACAATAACCGTATCACAGACCAATAAACCGCCTTCAATTACCCGGCCACCGACAATCATATTTTTGGCCTCTTGCCTGAATATCTTTAAGACCTCAAGCTTACCGATTAATTTTCTAACTGTTTCTTTTTCCTTAAGTTCAACGATGTCCTTTTGGATATCTTCTATCAGGTGATAAATAACTTCATAATATTTTATTATCACCCCCTTGTCCCGAGCTAAATTTAAAACCAAAGCGGCTGGCTTGACATGAAAGCCCAAAATTTTAGCTTTAGCAGCTTCCGCTTTTAAAACATCCGATTCGGTGATAATACCCAAACCCTTGCCAATAATTTTAACTTTGATTTTATCAGTTTCCAATTTAGCCAAACTTTCAATTATCGCTTCCACCGATCCCAAGACATCGGCTTTAATTATTAAATTAATAAACTTAAGACCAGTTTCATCATCGGCTGATTTGGCCCGGGTAGAATAATCTTTTTCCTGCCTCAACCGATGCTGTTTAGCATTCCGGCTCAAGGATTTAACATCTTGGGAAACTTCTAAAATGCTACCAACTTCCGGCGCTAATTTCAAGCCCAAAATCTTAACCGGAGTCCCTGGCCAAGCCGAAGCAGTATTATCGCCCTTATAATCTTTCAGCATTCTAACTTTTCCCACTAAGGTTCGTCCCAGGCCCAGGACATCACCTATTTTGAGCGTGCCTGATTGGACTAAAATAGTAGCTACCGGCCCCTCGCCTTTATCAATATGGGATTCAATAATAGTGCCAATAGCTGGGCGATTGGGATCGGCGACAATATTGTCTTTTTCCATGTCAGCTACTAGTAAAACCGTCTCTAATAAATCATCAATGCCCGTGCCCTCCTTAGCTGAAACATTGGCAGTAATCACTTGGCCGCCCCAATCCTCCGGCAATAAATTCAAAGAAGCCAAATCCTGTTTGACTTTTTCAATGTCGGCTGCCGGCTTATCAATTTTATTAATTGCCACAATATAAGGCAGGCCAGCAGCCTGAATGATTTTAATTGCCTCTTTGGTTTGCAGTTGAATGCTGTCATCAGCCGCTATCACCAAGATGGCGATATCCGCCACTCGAGCTCCGCGCGATCTCATAGCCGTAAAGGCCTCATGGCCGGGAGTGTCAATAAAAGTTATTTTTCGATTAGAAAAATCATCCCGGCTAGCCGACTGGCGGGAAACAATTCCCGGTTCTGGAACTGGCTTCTCATCCTTGGGATGATAAGTCACTTGATAAGCACCGATATGCTGGGTAATACCGCCGCTTTCGCCAGCTACTACATCAGTTTTTCTAATAGCATCTAAAATCTTGGTTTTGCCATGATCAACATGGCCCATGACCACCACTACCGGTGGCCGCGATTGGACTTTCTGGCCCCGGTCCTTTAATATCTCTTCTAATTTTTTTTGCTCTTCATAAGAAGATGAATCCTCTGTTCTGGTTTCACTGACAGTAATTTTATAACCCAGTTCCTCACCGACAATAGCAGCGGTATCAAAATCAATTCTTTCATTCATCGAGGCCAAAACGCCATTTTTCATCAGTTCCGCCAAAACTTTATTGATTGGCAAACCCAGCTGATCGGCAAATTCCCGGACCGTAATAACCAATGGCACTTTTATTTCAACCGCTTTTCTAACAGCTGATTCTTCTGACTGAATCTTAGCCCCGCGAATTTCAGCAATCTGGGACATTTCCCGCTCTTTTTTTGATTGCCCTTTCCAAACCTCGATAATTTTTTGAGCTATTCGGTCATCAACTTTTATGGCTCGGCGGCCAATATCAAAACCAAGCTCCGGCAATTTATCAAAAAGCTCGCTGGCAGTAACTTTCAATTGTCTGGCTAATTCAGAAATATTCATTGGGTATTATCTAAATTTATGATCTTTTTTACTATATCAGAAAATGGTTAAAATTTCAAGCATTTAAAAAGTAGTAATTGAACAAAGTCCTTATTTATGATAAATTTAAAAAGTCCAATCAAGATGGCCAGGTAGCCAAGTAGTAAGGCGGCGGTCTGCAAAACCGCTAGGCACGGGTGCAACTCCCGTCCTGGCCTTAAATCTAAAAATCCGCCCGGGGCGGATTTTTAGATTGGTAATTATATTAAAATACTTCTACCTCAACATATCTGATGCCAAAGTTTTTGGCTGCCTCATAAGTCGGCAGCCAAACATCTATTTTATAATAATATCTGGCATTCATCCTATCTTCCACACTAAAAACCTTATCACCGAACAATTCAGGAATTCTAACTTTAGTACCAAAGGGCAAGAAATTAGTAGCCACAATACCATCTCTAACCTGGCTGCCATTGGCAGTCGTAAAAGGAGTGCTGTCTGTCTGGTCGGGAGTGGAAGAATAAGCGGTGACAGAAACCTGAACTTTCCGGTGGGCTTTACGCAGAGTTGAGACCGGCAATTTAGTGGACAGTTCGACGCTACTGGCATCAAAAATTATAGCTTGGGGAGAATTGACTATAGCTAAAATACTATCTTGACTTATGAAATTATCAAGCACGGAAGCATAAGAAAATTGCGGAAATACCAGCTGATAAGCAAAGACCGCTATAATGGCCGTAGCGTTTAATTTTTTCGGTAAATAATTCATAAATTTGGAGTTAAAAAACCTCCTTAGGTTACTTTGGAGGAATTAACTACTGGCGTCAGTCTATCATATAAAAATATATTTGTCAATACATAAAGGTAATTTTTTGTCTAAATTTAGACAAAATAATTAAATAAATTATAAGTAAAATTAAGATTTTTTATGGTTTTTTATCTTCTTAAAGAAAATTAAAATGACTCGTTTTTTGATAAAGTACCGGGAGATTATATTTTAATCTTAAAGTAGATAAGGGGAATTATGCATCGCTTTTCTCTTGATCCCGAGCAGTGTTAGATACTGGCACTGGCCCGTATTTATCAACACTCTCCGTCCAAAGCGGATCACTTTTACCTATTTGATTCTCACCGATCTCCAACTAAAAAAGACCCTAAAGGGTCTTTTTTAGTTGAGTGTCTTTACGACTGCGCTCGAACTTACTTTATCAAAAATTGCTGAAAAAATCCACTCGCTCCGCCCCGCCGCCCGCCGCCGATGACGGCGGCCTGCCTCGCAAAAAAATTTTCTCTGCATTTTTTATTTTGCGCGCGCCGATTTTTTCTTCTAAAAGGAAAAGAAAATTTTTCTGCTTCGGCTTCCGCGCCCAAAGCGCGGGGCGGCGGGGCTTCGCTTCAGCTCGCGGGCAAAAATTTCCTCCCCCCAACCCCCTCCATTTTTGCCCGCTCGCTGGAGAATGGCGAAAAAACTAGGCTCTCTTATTAAACGCCCACACCGCGGTACTTACCATCACCGCAGAAAATCCCAAAAGAAATAATGCATTGACGGATATGGCATGTAACGAAAGGACGCTCAAAATATTTTCAGCGACTTGGTTTCCCAAAAGAATTTGTCTCATCGCGTCTACGCCGTAGGTTAATGGATTTATATACGAAAGTACCTTCATCCATGACGGCACGGCGGTGAGCGGAAAAAAGGCGCCAGAAATGAAAAACATGGGAAAAATTAAAACCTGCATAACAAGCCCAAAACTTTCTGTTGTTTTCATGAGAGAAGAAATCAACAACCCCATACCAGATATGGCAAAAGCGAGCAAGAGCATAAATAGAACGAGTTGAGGAATGATGACAAAGTGAATCGTTACGCCGATAAACGGGGCAAGAATCAATAAGATAAGTGCCTGAATTGAAGCAATGGTGGTTGCACCCAACGTTTTACCAATGGCAACCGCCACGCGAGAGACGGGCGCTACCAAAATTTCTTTCAAAAAACCGAATTCTCTATCCCAAACGGTTGAGACAGTGGAGAAAAAAGCAACACTCATGACGCTCATCGCGACAATTCCGGGATACATAAATTGCGTGAAGTCAACGCCAAAATTTCCTGTCGCAAGCGTCTTTGACAAACCGGCGCCGAAAATAACAAGAAACATCAGAGGCATAAAAAGCGTGGAAATAATTCGTGTTTTATCCCGCCAATAGCGAATAATTTCTCTTTGCCAAATTGTGTAAATTGTTTGAATAAATTGCATAGGATATATTTTATTGATGGATAATAATTATGTTCTTCTTCTCATGCGCATATGCTGGCGCATATGTTCTTTGTCAGAGGCTTCTTCTTCCCGAATGGCGTGCCCCGTAAAATGCAAAAATACATCGTCTAATGTCGGTTTTCTTAGTTCAATAGCATTAATCTTGGCGGTTAGCTCGTTGAAAAGATGCGGTAAAAATTGATCGCCATTCGCTACTTCTATTCGCAGAGTGCCGTCCTCTTCCTTAACTTCTATATTGTATCTTTCTTCAAGCTCTTTCTTCAGAGAAGGCTTATCGCCGGTTTTCATCCTTATCACATCTCCTCCAACTTTTGTTTTAAGATTGTCGGGAGTGTCGAGTACTATGACCTTGCCGTGGTCAATAATGGCAATTCGGTCGCAGTTTTCAGCTTCATTCATATAATGCGTTGTCATGAATATAGTCATTTCTTTTTCGTGTTTCAATTTCAAAATGTAACTCCACAAATGAGCACGCGTTTGCGGATCAAGCCCAATAGTCGGTTCATCCAAAAACAATACGGCCGGATAATGGATAAGTCCGCGGGCTATTTCCAGACGCCGTTTCATTCCGCCGGAAAAGTTCTTTATTACTTCGTTTCGCCTCTCCCATAAATCCACCAAATCCAATACTTCTTTTTCCCGTTTTTGATAATCTTCTTTCGGCACACCATATAATCGCGCGTGGAAACGAAGATTTTCTTTCGCAGTCAGCCGGTCATCCAATGACGGGTCTTGAAAAACAAGACCGATTGATCTGCGCACTTCGTCTTTTTGAGACAAGACATTAAATTTATTTATGAACGCCTCGCCTTCAGTCGGCGAAAGAATGGTCGAGAGCATATTGATGGTTGTTGATTTTCCCGCTCCGTTCGGTCCGAGAAAACCAAAAATTTCTCCCTTCTTTACCTCAAAAGAAACATCGTCAACGGCCGTTAAGCCATTGAATTTTTTTGTTAGGTTTTTTACTTCAATAATATTCATAGATAATAAGGTTAATTATTTCGTTTTTTTAATAATGTCATCAATCATTTTTAACTTTTCAGAAAGACGAGAAGCAATTTTTTCAATCTGTGAAAGCTTGATAAACGCAATCATATCTTCGCCCATGCCAAAAACTAACAGGCGGTCGCCTTTCTTTAATTTCATATCTTTTCGCGCGTCATTTGGTATGACTACTTGTCCTTTTTCTCCGAGGTTTGCCGTACCGTAGAAACGTTTTTGATGTGATTGATTTTTTTGCTTTGGCATATTCCTACAAGTTAGAAAAGTATGACTATAACATATAGTGTAGCAAGGCACTAAAGTTATGTCAAGAGCCTAGTTTTTTCGCCATTCTCCAGCGAGCGGGCAAAAATGGAGGGGGTT
>MHIM01000032.1:0-579 GCA_001817505.1 Candidatus Buchananbacteria bacterium RIFCSPLOWO2_01_FULL_39_33 | reverse complement strand
CTTCGCTTGCCCTGCATCTTTTTTCCCCTGTTCTTCAATATACTTTTGGATAACCGCCTCGTTGATTCCCACCGTGGCGACGAAATACCCTTCGCTCCATATCGCATCTGTCCCCCAGTACACTTCCTTGAGAAACGGGAATTTTTGCTTCAGTTCCCGGGAGGTATTCTGTTTTACCAGTCCTACTGCTTTCCCAACCGTCATGGTTGGCGGAATTGATACCAGCAGGTGTAGGTGATCCTGATCGTGATTGACCTTAACAAACTTGATCAATGGGTAATGGCTTGTCAATTCCGCCAACTTGATATCGAAATACGCAAAAATTCCCTCGTTGAATATTTTTCGTCTGTATTTCGTCACCACGACAATATGGTATTCGCATCGATATACGCAGTGGGAAAGGTGTATCAACTCCACATCTCCAATTGTATCCCGAACGAAAAAAGATGCAGGGGTGACTCCATCCCTCGGCCTTACGGCCGGGGAGTTAAGTTAGGTAGGGTTAAAGTTTGACGATAAAGAACTTTGGTGTTTCTTTAAGCCTGGATCATTACAAAAAGTTACAGAAGATGAATTAAG